>NZ_OZ007039.1:3087500-3377718 GCF_963931675.1 uncultured Alistipes sp. | reverse complement strand
CGGTGTCAAGTTCCTGCGGCGTTCCCGTAACTGTCAGCGGCACGATGTGGTTCTGGGCCTCGTCCTTGAGTCCGTTCGATTTGGGCAATGTGGAAACGGTCAGTTGTCCGTTTGTCTTGCGGATGACGATCGTGAGGTCCACGCTTTCCGTCATCATCTGGTGGATTGCTGTAAAAAACATAGTTTCAGATATTAAATGATTAGACGATAAATTTCAATATTCGCTGAAAAATTCTGCCAGCAGCCTGTCCCTGTCAGGATGCCTGCATATTTCCAGAACGGGGTTCAGCAGCTTTGAGATGTGAACCGGACCGGTGGTCCCTCTCGGTGGCAGCTTGATTGCCGGTTGCGGGACGTGTACTTTCGGTCTTCTTGTCACGGGCATCCCTATCGGGGCTGGTGACTGTCTTGTGATGATCGCTTGTTGCATATTCTTTAATTTTTAACTGTGAATACCAGGGCTTTGGCAGCCCGTTGAACTACAAGGGCCCAACGGCAAATGCTTCCGGAAAGGCAGGGTTTTCGGGAAAAATACCGGAGCGCAGCGAGGATGATTTTTTCCGAAACCGCTTGCGGCCTGACCTTGCCGTCCGACAAGAAGCGTTTGCCAACTTTGCCCTGTAGTTCTCGGTTTGCCAATGTCTGTGTTTTAGTCCATTTCCTTTTCTTCCCGTGTCATTTCCGGTTGTGACGGATACAAAAAGAGCCGCCCGCTCCCGGACAGCTCCCTTATGCTGCAATGATAAATTCCGTGCATGTTCCATATCGTCAGATTTCAGAAGACCAGAAAACTCAGTATGCACAGAATGATGGCCAGTGCCACGAGAAAACAGGCTACACGGTAGAGGAACCTGAAGAGTCCCCTGAAACAGATGATGGCCACGGCGGTCCATACAGGCGATATGCCGTGGGAATAGAGCCAGCTGAATATGATGGCTGCTGTTACGGCCAGCGCGAGTGTCCTTGCCCATCTGCTGTCCGCTATCTTTCTGATACGTTCTTTTGCTTTCATAATCTTCATTTGTTTGGCGGGAATGCCATTCCCGGTTTCAGGGGCTTTCTTGCAGTCCGCCTCCACAGGCAAGGTTTTCGGGAAAAATACCGGAGCCTCGGGCGAGGATGATTTTTCCCAGAAACCGTCAGGCCCGACCTTGCCGGTGGAAACGGGCGGGCTGCGACCTTTGCCCCGCGAATCGGGATGGCTTCATCATTTCCTTTTCCTGCCGTTCCCGTTTTTGGGGAACGAGAGTGTCAGGGTGAACCCGGCGTCAAAGGTGACCGAAGCGTCGAAGGCCACACCCTTCTTTCCCTTGAATCCCTTGATGAGCCGTGTGGAACCGGAAGAGAAAAGCTGTTCCAGATGCTGGTCCGTCAGTTCCTTGTTCAGGAATCTGCGGTACACGGTCAGTCCGCACCCTTTATTGTCACAGCGGGCACTCTTCTCCCTGACGATGATGTGTCCGGTCTTGCATTTGGGACAGGTGAATGTGCGGGCGGCTGCTGCCGGAAGGCTGAGGTTCAGGATTTCACGGGTAGCCTTGCGGGTGTAGTCCGTGATGGATGCCATGAACGTGTCCGGTCCGAGCGTGTGCCGCTCTATCTGGAGCAGGGTTTTCTCCCAGCTTCCTGTCAGGGAAACATCCGCCACGAGCATGTCCTTCACCGCATCGTAGATATGGAGTCCCTTTTCCGTGGGGACGATGCTCTTGCCGGAGCGGGCGATATAGTCACGTTTGAACAGTGTGGTGATGATGGCGGCTCTTGTGGCGGGCGTGCCGATGCCCAGCTCCTTCACGGCCTCGCGTGCCTGTTCGTCGGCTATCTCCCTGCCGCAGGTCTCCATGGCCGCCAGCAGCGTGGCTTCGGTATAGAGCGGTCTGGGCACGGTCTTCTTCTGGGCCAGTCCGAATCCTGAAACCGGAACCGTGTCCCCTTCGGCAAATACGGCCGTACCCTCGTCGGTTTCCGGCTCGTCATCCTCCCGGTCCTCTTTCCGGCCAAAGATGCCGCGCCATCCCGGGCTGACCACGGTAGAACCCTTCGAGCGGAAGTCCATCCCCTCCAGACGGCACTCCATGAGCAGCATTTCCTTCTCGCAGTAGGGCGAGAACGCCTCCAGCATACGTCCGGCTATCAGCGTATAGACGGCCTCCTCCGCCTCGGAAAGCCCTTCGGGTGCGATGCCGGTCGTGATGAGGGCATGGTGGTCCGTCACTTTCCTGTCGTCCACGCTGCGGGTGTTGAGACGCGCAAAGTCAAGGATTCCGGCACTTGTGGCGAATCCGGGCATGGCCATAATCCTTTCCAGCAGACCGGGCACACAGGCCATCACGTCGTGCGGGATGTAGCGGCTTCCCGTTCTCGGGTAGGAAATGAGCTTCTTCTCGTAGAGCGACTGGGCGATGTCCAGCGTCTTTGCCGCGGGCAGGTCGAGGTGCACGTTGCAGTCCTTCTGGAGTGCCGTCAGGTCGTAGAGCAACGGCGGCTGTTGCAGGGTTTTCCTGCGCTCCACCTTCGTGACCGTCGCCGAAGAATCGGGAGAGAGACTGCGGTAGGCGGCTTCCGCCTTCTGCCTGTCGTCAAAGGTCGCGGGATGGAAGAAGCGGCGGTGTGACGTGCCTCCATTGAGGGTGACATGCAGCTGCCAGTATGGTGTGGATACGAAACTGCGGTTCTCCTTGTAGCGGCTGCATATCATGGCGAGCGTCGGCGTCTGCACACGGCCGATTGAGTTGTTGGACGAGCCGGAGACGATGGCCAGGGCCCGGCTGGCGTTCATGCCCACCAGCCAGTCCGCCTTGGCGCGGCTGTCCGCTGCGGCGTACAGGCTGTCGTATTCCGAGCCGTCCTTCAGTTCCTCCAGACCTTTCCGTATGGCCTCGTCGGTCAGCGAGGAGATCCACAGGCGGCGGAACGGTTTCTTGCAGTCCAGGAGGGCATATATCCAGCGGAAGATAAGTTCCCCTTCGCGACCGGCATCGGTAGCCACGATGATGCTGTCACAGCGGTTGAACACGCTTTCTATGACTTTCAGCTGTTTCGAGGCGGCGATGTCCGTGACCATTCCCCTGTCCGTGCGCACCTGTCGGGAGACCAGGCGGAACGGGTCCGGCAGCATCGGCAGGTCCTCCGCCGCTGTTTTCGTGTAACCGTAAGTGTCCGGCATGGCCAGCGACACGAGGTGTCCCAGTGCCCATGTTACCATATATCCGTTGCCGGAACAGTAGCCGTCATTTCTTGTATCAGCCCCGACTACACGGGCTATGTCCATGCCTACACTCGGCTTTTCTGCGATGATTGCTATCATATTGTTAGGATAAAAATTAAGCCGTTTCCCGTTTTCCGTGCGGAAGACAGGAAACGGCGGTAAGACATCGGTTTACTTGATAATTGCTCTCAGGCTATCTGCCCAGCGGTGTCACTCCCTGGATTTCCAGCAGCGGTGCCTCGCCCTTGCGGACCAGCTGCAGGGTGGCGTCCATCACCACGTCCACGCCGAGGAGCACGAGGCTCAGGGACATCACTTTCGTTTTCTCTCCCCTGAGGAGGGTGTCCATTTCGCCGGAGAGTTCCAGCTCGTCCTTCATGATACCGATACCGGAGAGTTCGTCCCAGTTCACTTCATCAGCCTTGAAAGGCATGTCGTTTCCGTTTTCCTTTTTCATATTTCTTTCTTTTTTTGATTCAACATTCATTTTTCAGTAACCTGCCATCAGGCAATGCTCGCACCTTTTGACTTGCGGTTTCCCTGTTCCTGTCGCTGGCTGTTGGCCACCACGTTTCGCTGCGAGGCGTCACGCTTGCGGTCAGGATTCTCGTTGTAGAAGTCCAGACGCCCCTGGTTGAAGTTCGCCTTGACGTACTGCGAGATGGTCTTCCCGTCATATCCCTTTATGCCTTCCACCAGCACGGCCTTTCCGCTCTGCAGGTCCGCACGCTGCTGTCTGGTCAGTTCCACGTCCCATACCTTGGTTGGAATCTTGAAATCCTCGCGCTGCTCGAAACCGTCCGGCGTACGGGAGTAGCTCAGGCGTCCCGTTTCCAAATCGGCCTTGATGAAGGAGGAGAATTCCTCTCCCTTGCGATTCACCATGTCGTTGAGGAAAATCACCTTGCCGTCACGGAGCTGCTGCTGTTCCTCCGCCGTAATCTTCACCCCGTTGATTTCGTTGGGGATATAGATTTCACGTGCGCCCTCCGGGGAGTCCGGGTTGTAGCGGGTGTATGACGGACGGCCTGTCGCCTCGTCCAGCTTCACGTAGGAGGAGAACACCTCGCCGTCCTTGCGCTGCATGCCCTCCACGAAGATGGCTTTCCCGGCGTTCAGGTCTTCAATCTGTTTCTGTGTCAGTTCCACGCCCCCGAGTGTCTGGCGGTTGAAGAGCTTGTCGTTCTCGAAAATGAACTCGACACCCCTGCGTTCGGCATTTACCTGAATGAAGGCGTTGAACTCGTTGCCGGACTTGGCGATCATGCCCTCGACATAGACCTTCTTGCCTTCACGCAGGTCATTCTGCTCCTGCTCTGTCAGTTCCACGCCCTTGATTTCCCTCGGGATGAAGGCATTCTCCGCTTTCATGGCGACCACCTCGTTGGTCAGCTTGTCGATGCTGATGAAGGAAGGGATATATTCCCCGTTGCGTCCTTTCAGTTCCACGACACGTCCCATGTTGCCCGTTTCGAGCAGGTTCTTCTTGTCCTCGTCGGAGAAGATATGTCCGAAATACGGTCGGTCAAGGTCGGGTTTCTGCCGGATACCGTGGATGCCGAGCACCACTTCGCCTGCCATGGACTGCTGGAATGACAGACGTGCGTCCGTTCTCAGTACGGCCGAGCCGAAGTTCATGCTGATGGGTACTACCTGGTTGGTCTTGTATCCCTTGAGCATCTGTTCGAGCAGTCCGCGTTCCTGGAGGTATTCACGGGAGATTCCAAAATTCTTGAGCTGTTCCCAGTTGATCATGGACTCGTTGTAACGGTACTGTGGGGACTGGGTCTGCGGCTGGCTGTCAGCTGCGGCAGCCTGCTGCTGGGTTTCATTTTTCTTTGCCATTTCTTCTTGATTTTTTTGGTTGATACTTTGGTTTTCCTTGTTGCGCGGAACAATCTCGTACTGCTTGAGAAATTCCTCCACGGCTTTTGTCTTTTTTCCTGCGGCGATGTCCTCGATGGCCTGCTGTACGGCAGGGTCGTCCAGCCTGTCTTCCTTGACGGAGAGGATTCCGAAACGTGTCGGGTCTTTCAGCTGGCTCCAGAAGTTCTTAATGAAGTTCTCGAAGGCGTCTGCATAGCGGTCAATCTTCAGGAAGGAGTTCCGGTTCTGCCTGTCGGCGGCTACCGTGTTGAATTTTCCGTCCTGTCCGATTTGCGACACCGCTTCCAGAATCAGTTCCATCTTGTCGAGGATGAACACGATGTCACTCATCTGCTCGTTTTCGGAGACCTGCGGTTTCGGGGGTTCTTCCCTTGCATTTTTCTTTGCCATAATTTTTGATTTTTAGTGTTGATAACTCATGTTGTCACCGCAAATATATAGGAGAAAAATTGATAAATAATTGATTTGCAATGTGTTAGGATATATATTACACCATGTGTCATCACATTACACCGCAGGCCGGAGAAAACGGAGTGAAAAAACGGGGTAAAATGGCAGGAAAAGGAGAAAAAACGAAAGACGGCAAAGGAAAGGGTGGAACAGGCCGGACAGACAAGGGTATGGCGGTACACGCAGCCGCACGGAAGAAAAGGAAAAACTGTAATTATGCAGAGTTGGGAGCGAGCTGCTTTTGTCCCCCTTGATGTGTCCTTTTGTGACAGGAAGCGGAATTCTGTTTACGGGAATAACCGGATGGCGTAATCCATTGGGATGGCATACGGGAGCATGGTTCTCCCGTCGGATTCTTTTTTATTTTGACCTGTATCTATGCGTCGTAGGTCGCTTCGCTTGCTAAGTCCCGGTCCTTTCCCTAACTCGGACGGCAATACCGGAGCGTTTTTTTGGGCGGAAAATTACCGCAGGGAATTTTGTGTCCCGAAAACCGGAGGCTTGAACGTGGAGGTATTCGCCCTCCGAGTTAACTTCTCTGAAGGGACTTATCAAGTGAAGCGTGGCTTATGATGCCATTTTATAGAAATATGGAGAAAAATTCCCTTTCAACACAAAAAATGCAATAAATCTGCGTAAGTAGTCAAAAAATGACTACTTTTGCAATGTCATTGCAACTAAGTTATGAAGAAGCATATAGAAACTTTGTCAGATTGGATTGAAAGCCGGGAAGTAAGGGGATATTACACCTTCACTAAAGAGGATATAGAAAAGCAATTCCCTTCAGCGGGTAAGGTATATATCAAAACCGCATTGTACCGTTTGGCCGCCAAAGCGAAGATTGTTTCTCCCTGGCGTAATTTTTATGTCATTATGCCTGTGGAATATTCGTTAAAAGGCGTAATTCCGCCTGTTTTCTATATGGATCAGCTGATGTCCTATCTTGGGAAAAGATATTATGTTGCTCTTTTGAATGCGGCTTCATTTTATGGCGCGTCACATCAAAGAGTACAGACATTTTCCCTCATGGTGGAACAACCGAGCATGAGGAATACTTCAAAGAGCGGAACATCCATATTGTTCTTTTCCAAGAAGGAAATAAGTATGGAATTTGTAAGGAAGCACAAGACGCAGACAGGTTACATCAATGTTTCTTGTCCTGAACTGACAGCTGTTGACCTGGTGGAAAACGAAAAAAGTGTAGGTGGTCTGAATCGCGTCTGCACCGTGTTGAATGAATTGGCTGAGACAATGAATCTGGACAGCCTCGATGATTCCTTTTTCAAGACATCGGCCATACCGGTCTTTCAACGTCTGGGTTATATTCTGGAACATGTATTGGAAAGAGCGGATTTGGCGGAAACCTTATATTCCAAAATGGAGGTTGCAGGACTGAGATTTAGAAAGATACCGTTTAAGATAAACAAACCGACAGAGGGTTGTGAGGTTGACAAGAAATGGAAAGTAATCATTAACCAGGAAATAGAAATAGACGAATGATACCGGAATTTGCAATCAGAGAATGGAGCGAACATGTTCCATGGACAGAGTCCGAACAGGTCGAACAGGATCTGCTGATATGCAGAGCCTTGACTGAGATATACAAGGATGAATATCTTGCTTCCCATCTGGCTTTTCGCGGAGGGACCGCATTACACAAGTTGTTTCTCTCGCCCCAACCCAGGTACAGTGAAGATATTGACTTGGTACAGATTAATGCAGAACCGATCAAAGAGACCTATGACCATATAAGAGATACACTCGCTTTTCTCGGGGAGCCGAAAGTGAAGCAGAAAAAGCACAACAACACTTTGATTTTCAGGCTGGAATCAGAATCCATACCAGTGGTCCCGATTCATCTGAAAGTGGAAATCAACTGCAAGGAACATTTCAGTGTACTGCCTATGCAACGTATGCCATTTTCAGTGGTCAACAAATGGTATAACGGAAAATGCGATGTCCTGACTTACCAGTTGGATGAACTGGTAGGTACAAAACTGCGTGCCTTGTACCAACGGAGAAAAGGACGTGATTTGTATGATTTGTACAAGGCCTTGACCACATCAGACATCAACATAGACAACGTGCTGGCTTGCTATCAGAAGTATATGGAATTTGTGGTTGACCACATTCCTACTTACAAAGAATTTATTATCAATATGGAAGACAAAATGCAGGATGATGAGTTCTTGGGTGATACCATGCAGTTGCTTCGGCCGGATGAAGAGTTCAATCCGCAGGAAGGCTATGAGGTGGTACGAACGCTCCTGTTAGACAGGTTACAAAAGTGATGAAAGCCCATTTTCTCATTTACCGGGGTAAATGGGCTTTGTAGGATTTTATCTTCAGGTGTGTATGCTCCATCGTAAGCATTCTATTTTCCGCCTTGACGCACATTATTCACAAACCTACCTTTGCGCCATAACCAAATAACAACAATGATTATGGCGAAAGAAAAAGTAAACTATCAGGAGGTATATGACCTCTACCAGTTATGCAGCGAGACCAAGGATCTTCGCGAGTTCTGTGCGGATTATGGAGTAAACTACGACAAGTTCATGAACTGGCAACGTCATCAGCTTTGGAGCGAGAAGTTAGGCAAGACAGTTCTGGTTGATCAGCCCAAGGTTGCTAAAGTCCAGATAACCGGCAAGCCTTGCAACAGTCCGACTGTAAAGATGGAGGTGAAACAGCCTGAAGGCGAACCACCAATAAAATGGGTTAAGTTACAACTGGCGTCTGGAGCGACACTGTTTCTGAGAAACACCAGCGTTCTTGATCTGAGTCTGTTGCTTAATAAAATGATAGGATGATATGCTTGGACTGAGTGCTAACCTGAACTATTACCTGTTCAACGGTAATGTGGATTTACGGAAAGGCATCTTCCGTTTGTGTGAAAGTATAAGGCAAGAGATGTCACTTGACCCTAGTGATGCGTCCAATGTATATATGTTCATGTCCCGTAACCGGAAGGTCGTCAAGATACTTCATTACGAACGCGGTTTTTATGTGCTTTACGAGAAACGTCCTGTCATGGGAAAGTTCAAGAAACCTGTGTTTGACGAGGTGTCAAAATGCTACCGGATACAGTGGTCTGACATGGCTTACCTGACGGAAAGTATCGTAGTCGACAGAATGTATGTAACTCCTAAAGAATGAATAATAAGGCGTTGATTTACAATGGAATAATACAAAAATAATCGATAAAAAGTTTGCGTAACTGCCTGATTTTTCGTACCTTTATATCATGATTGATGAAAGAGCATACGAGTTACTTTGCTGCCAGCTGGGTCTGGCGAATGAGGAAAAAGCAGGGCTTCGCAAACAGAATAAAGAACTGATTGCGAGGCTTGAGTCTATTGAAAAATCCAACAAGGAGAACTCAAAAACTCTGATTGATACAATCAATGACCTCAAAGAATCCCTCGAAAAGCAATCAACCACGGTTGAACATTACAGGAAAGAAATGGAACTTATGAGGAAGCAGCTTGAAGCAAAAGACGAGGTGAACATGATGCTTGCAAACGAGATATCCAATCTCAGACTTCAGCTTGAAGACAGCAGGAAACACCGTTTCGGCCGTACATCTGAGCAAAGAAGGCTGCTGAACAACCGTAACATTGACAAGTCTGCAATGGAGAAGTCCGAATATGACGGTTCTGACAAGAAAGGTGATGATGATAATAAGGCCAATGGTAACGAAGCTGGTGGCAATACCTCTTCCGATAACGCAACAGCACAGAACAGCAAGCCTTCAAGAAGAAAGGAAACCGCACCACGTGCGGAAAAGACCAGGCTGAAGGTGGACAAGGTAGTGGTACATGAAATAGAAGACTATTACCAACTCCCGGATGGTGCAAGGCTTATGAACCGCAACGGAATGGCTGATGTGTGGGAATACAGGTTTATAGAACATGTGCGTGCCCATAACGTGGAACATGTGTACAAGGTGGCAAGGGTAAAGCTTGCAGACGGCACTTTCACTAACACGATGGAGCATCCCTTGAAAAACCTTGGAGGAATCTTCTCTCCTGAACTGCTTGCCCGTCTGCTTTGTCTGAAATATGACTTCAGCATGCCTGAGAACAGACAGATAAGACTGCTTGCAAGAGAAGGCATCCATATAAGCAATACCACGCTGAACAGCTATATCCACAACGGAATCTCCAGGCTTAGGGAGTTTATGGAAGATGTCTTCAAGAAGTTTGTACAACAGGCAAAATACCTTATGGTTGATGAGACTACCGAACTCGTTGGAGTTGAAACACCGGAAGGTAAGGCTTACAGGAGAAAGTACTTATGGGCTTTCTTTGCAAAGCATGTCAAGTTGGTTTATTATCATTACAATAACGGCAGCAGAGCATCTGATGTGGCAAAGACCTTCCTTGATCATTTTATGGGATCTATATCCTTAATTCCGCAACACTATTACAAATATAACTTTTTAAGTACCTGAGCAACAAAAAGTTGCTCAGGATTTTGCCATGTCAGATTTTTCACCTATCTTAGTGTTGCAAATCAAAATATGTATCAAACCCGACAGACATGGTAAAGGTAGCAATAAAATCTGAGAAACTCTCTCCTTTTGGAGGAATTTTTTCAATAATGGAGCTATTTGACTCCAATCTCTCATCTGTAATCGACTCAACTCTCGGTATGAGATGCAGGCTGTATGGTTATCAATACAGCGAAATCATCCGTTCGCTTATGAGCGTTTATTTCTGTGGCGGCTCATGCATAGAGGATGTCACCACTCATCTGATGTACCACCTCTCGCTTCATCCGACATTTCGCACATGCAGTGCCGACACGATTCTCAGAGCCATAAAGGAACTGACCCAGGATAACATTTCCTACACATCCGACACTGGCAAGACCTACGACTTCAACACGGCAGACATGCTGAATACACTGCTCCTCAATTGCCTATTGTCCACAGGGCAGCTGAAAGAGGGCGAGGGGTATGACGTTGACTTCGACCACCAGTTCATAGAGGCTGAGAAGTTTGATGCGAAACCCACATACAAGAAGTTTCTCGGGTACCGTCCAGGTGTGGCTGTCATTGGCGACATGATTGTCGGCATAGAGAACAGCGACGGCAACACTAACGTTCGTTTCCACCAGAAGGACACGTTGAGGAGATTCTTTGAGAGGATTGAACAGAAAGGATTGACAGTCAATCGTTTCAGGGCAGATTGCGGATCCTGCTCAGAGGAAATTGTGGAAGAGGTCGGAAAGCATTGCATGACTTTCTATATCCGCGCCAACCGCTGCGGTTCGCTCTACGATGACATCTTTGCACTCAGAGGGTGGAAGAGAGAGGAACTGGGCGGCATTGAGTTTGAACTGAACTCCATTCTTGTTGAGAAATGGAAAGGGAGGGCATACCGTCTTGTAATCCAAAGGCAGAAGCGAATTGACGGTGAGATTGACCTGTGGGAAGGCGAATACACCTACCGCTGCATCCTTACAAATGACTACGAGTCTTCCGAGAAAGAGATTGTCAAATTCTATAACCTCCGTGGAGGGAAGGAACGCATCTTCGATGAAATGAATAACGGATTCGGCTGGAACAGGCTTCCAAAATCCTTCATGGGAGAAAACACGGTGTTTCTTCTGCTTACGGCACTCATACGCAACTTCTATAAATTCATCATGGCGAGGCTTGACGTGAAGAGGTTCGGACTCAAAGCAACAAGCCGCATCAAGGCGTTTGTCTTCAAGTTCATCTCTGTGCCAGCCAAATGGGGCAGGACATCAAGGCAGTATGTGCTGAATATCTATTCATGCAACAACGCTTATGCTGATGTGTTCCAGAATGACTTTGGATAACACCGACAACTTATGGTCGTGACTTTGCGTATTGCCTCAAGTCGCATGGTGGGGTAAGGGGCGTTTATATGTCTTTATGGTGACATTCGATGCACTGTGCCCCCTTTTTACTAACGATGCAGATTATTTTCGCTTCTGTATCATATAGGCGCGTAGTTGCGGATTTGAGGTATTCAAAAGTTTCAAGCAGTTTTATAGCTTTCTTTTCGCCCTTTATTTGCTTACCCTTGACATCAAAACTACGCACTCCACGTGGCTCGAGTTGATGGAATTGATGTCTTTGGCTAATTTTAGAGCCCGACGTATGCGGAAACATATCTATCAATTTTTTACTGTTTTTTGAGAAAACGAGGTATGAGGGAACATATCGAAGTAATAATCACCAATAATACGCATTAAAAACTAATCACTGTTGTATTTAAACTATTCGAAAAGGATTTAAATATTAAGGGAAGACTCTATAGATCTTTTCAAATAATTAACGAGTTCAATTATCTCAGTCTCCATTCCTTCCCACTTGTCATCATAATCTCCCAAATAAGCCTTTTTTGCTTTTTCAAGTAAAGTAGCATGCTCTTTGGCTAATTTAGGTATCGCCCATTCAGCAGCCTGATCTTTTGAGCAAATTCTACCGGAAGAGGATGTCAGCCACATTCTGGCTAAAGTTAAAATCACATTGTGTTCGTCACCTTCAATGCTAGCTATCAACCCGGGTAAGGATTCTTTAATCGCCCTTCGAATATCTGTCATTGGTACAGGCTCAATCACTTCTGTTGCCTCTGGTCCGAAAAGGTTAATACTATTTTCTCTTAATTGAGATCAAAATAGACAACAACAAGGCAAAATTAAGCCGGAACGATGCGAAGTTCTATGTGATCACGGTAAGCCCTTCCAGCCGGGAGCTGGAGAAAATGGGCAAGACAGAGAAGGAACAGGCTGAAGCCATGAGAAAGTATGTCCGTGATGATGTGATGCAGCACTATGCGGAAGGGTTTGGAAAAGGCCTGAACAAAGAGGATATCGAGTATTACGGGAAGATCCATTTTGAGAGGAAGGGAGCCGACCGGTACGACATGCACGCACATATCATCGTCAGCCGGAAGGACAGGAGCAACACCAGGAAGCTAAGTCCGAAGACCAACCACACCGGGAAGAAGAACTGCGGAAACGTGAAGGGAGGTTTTGACAGGACAGATTTTTTCCGAAAGTGTGAATCTTCATTTGATAAGCGCACAGGGTATGACCGGGCTCCGGAACAGACATTCGACTATCTCAATACCATGAAGAACGGAAGCCCGAAAGAAATCTTCCAGAAAAAGGAGTGGGCGGAACGTGTGAACCATGAACGGCTTGAGAAGATGAAAGCCGAATGGAGCCGGGATCTTCAGGAACCGCGCCGGGAACAACGTGGATGTAATCATCTACGCGGTGGAGAAGTCACTGGACAGCTACAAGTTCAACCTCCTGCACTGCAAGCAGACTTTCATAAGCCAGCTCAAAAGCGGTGCGATGGGTGCGCGTACCATCGACGAGGGGGCAATGGACGAAAAATCGGGCATGAATTTCTCGGAATACATGGCGTTGCTCTCCGGCAATACCGACCTGTTGGACAAGGCGAAACTGGAAAAGCGGATCGCATCGCTCGAAGGGGAACGCAAGTCGTTCAACAAGGGCAAGCGTGATTCGGAGTTCAAGCTGGAGTCAAAGACCGGCGAGTTGCGCAACAACACGGCTTTCATAGATGCCATGACGGAGGACTGGAACCGCTTCCTGTCGGTGGTGCAGACCGACAAGGAGGGCAACCGCCTTAATATAATAAAGGTGGACGGAGTGGATTCCGCCGATGAGAAGGTCATCGGAAAGCGTTTGCAGGAGATAGCCAAGAATGCCACGACCGGAGGGTTGTACACGCAGGTCGGTGAACTTTACGGTTTTCCGATAAAGGTGGTGAGCGAAAGGATACTCAAAGAGGGATTGGAGTTCACCGACAACCGCTTCGTGGTCGAGGGGAACTACAAGTACACCTACAACAACGGGCATCTGGCGATGGCTGACCCGTTGGCCGCCGCCCGCAACTTCCTCAACGCGATGGAGAGGATACCCTCCATCATCGACCAGTACAAGGCGAAGAACGAGGTGCTGGAGATGGAGATACCGCAGTTACAGGAGATAGCGGGTAAGGTGTGGAAGAAGGAGGACGAGCTGAAGCAGTTGAAGTCCGAACTTGCCGCCCTTGACCGAAAAATTCAGCTGGAGCTTGCGCCACCCACGCCCGAAGTCGCAGAAAAGGAGAATGAAGGGCAACAGCTCAAGCCGGAAGCGGAAGATGTGAGGAACAGGCAGGCGCAATATCCCGAAAATGCACCGCCGCAGATACGCAGTCCGGCGGATAGTATCGTTGCCAACCATGTCATAATCGGGCGTCCGGGACTGTATGCCAAGGAGGAAACCCGGTCCAAAGGATTGAAAATATAACCTAAGGAATTTTATCTGAAGTATTAATAAGGGCTATCCCAAAAGGTCTAAAAGTAAATTTTATCCTTTCTGCAAGTATCTATAGGATGGCAACTGCATTTTTTTCTTTTTGGGCAGCCCTTATTAAAATTTATTCTTATTTTAGGTTATATACATTCATGTCCATTTATGTAAAAAATTCCTGCTGACCTTGTTTATGTCTTGTCAGTCACCATTTGCAAAACCATATTTGACCCTCAAAGAGGCTGAATTTGATAAGTAACTTGCTACATACTCATAATAAGGAGCTAAATAGAACACGAATGGGAAATACACAAATGCTAAACTAAAGAAGATATTGGCCAAAATAAACGCTATACCGAGAGAGAAACTTGATTTTTCAACTTCCTAAAACGGTGTTGTTCAAACATTTCTACTTATTTGTACTTGCCAGTTGAACCTACGCTTCCCTAATAAAATGTCTATGGTAAAAAGTTAAAAAATCCTCCCACTTTTGTTAGATATATTTTTTTGTGTAATTTTGTAATCGTTATGCGGCAGTAATAATATACATATTAATACGAGTTAGTAATCCTGTAGTTCTCACATGCTACGAGGAGGTATTAAAAGGTGCGTTTCGACAACGCATCTACTGTAGTATATTATTGCTTAATCCAAATGAATATTATAAATTTAGGAATTCTTGCTCACATTGATGCAGGAAAAACTTCCGTAACCGAGAATCTGCTGTTTGCCAGTGGAGCAACGGAAAAGTGCGGCCGTGTGGATAATGGTGACACCATAACAGACTCTATGGATATAGAGAAACGTAGAGGAATTACTGTCCGGGCTTCTACGACATCTATTATCTGGAACGGGGTGAAATGCAATATCATTGACACTCCGGGACACATGGATTTTATTGCGGAAGTGGAGCGGACATTCAAAATGCTTGATGGAGCAGTCCTCATCTTATCCGCAAAGGAAGGCATACAAGCGCAGACAAAGTTGCTGTTCAATACTTTACAGAAGCTGCAAATCCCGACAATTATATTTATCAATAAGATTGACCGTGCCGGTGTGAATTTGGAGCATTTGTATCTGGATATAAAAACAAATCTGTCGCAAGATGTCCTGTGTATGCAAACTGTTGTCGATGGATCGGTTTATCCAGTTTGCTCCCAAACATATATAAAGGAAGAATACAAAGAATTTGTATGCGACCATGACGACAACATATTGGAACGATATTTGGCGGATAGCGAAATTCCACCGACTGATTATTGGAATACGATAATCGCTCTTGTGGCAAAAGCCAAAGTCTATCCGGTGCTACATGGATCAGCAATGTTCAATATCGGCATCAATGAGTTGATGGACGCCATCACTTCTTTTATACTTCCTCCGGCATCAGTCTCAGACAGACTTTCAGCTTATCTCTATAAGATAGAGCATGACCCCAAAGGACATAAAAGAAGTTTTCTAAAAATAATTGACGGAAGTCTGAGACTTAGAGACGTTGTAAGAATCAACGATTCGGAAAAATCCATCAAGATTAAAAATCTGAAAACTATTTATCAGGGCAGAGAGATAAATGTTGATGAAGTGGGTGCCAATGATATCGCGATTGTAGAGGATATGGAAGATTTTCGAATCGGAGATTATTTAGGTGCTAAACCTTGTTTGATTCAAGGATTATCTCATCAGCATCCCGCTCTCAAATCCTCCGTCCGGCCAGACAAGCCCGAAGAGAGGAGCAAGGTTATATCCGCTCTGAATACATTGTGGATTGAAGACCCGTCTTTGTCCTTTTCCATAAACTCATATAGCGATGAATTGGAAATCTCGTTATATGGTTTGACCCAAAAGGAAATCATACAGACATTGCTGGAAGAACGATTTTCCGTAAAGGTCCATTTTGATGAGATCAAGACTATCTACAAAGAACGACCTGTAAAAAAGGTCAATAAGATTATTCAGATCGAAGTGCCACCCAACCCTTATTGGGCCACAATAGGGCTGACTCTTGAACCCTTGCCGTTAGGGACAGGGTTGCAGATCGAAAGTGACATCTCCTATGGTTATCTGAACCATTCTTTTCAAAATGCCGTTTTTGAAGGAATCCGTATGTCTTGCCAATCTGGTTTACATGGATGGGAAGTGACAGATCTGAAAGTGACTTTTACTCAAGCCGAATATTATAGCCCGGTAAGTACACCTGCTGATTTCAGGCAGCTGACCCCTTATGTCTTCAGGCTGGCTTTGCAACAGTCAGGTGTGGACATTCTCGAACCGATGCTATATTTTGAGTTGCAGATACCCCAGGAGGCAAGTTCCAAAGCTATTACAGATTTGCAAAAAATGATGTCTGAGATTGAAGACATCAGTTGCAATAATGAGTGGTGTCATATTAAAGGGAAAGTTCCATTAAATACAAGTAAAGACTATGCCTCAGAAATAAGTTCATACACTAAGGGCTTAGGCATTTTTATGGTTAAGCCATGCGGGTATCAAATAACAAAAGGCGGTTATTCTGATAATATCCGCATGAACGAAAACGATAAACTTTTATTCATGTTTCAAAAAACAATGTCATCAAAATAATGGAGCGGTCAGGAAATTTCTATAAGGCAATACGGTTGGGATATATACTTATCTCCATTCTTATCGGATGTATGGCATATAATAGCCTCTATGAATGGCAGGAGATAGAAGCATTAGAACTTGGCAATAAAAAAATAGACGAGCTCCGAAAAGAAATAAACAATATCAATATTCAAATGATAAAATTTTCTCTATTGGGTGAAACGATACTGGAATGGAACGATAAAGATATCGAGCATGAAAGCCCGGCACAGGAAATGCAGAAGCTTATCAAGCGCATGGATCAGGTGTTCGCATTCCTGAAGAAACAGGAAACGGATCTTGTGCGTCCGGCTTGTGAAGCTCTGGCCGGAGCCAGCACACAGATAACCATAAGCCTTTCATCCTTACTTTCGGAAGAAAAGTTCAGGCGGTTCCTGAAGGAGAACAGCGAACTTTTCATCGAGGTGATGAACCAATCCAGCGAAAAGGGAAAAGCTATTGACAGAGCTGAAAGAGCGGTACGGGATTCTGATGCAACTATCAGGAAGAACCAGCAGGCCATTTTCAAGCGGATAGAAGCCAACGAAACAGCACAACTTAAAGCCATGCAACATATAGTTTCCTTCCTCGATGCAAAAGGAAAGACCGGGCTACTCGATGATATAAACAAAGTCTATGAGAGGGAAAAGGAAAGGAGGGGACTATGAATATAAAAATTCAGGGTGGCGGTTCCGGAACTTATGCCAATACAGGGAGCTGCACAGGAGTAACGACCTACCTCCAGCATGAGGATCTGGAGCGCATGAAGAACGGCCAGGAAGTGCAGCCGTTTTTCAATAACTCACGTGACTATATAAGCGCACAGGAAGTAACCTTCAAGATAGACAACAACAAGGCAAAATTAAGCCGGAACGATGCGAAGTTCTATGTGATCACGGTAAGCCCTTCCAGCCGGGAGCTGGAGAAAATGGGCAAGACAGAGAAGGAACAGGCTGAAGCCATGAGAAAGTATGTCCGTGATGATGTGATGCAGCACTATGCGGAAGGGTTTGGAAAAGGCCTGAACAAAGAGGATATCGAGTATTACGGGAAGATCCATTTTGAGAGGAAGGGAGCCGACCGGTACGACATGCACGCACATATCATCGTCAGCCGGAAGGACAGGAGCAACACCAGGAAGCTAAGTCCGAAGACCAACCACACCGGGAAGAAGAACTGCGGAAACGTGAAGGGAGGTTTTGACAGGACAGATTTTTTCCGAAAGTGTGAATCTTCATTTGATAAGCGCACAGGGTATGACCGGGCTCCGGAACAGACATTCGACTATCTCAATACCATGAAGAACGGAAGCCCGAAAGAAATCTTCCAGAAAAAGGAGTGGGCGGAACGTGTGAACCATGAACGGCTTGAAAAGATGAAAGCCGAATGGAGCCGGGATCTTCAGGAACCGCACCAGGAACAAGGCCGTGAAGAGAACCAACAACAGGGAAACAGTATTTCCCAAGTTCCGGAAATCAACCAGGCACCACAGCGGAAGAAGCAGCTGGAGGAAGAACTCGACCAGCCCAGGAAAAGAAGTCGGGGTTTTGGAATGGGTATGTAAATTACAGATACATGCTTGCGTGAGGGATGTTTGTCCCCTGTATTTAAGTTTGGTTCTAAAAAGAAACCCCAACGGATAAAGTCAACCCACCAGCATTAAATCTTTTATTATTCCTACCCATGGAGCCAATTCCCGGTATATAAGAGAATTCATATTTTGCCTGGTTATACGTATATCCTATACCAACATGAATTGAAGTCTTTTTTGTGACAGGCAGTGATATTCCGGCAGAGGGGGAAATATAAAAACCTCCACTTTTATAACCTCCACCATCATGTTCTTCTTCAAAAAGTTCAGAGTATCCGATTTTCATATCTATGTATGGCTTAACTTTTAAGTTACAAAGTGTATAACGTACATCTGCGAAAACAGGCAGACTGTATGTTTTAAGTATGTCGCTTTCTGTTGAAATACCCAACCCTATACCTCCTCCAATGAAAAGATTGTTATGAAAGAGATCTACGCCATGGACAGTGTTGATATGCCATTGACTGAAACCATACTCACCGCTGCCAAATGAATAACCGGTATTGACAAAACCACGATAACGACTCTGGGCTACGGATATGGTAGTTATAAATGATTCACGTAGTAGACGTGAACAGCGGGAACCGTTCGAAATCGGCCAACGGGCAAGAAGCCAATGCCCTCGACGTCAACTTGGGCGCTGCCGATGAGTTGGCACGCCAGCTTCGGTTAAGAGATATGGGAGGAATCATCGTTGTCGATTTTATCGACATGAACCTTGCCGAAAACCGCCAGAAACTGTACGAACGCATGTGTCAGAACATGCAGAAAGACCGTGCAAAGCACAACATCCTGCCCCTCAGCAAATTCGGTCTGATGCAGATTACCCGTCAGCGTGTGCGTCCCGCTATGGACGTAGCCACCGACGAAGACTGCCCTACCTGTTTCTGCAAAGGGAAAATCAAGCCTTCCATTCTGTTTACAGATACACTGGAAAGTAAAATTGACTACCTGGTCAATAAGTTGAAGGTCAAGAAATTTACATTGCACATCCACCCTTATGTGGCTGCCTATATCAACCAAGGCTTCATGTCGCTCAAACGGAAGTGGCAGATGAGATATGGTTTCGGTATCCGTATCATCCCGAACCAGAGCCTTGCCTTCCTGCAATATAAATTCTATGACGCGCACAACGAAGAAATAGACATGAAGGAGGAGTTCGAAATCAAATAACGGACATTCGGTTCCCCTGACGCAATAATCCCCTTGCTTCTCTTGCCCATTGCGGCAAAGCGAAACAAGGGGATTGCTGTTTCTCCCGGTTTTTACTATCTGATAAAAACCATCCTTTGACGGAAAAGCGTCCCACCTGTTATTTCCCTTTCTGCCGCACCAGCTCTATAGCCTCCTTGCCTGTCATGTGCTCGACGGTTATCTCCACCATTACCAGATGGTCGAATCCCTTGTCTATCTCGTCTTGCATACCCGACTCGCCGGACGAATACTTCTCTGCCAGCCGAAGCATAGCGGCACGCTTCTCTACCTCATCGGTCAGGATACGGGCTTTACCGAAGACAATGACACTCCGGAAATAGGTTGTAAACTCGGCAGGAACTATCCGGTCTTGCTCCACCACACAAAACGAGACTTCGGGATGCTGCCTGATGGCATCCATCTTATGCCCTTGCACGGCACTGTGAAAATAAATCTTCCCGTCGGCATACACATAGCTCACGGGGACAGCATACGGATATCCGTTATCGCCATGAAGGGCAAGCGTACCGCCGGTCATGCGCTCCAGTATCGCCAAGCTTTCTTCGGGCGGCAACAACTGGCGTTTGCGCCGCATTTCTCTGAACATCATATTTCTTTCATTTAACATAAGGCAAAGGTTTTAGTAGATGACAAAATATAAATTATGTTGTTATATGCCTAATTATTAGTTGTTTATATTTGCAAAAGTCCCTAAGAATCAGTATCTTTAAAGAAAAGTTTGCCCGCTTTTTCGTATGAAGACAACTGACTTTAAGGACTTGGGCAAAGTTAACCAAATCCTTCCGATGATGCAAGAACATTTTGGGAAATCGATGAATCTGGCCCGCATAAAGTTTATGGCTTTCATGCTCCATGCCCTGTGTGTAGTACAGACCGTAAGCCTCCATAAACTCGCGGCGGCAATGCCAACCTCTGTTGAAAGGGACTCCAACCTTCGCCGCATTCAAAGATTCATAGCCAAGTACGCCCTCAACTTTGACCTTGTGGCGCAGATGATATACTCTCTGCTTCCCGTCAAGACAGGGCTGGTGCTGAGCATGGACCGTACAAACTGGAAGTTCGGTGATTTCAACATCAACATCCTCATGCTCGGCGTGGCATACAAGGGGATTGCATTCCCATTGATGTTCAGCCTTCTGCCTAAGAAAGGGAACTCCAATTGGAAGGAACGCAAGGCAATCGTTGAACGATTTGTCCGGCTGTTCGGCTCCGAATGCATCGACTCTCTTGTTGCCGACCGGGAGTTTGTCGGCAAGGATTGGATCGGTTGGCTCAACCGCAATCATATACGATATTATATCCGGATCCGGCAGAATTTCTGGCTTGTCAAGCCTTCCACAGGGGAAAGAATCCGTGCATGGTGGCTCTTCAATTCCCTGAAAGTGGGGCAGGAAAGATTTTATTACAAGCTTTTCCTGCACAAAGGTGAGTACGTTTATCTTGCCGGAAGCCGAATCAAGAACTCCGACGGTGTGCCTGAACTTCAGATCCTCATCTGCTTCAAACGCCCGGAAAAGGGTGTCGACACTTATAAAAGGCGATGGGAGATCGAGACCGCATTCCGGGCTATGAAATCCTCCGGATTCAATATCGAAGACACGCATTTGCGCGACACAGAGCGGATTGCAAGACTTCTGGCAATGGTTTGTATTGCTCTTGTATGGGCGTATCTCGTTGGGGAACATAAAGATGAAAACGTAAAGCCTATAAAGACATTGAAACATGGACGTAAAGCCAAATCTTTAGTAAAGTACGGCTTGGAGGAAATCTCCAACGTGCTTTTTCGACCAATTTATGTCCCGAAATTTGATGTATTCAAATTTTTGTCATGTACTTAGAATTGAGATAAAAGAATTGCTAAATCGGGATCATAAGTTGGCTCAGGAATTGCTCCCTTATCAAACTGCTCCCTTAGCCACTCACCATACATAAATTCATGTTTAGGAGGAAATTTCCAAGGGACAACATCCTTTTGATTTATGACCGTAACTTCAAGTGGTCTAATAGCATTTATGTTTCTATATAAGGCAAAGAGGATAATTTTTCTGTCACTGATTGAATAATATTGTCTATCATACGAACACGCCCTTTATTTTATTTTGCATCTAATTTTCTAATCTCAGTTATCATTGGGCAAACTATTGCAATGCAAATAATTAAAATACCTGATAGTAAAAACCAATGATTTACATCGATTCTATCAGCAAAGAATCCAGAAAGAATTAACCCAATTGGCATAACAAGAGACATGATACTTCCAGTTAAAGAAAATACACGTCCTAAATATTCAGGCTTAATTTTCTCCTGAAAAAGAGCTGTTTGCACACCGCTGTAAAACGGAACCGAAAGCCCCATTATTGCACAGCAGACTACAAATATGAAAAATCCACTTTGAGGAAGTAATCCTGAAATGGTTAAGCTTATCCCCATCATAAAAATTGATGCCGTTATTAATAAGATTCGCTTTTGGTAATTCCCAAATAACCCTAATAATAGACCCCCTATCAACATACCAGAGGCATAAGCAATCTCCGTAATAGAAATATGCATCGGTGTACCATTAAAATATTCCATAGTGATTAAAGGATATAATGCATTTATGGGCATATAAACAAACATATATAATGTTCCAACGAGTAATAAAGCAAATAATCCTTTATTTTGCCGTAGTACAGCCATTCCTTCTTTCATTTCTCTTATGAAATTTGGTTTCAAACTTTGCACTTGATCACCTAGCTTAGGAATACGTACAATTGCTACCGTAATAGATGCAATCACAGCACCCAATACATCGATGGCAATAATAGCATTTAGTTCCCAAACGGAGTATAAAAGTGCTGCAACCGCCGGACTAACAATATAGCTTATAGACTGCAAAGACTGACTATAGCCTGCACATTTCGTAAGCTGTTCTTCTGGTACTAAAAGTGGAGTAACCGCATTGAGAGCCGGGGTATGAAAAGCTGTTCCAATGCTACGGATGAACAATACTACCATAACCATCCAGATAGGTAACTCCATATACAATGCAACAATAGCTAGCACGGCCCCAGCTGCTGCGATAATTAAATCAGCACCAATCATTATCTTCTTCCTATCATGACGATCCACTAATACACCAATGGCTGGTCCAAAGACCGCATAGGGTAAAAAACCTACAAGTGAAGCCATAGACAAGACCATCGCAGATCCTGTTTTTTCTGTAAGGTAAAAAATAATCGCCATTTGCAGGATGGCACTAGTGATTAATGATACTGCCTGCCCTGCCCATATTGTATAAAACTTAAGTTTCCAATTGTTGTATTTTTCCATTTATATTATCTCCTAAATTCTTATTTATCCTTAATTCCGCAACGCTATAGTTTAACATTATTTATAAGTGCCTGAGCAACAAAAAGTTGCCCAGGATTTTGCCATGTCAGAATTTTCACTTACCTTAGTGTTGCGAAAAGAAGACAAGCAAAACTCTAATATGACATGGCAAAGATACAAAAAGGTGAGTGCAGAGGCAAACGAAAACGAAGTTTTCAGGTTTGACTATGCCGAACCGCATCCTATATTCTGCAAATATACGAAGAACTTGCGTAATAATGGCAGGATAAGGGTGAAATTTGATAAGTGGTTGGTACATATACCATTTTTGTGTTACCTCACCATATTGTTAATTTCGGCAGAAGGAGCCGTATATGGTGGGTATTAGAGAAAGAAATGCTACCTATTCGTTGCCTTTTTATGGAAGGGAAAGTTGGTAGAAACAGCATCTTTAATCTCTTGCACATACCCTACAACAGCCACAAAGAACGCTTGTTTTTTCTATCATTGCACTGAAAAAGGTAATCATTTTTTCTCGTTGGAAGAAAAATACGGGAATGAGATTAATTGTCAAGTACTTGTTGCCTTGTTCCGCTATGTTCTACATGCCGTTCATTAACTCTGTAAAATTTATTTTTGCAACCAAAGAAATGAGTTATGAATCAGGCAGATGTAAAGGTGTCGTTCTACCTCAAAAAGAGCGAAGCAGATGCCAAAGGGAACTGCCCCGTAATGGCAAGGTTGAATGTCGGCAAGTATTCAGAAGCGGCATTCAGCGTTAAGATGTCTGTGCCACATACAATGTGGCACTCAGGTCGTGCTACGGGCAAGAGTGTCGCAGCACGCGAAATCAACCGTCAGTTAGACGAGATCAGAGCCTCGGCTCTACATATCTATCAAGAACAATCGGCAATACGAGAAGGAGTAAGTGCCGAAGATGTCAAGTGCCTGCTTTTGGGTATGGCTTCGGGGCAGCAGACCTTGATGAGTTATTTCCGCGCCTTTATCAAGAACTTCGAGAAACGTGTAGGTGTGAATCGTGTCGCAGGTTCTCTTCGTGCTTACAAGTATGCCTATATGCATGTAGAGAAATTCCTCAATGAGAAATACAAACTGACAGATATTCCCTTTACGGCACTCGATCGTTCGTTTATTGAGAAATATGATCTTCACTTACGAACAGACTGCCATTTGGCTCTTGGTACGATAGTCCATCTTACAACCTCTTTTAGAACCATTATCAATGAAGCCGTAGCAGATGGTATTCTTACTTTCAATCCATTCTGGGGTTACGAGCCTGAACGCCCACAGCGTGAACAGAAGTATCTCACGGCAGAGGAATTAGAGTTGATTATGACAACACCATTGCATAATGCAAGACTTTACATCGTCAGAGATTTATTCTTGTTCTCCTGCTACACCGGAATATCTTATGGAGATATGTGTATGTTGACCAAAGAAGATTTGGTAACGGATGAAAACGGCACGCTCTGGATACGGACCTCCCGTAAAAAGACCAAGGTCGAGTATGAGGTTCCGCTCCTTGAGGTTCCCTTACATATACTTAATAAGTATCGTGATGTAGAGCCCAATGGAAAGCTGTTGCCTATGTACAGCAATTCAGACGTAAATCTTTCCCTAAAAAAGATTGCCGCAATATGCGGTATCAACCGTAGAATCGTCTTTCATGCGGCCAGACATACATACGCTACAGAGATTACTCTCTCGCATGGTGTACCATTGGAAACGGTCAGCAAGATGCTGGGACATACACGGGTGGATACCACTCAGATTTATGCCAAAGTAACCGATGAAAAGATTGATGCTGACACTAAAAGGCTCGACAGCAAGATTAGTGAACGCTTTACAATCGCCATTTGAAACCATTAAAACGACTAAATATGAGAACAGACAAGAATACAGAGAATCAGAACACGAAGCGTCGCAGTACCTTCGCCATATTGTTCTACATCAACCGCACGAAAGTACGCAAGGATGGTATGTGCCAACTATTGTGTAAAGTTAGCATTGATGCTGAATGGGAACAAATCGGTACGAAAGTATCGGTGAATCCTTCTATCTGGAATCCCGATAAGGGTCGTGCCGATGGTCGTAGCGAAAATGCCGTAACGGTAAACAGAGCCATTGACGAACTTACCAAGGGGATAACCGAACACTATAATCATATCAAGAAGAGTTTAGGCTTTGTTACCGCAGAACTTGTCAAGAACGCAGTCAAGGGTATCGGCCAAAAGCCTGTAACATTGCTTGCCCTCTTCCGTGAACATAACGAGGAGTTCAAGAAGCGTGTTGGCATGGATAGAATCAAGGAGACCTACGATTGTTATCAACGCTCATACAAGCACCTTGCAGCGTTTATTCAGGAGAAACGAGGTGTGGAAGATGTCACATTGCGAAGCCTTGACAAGGTGTTCTATGACGACTTTGAGATATTCCTGCAAAGCGATTGTCGTCTAAGTCCCAAGACGGTACACGAACATTTGTATAGACTGAAAAAGATGACAATGCGAGCCGTCAGTCAAGGCACTTTGCGTAGAGATCCTTACTGTCGACTACATCCACCGTTGCCTAAGCGCAAGAGCCGACATATGAAGTTGGAGGATCTTAAAACCTTGATGTCAACGCCTGTAGATAAGCCTCAATTGCAACGGGTACGCGATTGGTTTATCTTCTCGACTTTTACAGGATTGGCATACGCTGATTTAAGACGGTTATCCGTGAACGATATAACACAGGCAGAAGATGGCAGCTGGTGGATACACATCAAGCGTAAGAAGACTGACACACTATCATCTATTCGTCTGTTGGATATACCACTTCGGATTATCGAAAAGTACAAGCATGAGCGGCAAAGTGATAAGGTATTCAATACCTGGGACCGAAACTATATGTCAATGCTAATGCAGGAGTTGAGTGAGGTGTATGGCTTTCATATTACCTACCACAAAGCTCGTCATAATTTCGGAACGCATATTACTTTATCGCTGGGTGTACCTATTGAGACGGTAAGTAAGATGATGGGACATACCTCCATCACCACCACACAGATTTATGCCCATGTTACGGATAAGAAGGTTGATGAGGATATGAAACGCTTGCGTGAGGTTACAGCAGACAAGAAGATAGAACTCGCAGATGAGGGTCTGAAGTTTGAGAGATGTATCAAATGGAAGCGGACAACAGTATAATAAAAACAATAGCAACGGCCTCAAATCGGGGTCGTTGCTATTGTTTAGGGTCATACCCATCGCTGTTCCTCTACGCAGCGTTTATGGGAATCATTGAGAATCTTTTCAATCTCAGACTCCTTGTAAAGAGCTTTGCCCTGAACAAGGTAGTAAGGTATTGCACCTGCCGAGCGATACTCCTGCAATGTGCGGCGGCTCACTCTGAGTATCTTGGAGAGTTCCTCATCAGTCAGAAACCTCTCATTGTTCAATGTAGTGAATTAGTCAAGACTTAATCTGACAGTTACGCATAAAAAGAGTAGATTTGTAACATAAAAGCAGATTAAGTTATGACCACATCAGAAAAAGTCATCAAGAACAAACTGGGACTGCTTGAGCTGTCCCAACAGTTGGGAAACGTGTCACGAGCCTGCAAGATTATGGGATACAGCCGTGACAGTTTTTATCGTTTCAAGGAACTGTACGAGCAGGGCGGAGAACTGGCCCTGCAGGAGATTTCCCGTAAAAAGCCGGTGATAAAGAACCGCGTGGAGGAGCGCATAGAGCAGGCTGTAGTGCAGATGGCCATAGCCAACCCGGCTTTGGGACAAGTACGCGTATCCAACGAGCTGCGCAAGAAAGGCATACTCGTATCTCCCGGAGGAGTGCGCTCCATCTGGCTCAGGCATGACATGGAGACCTTCCAGAAACGCCTGAAGGCACTTTCGACCAAGGTGGAGCAGGAAGGCATCGTGCTTGACGAGAACCAGGTGGCCGCGCTGGAAAAAGCCAAGGCGGAGAAACAGGCACACGGGGAAATAGAGACTTATTATCCAGGCTTCCTTGTGGCGCAGGACACCTATTATGTAGGGTATATCAAAGGCGTGGGGCACATTTACCAGCAGACGGTCATCGACACCTATTCCAAAATCGGATTCGCCAAACTTTACGACAGGAAGAACGCGCTCGTGGCGGCGGACATGCTCAATGACAGGGTGGTTCCGTTCTTCGAGCAGCATGACCTGAAACTGATGAGGATGCTCACGGACAGGGGAACCGAATACTGCGGAAACAGGGAAACACATGAATACGAACTGTATCTGGCCATCGAGGACATAGACCATTCCAAGATCAAGGCCAAGAGCCCGCAGACAAACGGCATCTGTGAACGCTTCAACAGGACTGTCCAGAACGAATTCTACGCCATCGCTTTCAGGAAGAAGATATACACCTCGATAGAACAACTGCAGGCAGACCTTGACACTTGGATGAACTCCTATAACACGCAAAGGACGCACTCCGGGAAATACTGTTTCGGGAAAACACCCATGCAGACTTTCCTCGAAGGAATGGAGGTGGCAAGGAGATATCAATTGCAGGATGCAGGGAAAATACAACCTGATGAGCAGGTTATTGGCTCACCAGGTTGTGAGAGTGAGAATAGTTGCGTATCTTCGCAGATGGCATCGGACACTTTTTTTGCCCGATAGTATAGAAAATGTCAGAACAAGTCTTGACTATTACAGTGCAGGACATGCTTGCATAGAATGGTAATGTTCCTGAGCTTGTGGTTGCGTCTCTTCTTGTCCCTCATATCCATAGCCAGCTCTGCGTTACCGCTGATACCGTTGAGCGGGCCACGGATATCGTGCGATATGGTCATGATGATCTTGTTACGCATTTCAAGCAACTCGGCATTTTTGCGGTTGCTTGCCTCCAATTTGCGGCGACCACGCTCTTTACGCCCGTAGTCACGCATAATTACGATGTATGAGAGCAGCAGAGCAAGGAAGATGAAGGCTGTTATACCTCCCAACCATACTTTTGTCCGTTCACGGGTCTCAATGATCTGTTGCTCACGCTCTTGCAGGTCTGTCGTGACACGCTCATCCATTGCAGCAATTAGACTCTTCAGACGTTGGTTGATGTTGAGATTACGCTGTGCCAGACTATCTGCCGTTTCGGATAGTTGCCTGCTCTGCTCGGACTGTTTCCTGATGACATCACGATTGAGGGTGTAGAGTTTCGTGGAAGTTGTGGATTGAGGCGGAGTCTTCTCCTTTTTCTTGAAGAGTCCCAAGAAACCACCTTTCTTCTTCGGGGGCTCCTGCGTACTCTCATAAGCGATGACGGGGACACGCTCGGCAAGTTCTTCGCCAAGTTCAACCTGTTTTTCAAAGAGTTGGGAGATATTGAATAGTTGGATTTCCTTCTCTGCCATCAGATGCCGCAGACTATCTATTCGTTCTCCCGAATAGTAGTTCTTGAACTCGCAGAGAATGCTGTCGACCTCCATGCGTTTGGCACGGTAGAGTGCGGTGTCTGCCTCCTCCCATTCGAGGATCGTCTCACCGAACATCGTGAGGTCGAGCATATGCACGTATGCTTCATGTACATTTTGTCGGAGTCGGTGAATCTCTTTCACTTCACGCTCCAATCTGTTCATCTGTCGCCACTCGTGCAGGTACGTATATACGATACCACCAATTAGGGCGACAATAATAGTATAGCCTAAGGCTAACTTTCTTTGAATCTTCATTGCGTCCTATATTTAAGGCTCGGGTTAGTCCGAACAGTTTATCATATATGCCTTGGAGCGCAAAATTACTAATAAAGCAAAAAATTAAGGTGACTTTATCATTTTTTAATAGCTATTCAAGGCTGTGATGTAATATAAAACGCTAAAAGTGTTGGCTATATTGTTATAAAAGTGGGCAATAGCATAAAAAAAGCCATCATATTTGTGTGAATATGACAGCTACTATTGATTATACCATTATCGGATTGACCTTCATTGTCGCAAGGTTTAGATAGAGTCCGTGATGCTCTATCATACCGTGTCGGAACATCTTCCAGAGGATATTGCAGCCGAGCTGAGCTAATGTGGAGTTGATGAACAGGTCCTGTTTCTCCAATGCCTCGGCAAGTGAACAGCTCGGACCGGAGTCATCTTCCTTGATTCGGGCATACTTTACCAACTTTGTGATGACCTTTAATGACGGTACGGTCTGGTAAATTTGAGAAGTGGGTTGCTTTATCTTTTTCGGGATACTACCCAATACGACCTGTCCCGATGTTTGCGTGTTGCCGAAGTCAAGCCAATACAGAGGTGTCTGATAGTTTGTATAATTGTACTGTGGCAATGCTTTGAGTACATTCCAGAGGTCTATTCTCGACTTTATATTGTCCGTACAGGTTATGGTTATATTGGCAAGATGTTCCTGTCGTACATCTTTCATATTGGAGGGATAGAGTGCCGGCACTGCCTTCCAGTCATTCCCGAAGAAGTTGTTGATGCGTGTTATCAGGCAATTCGCCTTATTCAGCCCCAAGTCGGAATACCCGAAGAGTTGTCGTCCTATGTTGGCTTCAGTTACAATATCGGGATCGTATAGCGTTACGAATAGTCCCGGATGTCCGAGGGCACGAAGTGTTACATCCAATCGTGCAAGGTTTGTCAATACTTGCGAACCTGTACCGCCACCACCTATAAGGTTTACCGTTACGGGGTGTTGTGGTACGAGCAGATAGCTGTCGGTATAATGTACTCTTTTCATCGTAGTATATCTTTAAGTTTCAAATTCTTTAGAGGCTTTAACTCTTCAATGTTGAAGGGAGCATCTTTTGCTGCCTTTGTTACCAGTACAAGGTTGCTCTTTGTGGGATTTCCGTTACCTCCGAGGTGTGAGAACTCTGTAAGCCAGAACTTCTTCTCCCAGTACTCAAGTAATTTGTCGTAGGTAATCTCTGTCGGCTTGTCAATCTTTGCCGAGCCGAGACAGACGCTTGACCCTGTGACATTGAAGAACGGAGCAGCGTAGAGTTCCGTTTCGGGCTTCAGTTCCTTGTCTATGTATGCGTAGATGTTCATACGCTCATCCCGCACCTCATAGATGACACCTGGCAGGTTGTACTCGGCATTCTCAATATGTAGCGACTCCTTGAAGAACATCATACGCTTTTGTGGCGGGTTATACCAGACATATTTCTCGTAGCCCTTGCGGGTATCACTCCATAGCATATTTGTCGGGATGCGACCATGCGGTGTGCTGCTGTGCCTCTCGGAATATCCCTTGATAAGTTCGTTGATGAAGTCCACCGTTACGGGACGGCCTTCGCTCATGGCTCCCTCATTATCTATGCTCCTTACTTCAAGGAAGTATGTATCTCCTCCATCTGTGGAGTATGCTATCAATGCCGCACGTGGGTGCAGCATCGTATTTATCTGCTTGGTAAGTTTGTTTGTATCCATAGTGATTATCGTATGTAGTGAATAAAATCATCTGCCCACTTGAAAAACCTTTCAGGATAGGTATCTTCAAGTGTAAAAACCTTGTCGGTCTTTGGAGAGACGGCAAAGGTTGATGCAGGAATAATATCGTATGACTCCTGACGGGAGGAATTATATGTAATAGTCAAGACTTGTTCTGACATTTTCTATACTATCGGGCAAAAAAAGTGTCCGATGCCATCTGCGAAGATACGCAACTATTCTCACTCTCACAACCTGGTGAGCCAATAACCTGCTCATCAGGTTGTATTTTCCCTGCATCCTGCAATTGATATCTCCTTGCCACCTCCATTCCTTCGAGGAAAGTCTGCATGGGTGTTTTCCCGAAACAGTATTTCCCGGAGTGCGTCCTTTGCGTGTTATAGGAGTTCATCCAAGTGTCAAGGTCTGCCTGCAGTTGTTCTATCGAGGTGTATATCTTCTTCCTGAAAGCGATGGCGTAGAATTCGTTCTGGACAGTCCTGTTGAAGCGTTCACAGATGCCGTTTGTCTGCGGGCTCTTGGCCTTGATCTTGGAATGGTCTATGTCCTCGATGGCCAGATACAGTTCGTATTCATGTGTTTCCCTGTTTCCGCAGTATTCGGTTCCCCTGTCCGTGAGCATCCTCATCAGTTTCAGGTCATGCTGCTCGAAGAACGGAACCACCCTGTCATTGAGCATGTCCGCCGCCACGAGCGCGTTCTTCCTGTCGTAAAGTTTGGCGAATCCGATTTTGGAATAGGTGTCGATGACCGTCTGCTGGTAAATGTGCCCCACGCCTTTGATATACCCTACATAATAGGTGTCCTGCGCCACAAGGAAGCCTGGATAATAAGTCTCTATTTCCCCGTGTGCCTGTTTCTCCGCCTTGGCTTTTTCCAGCGCGGCCACCTGGTTCTCGTCAAGCACGATGCCTTCCTGCTCCACCTTGGTCGAAAGTGCCTTCAGGCGTTTCTGGAAGGTCTCCATGTCATGCCTGAGCCAGATGGAGCGCACTCCTCCGGGAGATACGAGTATGCCTTTCTTGCGCAGCTCGTTGGATACGCGTACTTGTCCCAAAGCCGGGTTGGCTATGGCCATCTGCACTACAGCCTGCTCTATGCGCTCCTCCACGCGGTTCTTTATCACCGGCTTTTTACGGGAAATCTCCTGCAGGGCCAGTTCTCCGCCCTGCTCGTACAGTTCCTTGAAACGATAAAAACTGTCACGGCTGTATCCCATAATCTTGCAGGCTCGTGACACGTTTCCCAACTGTTGGGACAGCTCAAGCAGTCCCAGTTTGTTCTTGATGACTTTTTCTGATGTGGTCATAACTTAATCTGCTTTTATGTTACAAATCTACTCTTTTTATGCGTAACTGTCAGATTAAGTCTTGACTAATTCAAATTATAGAAGTCGATAAGGTGTTCCGTCATTATATCATCGCTGTCATAGACAACTCTTATCTGCTGTTCGAGTGTCATCGGCAGATAATCGGGCTCCTCGTCATAGAACGGGTCATAGCCATAGTACATGATGGCTTTATCCGTCTTTATGAACTCAAGTCCTCTTCTCAGCAGTTCGATAAGACCTTGTTCAAAGCCATTCTTACACTCATATTCTTCTATGGCTTTCGGCAGGTTCTTGTAGTAGGACTTTCGCCACACCCTGTCGAGGAGTTTATATGCTCTGCCATCCTTGTATGATTTCACGAGCTTTTCCCTCGCTCGCCTCTCTTTGGCATCTTCATCCTCATAGCAGCCTTCAGTCAGCATATCCATAGCCCAGTCCATATCATCCTCATCGTTGATAGTGGTTATACCGTTCTCTTTCATAAAATTATGATAGAATGTGATGACAATGCGTCTGAGTGTGGGATTCAGTTCCTCCACGAACTTTACAGGGAAGTAGTACAGTGTGTACTCACCCCAAGTATGTGTGTTCCACACATTGAAGTATAGACAGCCATTGTCATCTTCAAGGTTGAGATACATGCCGCTTTTATTTACGAGGTCGTTCATCTCATTGTAGAGATTGACAATACCTTCACCGATAGTTCGGCCGGGTGTATGCTCCGCCTTTACATTCATCAGTTCGGCATAGCGGAAATAAGAATCACGCAGGTATTCGTAATTCTCCTGCGTGATTAGGTTATAACTATTTCCGCAATAGCTCTCCCTCATAATAGTCTGCGGTGCTATGGGGAGAATAGGTGTCTTTAGAAAAGAATTACGGCACCCGTTGGCGCCGTAACTCTCTCTACTCTTGTCACACCGTATCGTACCTCCCGCTTGGTCGATGCGATTATCATTCTTGCGAGCTGTTCCGACTGATGTTCGTCCAATGGTCTGCATGACTTCTTCTTTTTAGTGTCCTTACTCATAGTTATCATCCTTTTGTTCCGATGGTTGTCTTGAACTCATATACAGCCTTGTCATCCTTGATGGTCGGGCCGTGTACGGTTGCTGTTGTCAGTTCCGGATAGATGTTCGAGTAGAAGCTCATCACACTCTCCGGAGAGTCGTTCGGATTGGGATCAGGAAGTGTAATCATCTCTGTACCTTTCTTAAAGGTGAATGATCGCTGTATTTCGTTTCTTAAAAGTGCCATAGTCTTAAACTGTTTGGGCGTATGCCTGTGAATAATGATTTTCTAACATTGACTGAGGGAAGTCGGGATATTCCTCATAATCCTCGGGGCGGTATGCAGGACCTTCGTGCATATATGCCTGCTGTAACTCTTCAGGCATAGGAGGCTCTTCATGATGTGGGAACATCGGAATCTCACCCTGCGGATAGTGAGGATGCTGCTGTCCTACATTTTGAGGAGGATAACCGCCTTGTGGCACGGTGAACATAGGCTGCCCGCCATACTGAGGCTGTGGAGGTTGCTGAACAGGTCGCTGTATCGGCTGCTGCACGGGACGCATTACAGTCTGTTGTGGCTGTGGCGGCATCTGTCGTGGTGCTGCCTGCGGCTGGATAGGCTGCTGTGCAGGTTGCGGTGCCACATTCTGCGGTTGTGCCACTTGTGGAGCCGGTGCAGGAGTCTCTTCCATCATCTCGAAGAGCGAGCCTTGGTTCATCGCCTTCTTCTGTGCGGCAATCTTCTCATCTACCTCCTTCTGCTTGTCGGCAGTGGCATACATACGAGCCTGTTGGAGTGCGGTGATGGCATCCTTATGATTCTTGGCAGTGATAAACTCCTCGGCCTTCTTCATATGCTTCTCGTACTTCTCACGCTTCTCCTTCTCCTCCTTGGTCTCCTTAGCCTTGGCATCCTTTGCCGCCTTACTGTTGGCAGCGGCCTTGTCTGCCTGCTTCTCGAACTCCATCAAATTGGAGATAAGCCCCGTAGCCTTGCGTATAGGCTGCATGATGTGTTGCAGGAACTCTGCATCCATCTCTTCGGGAGTGCCCGTTAGTGTCAGCGGAATGATGTGGTTTGCTGCCTCATCTTTAAGTCCGTTGGCCTTCGGCAATGTTGATACAGTAAGCTGTCCGTTCGCTTTGCGGATGACGAGCGTAAGATCTACGCTCTCGGTCATCATCTGTGAAATTGATGTGAAAAACATAACTTTATGATTTAATGTTAATACTGAATTATTTTCTTGTGATGTTCACTGGTTGAAGAACTCTGCAAGCAGTCTGTTACGGTCAGGATGCTTGCTTATCTCCAGAATGGGATTGAGCAGCTCCGATATATGTACCGGACCTCGTGAGCCTCTTGGCGGCAACTTGATTTCAGGTTCAGTGACCTTTACTCTTCTTCTACGTACCACAGGCATCTGCATCGGTGCCATCGGTACACTTGCGATGATTGCTTGATTCATAGCTTTATCTTTTATTATATGGTTAATACTCGGACTTTGGCAGTCCGTTGAACTACGAGGGCGTTAAGGCTAATGCTTCCGGTAAGGCAAGGTTTTCGGGGAAAATACCGCAGCACGGCGAGGATGATTTTCTCCGAAACCACCTGTGGCCCGACCTTGCTGTCCGATAAGAAGCATTGGCCAACTTTGCCCTGTAGTTCATCGGCTTGCCAATGGCTGGTATTTTCTCTTTCCTTCTCTTCATTCTTATCCTCATACTTGAATCGTCCACCTACAAAAAGAGCCGTCCGAGAAGGACAGCTCCCACAACCCATATCGCAATATATCTGCTTATATGGTGTATGTCGATGACAAGACCTTTTCATTGCTTTAAGAGTTAGAAGACCAAGAAACTGAGTATGGCAAAGAGTATCAGTGCTGCCATTACGATGCAGGCAATCTTGTATATAAATCGGAAGAAGCCAGGGAAACATATGATGGCTACCGCAGCCCATACGGGTGATACACCTCGTGTATAGAGATAGCTGAAACCTAATGCTGCTACTACGGCTAACAGTATCATGCCTATCCACTTCATTCTCTTTCTTACGATTGGGTCATTTGTTTTCATATCCTATATTATTTAGTGGGAACAGTCGTTCCCGATTTCGTGGGCTTGGATGTGAAACGCCTCCACCGGCAAGGTTTTCGGTAAAAATACCGCAGCTGTGCGAGGATGATTTTTGCCGAAACCGCCTGCGGCACGACCTTGCGGGGTGGAATGAGGGCGGTTCACTACCTTTGCCTACGAATTGGGATGACTGACATCATCTTTTCTTATCTCTCTTCTTTTCAGGAAATGCCAGCGTTACATTGAACTCATCGTCAAAGGCTACGGCGGCATCGAAGGAGTTACCTTTCTTTCCCTTGAATCCCTTGATCAGCTTGGTCGCTCCCGATGAGAGCAACTGTTCCAGATGCTGCTCGTTAAGTTCCTTGTTCAGCACCTTGCGGAATACAAGCAGACCGCAATCAGGATTGTCGCACTTGGCGACCTTCGGGCGTATCATCACTTTGCCTGTACCGCATTTGGGGCAAGGAATGGTACGCTGTTTGGGTGCAGGGAACTTCAGTCCGAGTACCTCGCGTGTAACCTGCGAGGTAAAACTCTCGATGGAATGCATAAAGGAGCGTGTCTCCAAAGTATGCTGCTCTATTTGTAGGAGTGTTTTCTCCCAACTGCCTGTCAGCTCCACGTTGGCAACCTGCATATCCTTTACCGCCTCGTAGATGTAGAGTCCCTTCTCGGTAGGTACAAGTGCCTTGCCTGAACGCTCGATATAGTCACGCTTGAAGAGTGTCGTGATGATGGCGGCTCGTGTGGCTGGTGTTCCGATACCCAGTTCTTTCATCGCCTCTTTTGCCTTCTCATCGGTGATGTTCCTACCGCAAGTCTCCATAGCGGCAAGGAGTGTCGCTTCGGTATAGAGCGGCTTGGGCATTGTCTTACGCTGTGCCGTGCCATAGCCCGTAACGGGTATATGCTCACCCTCGGCGAAGCGTGCCGTACCCTTGTTGGCTTCTGTCTCGTCCTTCTCGGCATCCTCCTTGCGGGCAAAGACAGCACGCCAGCCCGGATTGACGATGGTAGTAGAGCGTGAACGGAACTTCATATCCTCGGCGGTCGCCTCCATTACCAGTGACTCCTTCTCGCAGCGTGGCGAGAACGCTTCAAGCATACGCCCTGCAATCATCGTATAGACAATCTGCTCGTGGGCGTTCAACTCCTCAGGCTCTACACCTGTGATGATGAGTGCGTGGTGATCCGTTACCTTGTCATCATCTACACTACGCATATTCAGATGCTCAAAGTCGAAACGCTTGCCATACTCCTTGAACTCGGGCATAGTGGCAATCTTCCAAAGAGAGTCATAGACCTGCTCCATCAGGTCATGCGAGATATATCTGCTACCTGTTCTCGGATATGAGATATACTTCTTCTCATAGAGAGCCTGTGCCACAGAAAGAGTCTTCTCCGCACTCATATCGTGATGCGTATTGCAATCCTTCTGCAAGGTGGTAAGGTCGTAAAGTAACGGTGCCTGTTGGTAGGTACGCTTGCGCTCCACCTTTGTGATGAGTGCCATTGAGTCGGGCGAGAATCGTGTGTGTGCCGCCTCTGCCTGCTCCTTGCTCTTGAAGTCCTCGATATGGGCGAACTGACGGAACTCGCCCAAGCGTTCAAGGGTGATGTGCAGTTGCCAATAAGGTGTGGAAACGAAGTCGCGGTTCTCCTTGTAGCGGCTGCATATCATCGCCAGCGTGGGTGTCTGCACTCGTCCGAGGGAGTTGTTCGGCATACCTGAAGCCAAAGCCAATGCACGGCTGGCATTCATACCCACGAGCCAATCAGCCTTGGCACGGCAGTCGGCAGCGTGGTAGAGACTATCGTAAGCCTCGCCATCCTTGAGGTTGCTCATACCTACACGGATAGCCTCGTCCGTGAGTGAGGAGATCCAAAGACGCTTGAAGGGCTTGGTATATCCGAGGTAGTGGTAGATGTATCGGAAGATAAGCTCACCCTCACGCCCAGCATCCGTTGCCACGATGATGCTGTCACACTTGCTGAATACCTCGTCAATGACCTTGAGTTGCTTGGCGGCACTGATGTCCGTTACCATACCTCTGTCGGTCTTGATCTGTCTTACCACAAGCTGGAACGGTTCGGGGAGCATAGGCAAATCCTCGTGCGAAGCCTTACCGTAGCCATAAGCCGATGGCATGGCGAGGGAAACGAGGTGTCCCAATGCCCAGGTTACAAGATACCCGTTGCCTGCCATATAACCATCCTTCTTCTCTGTTGCACCGATGACGCGGGCGATGTCCTGACCTACGCTCGGCTTTTCTGCTATAATTGCTATCATAATTATTCGGGAATTAAAGAAGCCGTCTCCCGTCCCGATTATGGTGCGGGAAACGGCTGTCAGGTTAGTAATGGAATCGTGTTACTGCGTGGGGTTGATACCGATGATTTCGAGCAGCGGAGAGTCGTTCTTGCGTACAAGCTGCAAAGTGGCATCCATCACCACATCTACACCGAGGAGTACAAGGCTCAGCGATACGACACCTGTCTTCTCGCCTCGGATCAGTGTCTCAAGCTCTCCGGCCTGTTCGAGTTCATCCTTGAGGATACCGATTCCTGAAAGTTCGTCCCAATTTACATCTTCCACCTTGAAAGGTGTTTTATTCTTATCGTTCATCTTAAAATTCATTTTAGAGTTATACATTGATTTGACTTGTCCCACTACGGATTAGATGCTCTGTCCCTTTGATTGACGCTTCTCCTGCTTCTCGGCTACCACATTGCGCTGTGAGGCGTTGCGGTTTCGGTCGGGATTCTCGTTGTAGAAGTCCAGCTTGTTCTGGTTGGAGTTCAGCTTGACATACTGCGAGATGCTCTTGCCATCGAAGCCCTTCATTCCCTCCACAAGTACCGACTTGCCACTCTGAAGGTCGGCACGCTGCTGACCGGAGAGCTTGGCACCGAAGATCTCCTTCGGAATCTCGAACTTGGCACGCTCCTCAAAGCCATCGGGAGTGCGTGAGTACATCAGTCGTCCCGTCTCAAGGTCTGCCTTGATGAACGAAGAGAACTCCTCGCCACGGTTGTTCACCATATCATTGAGGAAGATGGCACGACCCTCACGCAGGTCTTTCTGCTCCTCAGCGGTAAGTTTCACACCGCCTATCTCCTTCGGGATGTAGATTTCTCTTGCACCCTCGGGCGAGTCGGGATTGTAGCGTGTGTAGTTAGGTCGTCCTGTCGCCTCATCGAGTTTCACATACGATGAGAAGAGTTCGCCATCCTTACGCTGCATATCCTCCACGAAGATTGCCTTGCCTGCATTGAGGTCTTCAATCTGCTGCTTGGTAAGCTCCACACCACCGAGGGCGGTACGGTTGAAGATGCGGTCGTTCTCGAAGATGAAGTCGATACCTCTACGCTCGGCACTTACCTGAATGTGGGCGTTGAACTCGTTGCCCGACTTGGCGGTCATACCCTCGATATAGACCTTCTTGCCCTCACGCAGGTCGTTCTTCTCCTGGTCGGTGAGTTGCACGCCCTTAATCTCGTTAGGGATATAGACATTCTCGGCACGCATGGCCACCACCTCGTTGGTCATCTTGTCAAGGCTGATGAACGATGGGATATACTCTCCGTTGCGACCTTTGAGTTCCACCACTCGTCCCATATTGCCTGTTTCGAGGAGGTTCTTCTTGTCCTCTTCCGAGAAGATGTGTCCAAAGTAAGGACGCTCCAATTCGGGTTGCTTGCGGATACCGTGGATGGCGAGTACCACCTCACCTGTGTTGGATTGCTGCAACGACAGGCGCGCGTCGGTACGCAGTACGGCAGAGCCGAAGTTAAGGTTGATAGGTACAAGCTGGTTGGTCTTGTAGCCTTTGAGCATAGAGTCGAGAAGTCCTCGCTCCTGAAGATACTCACGCGAGAGTCCGAAGTTCTTCAACTGGTCCCAGTTGATCATAGACTCGTTGTAACGATACTGATTGTTCTGCTGCTGGTCGTTAGCTTCAACGACGGGCTGCTGGGTTTGATTTTTCTTTGCCATTTCTTCTGAATTTTGATTGTTAATACTTTGTTCTGTTTGGTTTTTGGGGGTTATCTCATACTTCTTGAGAAACTCTTCCACTGCTTTTGTTTTCTTACCTTCGGCAAGGTCTTCGATGGCTTGCTTGACTTCGGGTTTGTCGAACTCCTCCTCCTTCATCGTGAAAAGACCGAAGTGTGTAGGGTCTTTCAGCTGACTCCAGAAGTTCTTGAGGAAGTTCTCGAAGAAGGTCGCATAGCGGTCAATCTTGAGAAAGGAGTTCTGATGCTCTTTGTCTGCCGGCACGGTGGAATACTTGCCGTTCTTGTTGATTTCGGATACCGCCTGAATGAGCAGTTCCATCTTGTCTAAGACCAGCACGATGTCGCTCATCTGCGGGTTCTCGGTGACTTGTGTTTTTGAGGGGGCATCCCTTACATTTTTCTTTGCCATAACTGTGAGTTTTTAGCGTTAATAACTAATGTTGTCGCTGCAAATATATATAGCAAATTTTGATAAAACATTGACATTTAAGCCGTTAGACTATACAAGTCATAAGGTGTCATCACTTGTCATAGCAGGTAGGAAAGCGAAGACACGAAAAGGGCAAAACAAGGGTGAAAAGAGGGAAAACGCTCCACACTGAAACGGGGGCGAAAGGAGCGAAAAACAAAGGCAAAAAAAGGTGCGAGAAAAAAGCGGTGGTATGACCGAAAAGAAATAACTTTTGTAATATGCAGAGTTGAGAGCTGAGCTGCTTTTGTCCCACTTAAAAAATCGGGGCTTAAAAAGATGGCGGTGGTTGATAGACCTTATAATGAAATATAGATATGGCAGTCAGGTTGAGAATAGAGATGCGGCATATCTTACCGCAATGGATTTTTGACCTGTTGTACTATGCGTCGTAGGTCGCTTCGCTTGCTAAGTCCCAACCTCTGTCTCAACTCGGACGGCGATACCGGAGCGTTTTTTCGGGTGAAAAATTATCGCAGAGAATTTTTTGCCCGAAAACCCTCGGCTTGAACGTGGAGGTATTGTCCCTCCGAGTTAACTTCTTGAAGGGACTTTGCGAGTGAAGCGGGATTTTCACGCTACATACACTTTTTGTAGCCCTTTCTGTCTTTCATTCGTAAAAAACGGACTACCTTTGCAGTGTATAAAGCATAATATAATGAGTTCAATAATAATCATCTGCATATTTGTCCTACTTGTGGCATTTAAGATTTGGATGTCTTCGCCCAAGAATATAGGCAAGTTCGGAGAAAAGCGTGTGGCTCGAAAGCTGGATTGGCTCTCGAAGGAGTACCTCACGCTTAATGATATATTATTGCCTACAAGTTATGGGACAACGCAGATAGATCACATCGTAGTTTCGCCATACGGAATCTTTGTAATCGAAACGAAGAATTATAAAGGTTGGATATTCGGACATGAGAACTCGGAAGAGTGGAAACAGAGTCTGCTTGGCAAAAAGAGATTTTGGGGTTGGTCAAGTGAACAGCATAAACTTAGGAATCCTATTCGCCAAAATGCGGCTCACGCAAGAGCCGTCAAAGCGATATTGAAAGAGGTCGGTGATTTTCCCATTATCCCCATTGTCGTATTTGCAGATAGTGCAGAGCTGAATATTACTACACCTAACCATATAGTGATAAATTGGTGCAACTTGCGTTCAGCCATCAAGTCATATAGGACACAATGTATTTCACAAGAAGATATTCAGAGAATCGTGAGTAAAATATCTTCGGCAAATATCACCACTGAAGGCAGTCGAGAAAGCCATATCCGTAATGTGCAGACAGTTCAGCAAAATAGAGATATGGCGATAGCCAATGGTAAATGTCCGAAGTGTGGTGGCAATTTGGTTGAGCGAAAAGGAAGATACGGCAGTTTCTTAGGTTGTTCTAATTATCCACGATGCCGTTTTACACATAATTAAATAATAGATTATATGGAACAGAAGATATATCCAGTTCACAAATTAGATGCTAATATTACTGCAATATTACAAACTATTATTACAGCAGACATTCCAGGTTGCATAAGCAAGGGATTGTCAAATGAAATTCATTTTATTGACGAATATACCAGTATAACTTGTCCTGCAAAAATTGTCCCGGATAAGTTAAATGGGGGTTGTTATGTACAATTATCGGCAGCATATTGTCAATATTTATGGTTGGTATGCGATATAGCACTAAAAACTATTGATTGTGACATAATCTTGCAAGAGTGCAAGAAAATTGGGGGCAATATAGAAGATTACAAATCCTCTGTTAATGAAATCTTGCAATATCCTAAAGAAAAATTGCTGAATCTATTACAAATGAGTGGATATGACATTGATCTTGATCAATATTATGATTATCTTAAAAGATCAATCTCTATAATAGATATTGAAAAATTAACAAACGAACTGGAAATGGATTATTGTCTATTATTACCATTAACAGACAATTCAAAGGCAATAGACATTGAAAAATACTATCAAATTAATTTTGATGGAGCATATGAAGAAAAAGTAAACGCAATGTACTGTTTCGGTATTACTTTCATCCTCTTACATGAATTATCGCATTTTACATTAGGTCATCTTCATAAAGATGAAGAAATTACTGATGAAACAGATGCTGACATTGCTGCTTTTTGGGAAATAAATGGTAGTCTTGCAGAACAAAGATTATTTTCTGCTTATTGCGGATTGATATGCGTATTGTTTTCATTGCTGTATTTAAATCCAGATATGATTGAAGATGGCATTCATCCGCGTGAAGACAAACGTATATTTGACATATATGAAAACATTAAGGATGAGAATATAAAATTCACATTACTAATTATTCATATGTTTAAGTTATGGAAAGACCTTAATAATATTCAAGGTTTTCCAAAATTCGATAATGATAACCCAAAAGAAACTATTGGTCACATAAAAAGCTTTCTTTCAGGTCTTAATCAAAATTAGGAAGAGAATAAATCTCGAAAAGGAAAATGAAACACTCCTTTTCGAGATTCTTTTTTTAGGTGTGTATGCTCCACCCGTGAATAGGATTCATCAATACGGCAAACGATTGGTCGGGCTGTCCGTGATAGAGCAAGCCTCCGACAATTCCTGTTCTACCATCGGGATATACTTGTCGGAATCCGAATGAGTGAGGTGCAGAGTCATAGTATAGCTCAATCTCACATGGGCAGTTTGGATTTTCCTCCCACTGCTTCAAACGGTCAATACATTTTTGCAGCGTGTCGTTCTTGATTTCCTTTGCGTAGGCAACAGCCTTGTCATAACGCTCTTGACATAAAATCTTCATACTCAATATATTTTGGGTTTATAATAAATCTTCATATACTCCAAAGCTGTAGCAGTCGGCAATGTAAAAGTCCTCACAGCCGATTTCTGCAAGTGACTTCATATCTTCCAGCGTATCGCAATAGAAGAAAATGTCATCATCCTTTTCGGTATCAGCAGACATTCCGATGGCGATACGCACTTCAATGGTATCGTAGTTGTCCTTATAGCGGATAAGGCAATCGGCATAGTGAGGCTCGATGCCTCGCTCTGTAAAGAATTTCAGGCATTGGCGACTAATCTCTTTTCTGACTGCATCGGGTTTCTTCCAATCTGTGTCATCAATAATCTCCAATCCCATACCTTCTACGACCAAACAAGTGCAACCATTGATGTTTGTCATTAGTGTACGCTTGCCCATATACTTCTTGCGTTCTTCTTTCCATTTGGGAATATCCCATCTTTCTGTAGTCCATTCTCCGCGATAATCCTTTGGTTTACGGAGATACTCTGATAATGTCATTCTAATCATCGTCTATCTTTATTTAAGTTATACATATTACAGGCGAAGCACTGTATTCTATTTCTTTACCGCCTTGACTGTTCCGTGCATGATTGTGCAAGGTTGGCGGGAAAAATACCGCAAGCCCCGTGGGGCGAGGATGATTTTTCCACGACACCCACAGGGCTTGACCTTGCTCAATCCGAAAGGCACGGGACAACCTTTGCGGTAAGAAATAGGATACAGATTCTAATCGTTATCCTCTTCGTCCTTCTCGTCTGGCAACAATCGTTTACGCAACTCAGGATCAGCCTTGATTCGTTCCATTTCATCTTGAACAATCTGCTCGACTTCATCTTTGATACGGGAATAGTTACGCTCTATCTGCTCCTGCATAATGTCATTGCCATTCTCGTCCTTAAACTCATTGACGATAGGAATCTTCTTGTATGCCTTTGTCTCGGCACTTACCTTTGCACTATCCACGATGATGCGTGAGTGGAAAATCTTCTGGTCAATCTCCTCACCGAAGTTATCTGCCACGCTACCCACAAATGTGCCTTGCGAGAGGTTAGAGATTTTCGAAGCAGGTATAAGGAAGTCTAACTGCGTGTTGATAGATGTTGATGTGTCCTGACGGTTGATAGATACCGACTGACGCTGTTGGAGTATCTTGCCGAAACGCTCCGATAGATTCTTTGCTGTTTCACCTACCACCTGTCCGCTGAAGATATTCCCCACCGTATTTTGGATAACCTTCGCCTCCTTGTCACCATAGTCACGAGCCAACTGCGAGTAATCCTGAAAACCGAGACAAACCGCCACCTTGTTGCTTCGTGCTGTGGCAATGAGGTTGTCGATACCACGGAAATAGATGGTCGGCAACTCATCAATAATGATGGAACTCTTTAACTGACCTTTTTTGTTCACCAACTTAACAATACGGCTGTTGTATAGACCGAGAGCCGCAGAGTAGATATTCTGGCGGTCGGGATTGTTACCTACGCAGAGTATCTTCGGCTCATTGGGGTTGTTCAAGTCGAGGGTAAAATCATCGCCCGTCATCACCCAATAGAGCTGCGGAGAAATCATTCTCGACAGCGGAATTTTTGCCGATGCAATCTGGCCTTGGAGCTGATCTTGCGCTCCACCTTTCCATGCGTCCATAAAGGGTGAAAGATAGTTTTCCAACGAAGGATAAGAGGTCAGAATCGTAAATATATCCGCATACGGTTTGTTCAGGAACTCAATCGTATGAGGGAAGGTACAATACTTACCGTCCTTGTAGATTCTCAGATACCAGATGATAGCCGCCAAAAGAATAATCGGAGATTCTACGAAGAAGTCGCCCTGTTTCTGAATCCATGTCTTATTCAAGTTAAGCATAATAGTATATGCTGATTCATAGGCATCGCTGATATCAACCATAAACTTCGGGTTAATGGGATTACAGCGGTGTGAGCGACGCGGGTCATCAAAGTTGATGACATAAAAACTCGGCTTTACCTTGTACTTGTCTATGTTCTTCAACAACTCATTGTAGGCAATAACGGAGAGGTCATCAAACTTGTAGTCGTAGATGTATGTGGCAAATCCTTTGGCTATGGTCTGCTTGATGTAGTTGTTCACTACGGCATACGACTTACCGCTACCCGGTGTTCCCAATACAATGGTTGCTCGGAACGGATTTACGACATTTATCCAACCGTCCCATTCCTTGCCTTGGTAGACAAACTTTGTAGGCAGGTTTACCGAATACTCGTTCTCCATCAGTCGTGTCTCCTGCATAAAGCTCTCGTTGGCCACATTAAAGACATCTTCCATAAGGTTATGCTTGAACATACGGCTAATCCATACTCCCGACATAAGCAGAAGGATATATCCGACAGTTATCGTAATGGTGTAGATTACCATATTCACGATTGGCGAGAACGGAAGGTCGAGCAACCACCAGTTCATAAAGAAGAGGACAATACCTCCGAGGAAGGTCGCATAAATCTTCTGCCAGGTCATCTTCTGATTCTTGACTCCCTTTGTGCCGAGGCACGACAGAGCCAAGAATATGATGGCGAACACCTTTGTCACAAGCAGGTTGCTGAACAGCCCTGCTGTATTCTGAAAGTTGAGCAGTATCTTATCTACCACTCCGATGTTGATACCCATATCCACGATGGCCTGATAGCAGAACCAGTAGATATGTACTACAATAAATATAATGGATATGGCACGCATGAACTCCATGACCTTTGCCAATCCTCTCAAATCATCTTCCTGTTGCATAATAAATTCGTTTTAATGGTTAGTGAAATTGGTTTACGATATGCCGCGTGAACGGCGTTTTTTCTTCTTCCTTTTCTTCTGGTACTGCTTGGCGAGCATCTCCTCCTGCGGATCATTTGCAGGAGCGTCAAACGAGAAGATTCCGAAGGCTTGCTCTATGCCCGATTCAAGGTCTGCCGATGAGAGGCTGTGGCTTTCCGAAAATCCTTGTGGCATATCAGTCCATGGAATGTCGCCCTGCAAGTTGAATAGCTTCTCGAAGTTGTTTGCCGAGAACTCCTTACCCAGACGGGAACCGTTATATACCTCACGATTGTGGTGGTCGATGAATGTGACACCGTAAATGCGCCCTGCATCGTTCTCTCGGAACACCACATCAATGCCCTTGCTTCCAAGCAGACGCACGAACTCCTCGCGGTTGCCACGACAGCCGTGCATTGCCAAAGCCACATCGTTGCGGATTTTGGGTTGCCACTTCTTTGCTCGGAACTCTTGAGCATTGTAGGTGATACGCTTTTCCACACCTTCGTAGCCAAAACGCTTGCCGATAAGCGAGGACTTGATGGGTGTGCAGATAGGCTTGCCGTTGTCATCGGTCATCGTGTAGATGATACCCGAATAGGGCTTGCCGTCGAACTCGCCCTTGACCTGCTTTGCCTCGATGTTGAAGCACGAGAGCATAGCACTGTACTCGCCGAAGGATTGGAAACGGTACGAGGTAAAGACACTCTTGAGAATGTTCGATACCTGCTGCTTTACATCGCCACGGGTGTAGTCCGCTTTTTTAAGATAAGGCTCCAACAGTTCCCTACGTTTGTCGGCAATCTGTTTGAGTCCGAACATCTGTTCCAACTCTCGGCACGCCTTCATCGAGCGGTTCCATTCGTAGGCATCGTCTATCTTCTCACCGTTCTCATTCACGCAGGTAGATACTATATGTATATGTCTGCGGTCAATGTCCTCGTGGAGATAGACAATGTAGGGTTGGTTGCCGTAGCCCATCTTCTGCATATAGGCTCTTGCCAAATCCGCAAACTGACTGTCGGTAAGATTGTCGTCCAGTGTCGGGTTGAGCGATATATGCAGAATAGGCTTCTCGGTTTTTCTGTTGGCTGCGAGATAACTCTCAAAAGCGAACATCGTCTGCCGTACAATCCTGTCAGGGTCGTAGAGAGAATCGGTAATCATGCGGTTGCCCGCTATGATGCGTGCCGTATCCTCGTTTACCTTCTGCTGGTTGTAGATGATGGCTCCGTAGAGCGAAGCACCTCTGTTGATTTTAGCCACCATATCAACCTCCGCTTTTACGGTTCAAGTGCCTCTCCTCAAACTCGCGCGTGAGGGCGATAATCTGTTTGCTCAATACTACCAACTCCAGTGTGGCTTTCTCCAACTTGGCGACAAGGGCGAATGCCCGCTTATCCCCAAAGTTGGTTTTTACGGCTCGCACCGTCTGATTGTAGTTGTTACCGATGGCTTGGAACTGATGGTAGAAATTCGTGAGACGTATGTAATAATCCATAGCCGCCTTGTCGAGTTTTACTACCTTTACTTCACGCTCGAAGATTAGAGCCTTTAGAAATTTCGACCTCTCCTTGAATCCTGATTTTTGGAATTGGATGTCGAAGTGTCCGTTCTCTTCCGATGTCAATCGGACCACATAGCGATGTATAGCTGGATCTAATTTCGGTTTCCTGCCTACACCTTTTCTTTGGTTTTTCCTGTTGTTCGTCTGCATACTTTTACATTTAATTGGTTACTAACTTCCGCTATGGATTCACGACTTTGGAGTGAATCCCTCCCCGAGCCGCAGGCGAGTGGCAAGTTTGTTTTGAGTGCCCGAAAACATTTCGGGTGCCTCAAAACACAACTTGCTATGTTCGCTTGAACATGAATTTTCCTTCGTAAAATTGGCTGTCGCCGTTCCCCTCAGAGAGAAGCATCCGAAAACTCCGTTCGTCGTGCGTCCATAGACCTTTCTGGCGCAAAGTTAGACAGGTTTATTCTATTGGTAAATAGCGAGTTATATGCTATGTGGTGACATATGATGACATGTATAGTCAGAGGCTTGACAACATGGTGATTATTCCAATTTTTCGCTATTTCTTTGCGGTGTGAACGGTTGGGAATTACCCTCCGATAACGGAATAATGGTCACACTGTCGGTTGCTTCCGTGAACAGTTGGATAGTTGGAAGCAATGTCGGATATGACAGTTAACGGAAGGTCATGACCAATATACCGACCAGTAGCGGTTGGATAGTCGGAAGTATCCGATAACGGTTGCTACGATGGTCGGAACAACGGAAGATTCTGATAGTGCAAACAACCGCTAATGGATAGTTGGAAGGATGCGTTCACGGGATATTGGAAGAGACAGTTAACTTATTTATTAACAATTTAAATTTTAAGTATTATGAGTAAAGAGTGTTTGTTAGTTGCTATCAGCAACCAGAAAGGCGGGGTTGGTAAGTCAGCCCTTACGGTAGTACTCGCCAGCTACCTTCACTATGAGAAAGACCTTAATGTCGCAATCATCGACTGCGACTCACCGCAGCACAGCCTCGTGCGTATGCGTGAGCGTGACAAGAAGGCAATCTCTGCAAGTCCCTATCATCAGCAGCTCGTGGAGAAGCAATGGGAACGCATACAAAAGAGAGCATATCCCATCATCGGCTCTACGGCAGAAAAGGCAAGAGAGGCGGCAGACAAACTTGCCGAGAAGGAGAACTTGGATATTGTCTTTGTGGATCTTCCAGGAACGGTACAATCAACGGGTGTCTTCCGCACCATAGTTAATATGGACTATGTGCTTACACCTTCAATTCCCGATTTGATTGTGATGCAGAGTACGCTATCCTTTGCCACCACTGTATTGGACTATGCAAAGAGCCAGAAGGATGTTCCCCTTAAAGACATCATCTTCTTCTGGAACAGGCTCAAGAAGCGTAGCAATACGGATGTGTTGAAGACCTACTCGCAGATTATGGGAGAGTTGAACCTATCCGTTCTCGATTCCACTCTGCCTGACCTATGCAGGTATGAGAAGGAGATTACACACGCGAAAAAGTCATTCTTCCGCTGCACGATGTTACCGCCTCCTGCGAAACTTCTTAAGGGCAGTGGTATCGGAGAATTGGCCGATGAGCTGATTGTGAAACTTAAACTGAAATAGTTATGGCTAAGAAGAAAGTAGAAGTCAATGAGGATATGCTCAAAGACATTATGGTCGGTGATATCCCTGTCTTTGGCAGGGAGAGACCGAACTATCAGGAGCCGAAGGTCATTGAGACCGAGGATTCGGATACAGATTCGGATACAGATTCGGATACAGATTCGGATACAGATTCGGACGAAGGCACTGAGGCGGTAGCCTCAAAACCGAGTACCCCCAAGCCACGAAAGAAGCGTGAGGAAACAGGTACATATAAAGAGAGGTATCTTGTGAATATACCTGCCTCAAACCGCTCTCACGTATATATTAACCGCGAAGTGGCGGACTGCATCAAACGGGTGTTGCCTGTCATTGCTCCCGATATGAGTGTATCAGGTTACATCAGTAATATCCTTGTGGAGCATTTGCAGCAACACTGGGATGAGATTAACGAGTTATATAATAAAGAGTATTACAAACCATTAAAGCCATTTTAGTTATGATTGAAACAATAGTAAATATCACAACAGGAGCTTGTTATTTGGTAACAGCAGGCGTTATCGTAAAGTATATCTATAGTCGATTTGTGCAACACAAAAATCATCAGGGAACTAATATTCCTATGGTGAAGAAACAGACCATAGTTGCTCTTGTAGAGAATCCATCGCTATCTGAAGATACTTCTTCGGCAAAAGGAATTGATAAAGCTGAATATAAAAAGAGATTCCTTGGTAGTTATATGATGAAAAATCTCGTCCAGGTCTATATTGATAGAAGTAGTCATGAATGTATGAAGCGATTTTTATCAATTGCTGCACCAGATACTAGTATGGCAGGCTATGTCAGTAGAATTATCAAAGACCATATTGCTGAAAATGCTACGACTATCAATAAGATTTTTGAGGATAGTAAAACTAAACTCTTTTAGCTATGGAAGTAAAGATATATTTTGCAGTAAAGGTCTTATGTGCCTTATTCGTATTCTATCATCTGTGGGTGTTCTTGTTTTGCCGTAAGATTTACGGTTTGTGGGACAAACTGCATAACTGGGCACGCATAACCCGTGTCAGATTATGGAAGTACCGAAAGAAACGAATGGCAGAAAAAGCCAAGCGTGAAAGGCGTAAGAAAATATACGGTAAGGATTTGCTTACGGAAAAGCCTAAACCAATCCAAACAGTAACGCCTCAAAAGGTTGAAGAGAGTCCTCCTGTTGATGATGATCCGAATGAGGTAATGGGAAAGTCCAATATCATATATTATAACGATATTGAAGCTGACCGGAAGATTCCGACCCGTTCTTTACCTCTGAAAGAGGTAGAACTGCCTGTAGATAAGGACATCAATCCCGATGATGTAGAGGATAACATCGAACCTCAGAAGGGTTTGACCGAAGAGGATAAGCGTGAGTTGATGGAGCCTGAAGGAGTAATACCTGATCCGGACTTTGACAAGTCCTTAACATATGAGGATATGAACAACCTTGTGGATGTGCTAAACTCAGATAATCATGACGAGCAGAAGTCTATTCGTGCAGCATCAACCATCCATCATAAGTTGGCTAATACGGTGATATTGGACTTCCTTGTCAATAAGGTAAGCAATGGAGATAAAGTAAATCAGTTGCTCCAAGAATGTTTGGATGCTAATGGAAATCCTCTGCCTAAACGAAGGAAAGCAAGTAAAGTCAAGTCGTTCGATATAAATAAGTATGCTTAGTATTTGTACATGGTTAATGATTTTTATTACTTAAACAATGTTGGCTGGCACTCCGATGTGAATCGTGGTGCCAGCGTTTTTTATGGAGTCCGCTATTTTAATTAACAAGTAAGGCAAGTATCGTAATGCCTCGTGCATTATGATTCTTGCCTTGCTATGTTGTTTAAGCTATAATTACTCTGCTGTTGCTCTTGGAGGAACTTTTCGGAATCGTTCCTGCAACGTTTCGAGGAACTTGAGCAAATCTGCAAACTCCAGAGCCTCTCCATAGATAAAGCTGGAACGCATATCGCTGTAGTCCACCTCATATTTCGGGACAAGTTCTTCACTTGGAACAATCGTAATGGATTCTGGCAGTTCCTTATCATAATCTACATATCCGACATGATAGAATTTCTTTCTATGCTCTACAATGTCATAATAAAGGTTAGAGTCATTCAATGCCTTATCCATATAATCGGTATGTGATAACTTTTCCAAATCATAGAAATGGCGAGACATACGATATGTTCTTGGCTCTTTCTTTTGGTATTCCTCACAAAGCAAAAATGCCTTCTCTAAGAATGTCCTTGCAGGACTCACGGTCTTGATGGTCTGAACAATATCAGAATCAACATCTTCATTCTTATAGACCTGTTCAACCAATGAAGATATGCGTTTCATTTCGTATGGTTCAGCCATAGAAAGGACACTGATTTCAATCTTCACAGTCGGTATTGCATAGGGAGCGTCGCTATTATAGAGTGATGGATATTGAACAAAAATCACAGATGGGTCTTTATCGTGATCCACCTTCTTTAGTTCACCATTTTCATCAACGACTTCATTTTCTGCAAGTACAATCACATCCAACCCTAAATTTGCCAGTTGTTCTTTCAAGTCATCTTTAAATTCACCGAAAAGATAATCCTGAGCCTTTTCTCTGAACTTGTGGATTTGAGTGTTGCTGGTGCAGTTGGCACACGACAGATTCATTTCATTTAAGAAGAAGTCACGACCAAGAGCCAAGTCAATATCTTCACTGAAACGGTCTATAATATCCCAACCTTTACTCAAACTTGTACCGCCTTTGAAAAGTAGATACTCGGAAGCCTTTGTGTGGAACAAGGCGTACAATATGGCTGTTACCCACCAATCTTTCTCCGCTGCGGCTTCATCAATATTCTTTGCTTCCACAACGCCCTGTATCATGGCCTTGCGTTCATCTATCGAAAAGTCTATCCATTTACTCATTGTCAGTATCCGTTTTGAGGTTTCTTTTTATAATTTGTCTTACCCATACCGGTGCCAATAATAGATCGTGTTCAATTGTTTCTGTTTCAGGTGTTGCAGATAATAGTTGAGCAACTCTTTTTTCCACGCTCTCTGTTATATTATCCTCTCCAATGCTACGAAGAGCCTGTACCAATTCGGGCATTAGTTTTCCTTTGTATGCAAAATTTCTTGGAACGCCATGTTTTAATGTTACAGTTCTATTGCCCAATTTCAGAGTTCTTGGAGTTCCTGATGTTATGAAACAAGCATTCATTGGGACTTGTGTGGAAAATCCCAATCTATTAGCAGCGGTTTCACCTGTTGGAAATACTATAGCCTTATCTCTCTTGGCAATCTCCGTTACCAGTTCAAAAGCAGAAGGATATACCACTCCAAATCGTGTTTTTTTTGCCTTAACATATACGCCTTTGGCTATTCGTGTAATCAAACCCTCTTTCTCAAATTGAGCAAGGAGTTTGGTTACATATTCCACATCAAATTGATGGAATGTAGACACAAAAAACACCTCGCCATATCTTGCGTAGGTTATCTTTGCCTTAACTTTATGTTCCACAGTCCTTTGCATACGATTTTTAGCCTATTTTAAGTCGGAATAAAAGCGTTTTTTTCCGACCACAAAGGTATGAAAATATTGCGAAGTGACAAAAGAATCCATTGTTTATTTCATTACACCTATACTTTTTGCTCTTTAAGCGGGCAAAAACTTGTGATTTTTGGAAGTTTTCGCCCGCTTAACCCGACAATATAAGGTTGAAATTTCATCCTTCAAACAAGCCTTCTTGTCCCTCTTTTTACCCCAAAATCCACCCTTCAAAAGACCCCAAATATGACATCTGACGACACGTTATGACGCGTATAGACCGATTTGAAAATCAATGGATTAAGTGCTATATATTCGCAGTCGAAATCACTTTTTGTATAACTAAAAAACATTTCGACGTATGAAGAAAAAAGTATTATTCGCAGCAGCATTTATGCTTGCAACAGTAGGTGCTTACGCACAGGGTAACGGTATCGCAGGTATCACCGAGGCTACCAACATGGTAACATCGTATTTCGACCCCGGTACCAAGTTGATTTACGCAGTGGGAGCCGTAGTCGGTCTTATTGGTGGCGTGAAGGTCTATTCGAAGTTCTCTTCGGGCGACCCCGACACCTCGAAGACCGCAGCCTCTTGGTTCGGTGCCTGTATCTTCCTCATTGTAGCCGCCACTATTCTCCGTTCATTCTTCCTCTAATATGGCGGTCTATCAAATCAACAAAGGGATTGGTCGTAGCCCCGAGTTCAAGGGGCTACGCAGCCAATACCTCTTCATCTTCGCCGGCGGTCTGCTTGCCATACTCATTGCCTTTATGGTGCTGTATATGGCAGGCGTGAATCAATGGATATGTATCGCACTGGGAGTCATCTCCGCTTCGGTACTTGTCTGGGCGACCTTCCACCTCAATGCCAAGTATGGCGAGTGGGGCTTGATGAAGATACAGGCTGCAAAGAACCATCCCCGCTACATCATCAACCGCAAGCGATTCTTGCGATTGATTATTCCTAACCTCAAAAACAGAAAGTCATGAGAAATGTAATGAAAGCAGCTACCCTCGAAAGCAAGTTCCCGATTCTGTCGGTTGAGCACGACTGCATCATCAGCAAGGATGCCGACATCACGGTCTGCTATCGTGTGGAGCTTCCCGAACTCTTCACCGTCACACAGGCGGAGTATGAGGCGATACACTCGGCGTGGACCAAGGCGGTCAAGGTCTTGCCGAACTACAGTATCGTGCATAAGCAGGACTTCTTCATTGAGGAGAGCTACACCCCCGAGTTGCAGAAGGAAGACCTCAGTTTCCTCAGCCGCTCTTTCGAGCGACACTTCAATGAGCGTCCTTACCTGAAGCACACTTGTTATCTGTTCCTCACCAAGACCACCAAGGAGCATAGCCGCACGACCAGCAGTTTCAATGCCCTTACCCGTGGCTTCATTATCCCGAAGGAGATGCAGGACAAGGAGGCGGTGAGCCGATTCCTGGAGTATTGCGAGCAGTTCGAGCGTATCATCAACGACAGCGGATTCATCACGCTTACACGTCTTACGGGCGATGAGATTACAGGCACGGAGTCAACTGCGGGCATCATCGAGAAGTATTTCTCGCTCTCGCAGGAGGACACCACCTGCTTGCAGGACATCACCCTCGGAGCTGGCAAGATGAAGATTGGCGACAACTACCTCTGTCTGCATACGCTCTCCGATCCCGAAGACCTGCCGACAAGCGTGGCTACCGACAGCCGTTACGAGCGTCTCTCAACAGACCGTAGCGATTGCCGCCTCTCGTTTGCTGCACCTATCGGAGTATTGCTCACCTGCAACCACATCGTGAACCAGTACCTCTTCATCGATGACTCTGCGGAGATGCTGCGTAAGTTCGAGCAGACAGCACGCAATATGCACTCGCTATCGCGTTACAGTCGCTCCAACCAGATTAACCGCGAGTGGATTGAGGAGTACCTGAACGAGGCACACAGCCAGGGGCTGACGGCTATCCGCGCCCACTGCAATGTCTTCGCGTGGAGCGATGATAGGGAACGCCTCAAGCGTGTAAAGAACGATGTAGGCAGTCATCTCGCCTTGATGGAGGCCAAGCCCCGACACAATACGGTGGATACACCGACTCTGTTCTGGGCTGCTATACCAGGCAATGCAGGCGATTTCCCTGCCGAGGAGTCCTTCTACACCTTTATCGAGCAGGCACTATGCCTCTTCATCGAGGAGACCACAGGACAGGATTCACTCTCTCCGTTCGGTATGCGTATGGTGGACCGCTTGACGGGCAAGCCTATCCATCTGGATATTTCGGATTTGCCTATGAAGCGTGGTATCATCACCAACCGCAACAAGTTCATCCTCGGTCCTTCGGGCAGTGGAAAGTCCTTCTTCACCAACCATATGGTAAGACAGTACTACGAGCAAGGTACGCATGTGTTGCTTGTCGATACGGGTAACTCTTATCAGGGGTTGTGCAACCTTATCAATGCCCGTACAGGTGGCGAGGATGGTATCTACTTTACCTACGAGGAGAGTGATCCGATAGCCTTCAATCCTTTCTATGTCGAGGACGGTGTGTTCGACATTGAGAAGAAGGAGTCCATCAAGACACTTATCCTCACGCTGTGGAAAAGGGACGATGAGCCACCGACGAGAGCCGAGGAGGTGGCGCTCTCCAATGCGGTGAATCTTTTCTTGGAGCGTATTCGTGCCGACAAGAGCATCAAGCCCTCGTTCAACACCTTCTATGAGTTTATCCGTGACGAGTATCAGGAGATACTTAAAGAGAAGCGTACACGCGAGAAGGACTTCGATGTATGGGGATTCCTCAATGTCTTGGAGCCTTACTACAAAGGTGGCGAATATGATTTCCTCCTGAACTCCGACAAGCAGCTGGACCTCTTGAACAAGCGGTTTATCGTCTTCGAGTTGGATAACATCAAGGACAACAAGGTACTCTTCCCGATAGTGACCATTATCATTATGGAGACCTTCATCAACAAGATGCGTAGGCTGAAGGGCATCCGCAAGATGATACTCTTGGAGGAGGCTTGGAAAGCCATCAGCAAGGAGGGCATGGCCGAGTACCTGAAGTACCTCTTCAAGACCGTGCGTAAGTTCTTCGGCGAAGCAGTTGTGGTAACGCAGGAGGTCGAGGACATCATCTCTTCCTCTATCGTCAAGGGTACCATCATCAACAACAGCGACTGCAAGATTCTTCTCGACCAGCGTAAGTATGTGAACAAGTTCGATGAGATACAGGCTTTGCTCGGACTCACCGACAAGGAGCGTGCACAGATTCTCTCCATCAACCTCTCCAATGCTCCTGGCAGGAAGTACAAGGAGGTGTGGATAGGTCTTGGCGGAGCACAGTCGGCAGTCTATGCCACGGAGGTATCTCCCGAAGAGTACTACTGCTACACCACCGAGGAGACCGAGAAACTGGAGTTGCAGCGACTCACCGAGAAGTTGGACGGTAATATCGAACTCGCCATCAAGCAGCTTGCCGAGAGCAAGCGAAGCAAGTAACCCATTTTATTCACCATTAAACATTTGAAGTATGTACAGTAACTTAAAATCAGACGAGAAGAGATGCCAAGAGGTCATCTCGTGCCTCTATTGGTCACTGATGCAGAATTGGAATATTCCGCAGTCGATGCAGGATTACTTCGGACTTACGGAAGATTACCGTCTGTATCATCAGTTGGAGGATATGGATCCTGCAATCTATCGGCAGAAAAGAGCAACGGGAGAGATACCCGATGTGCTTGAGGTGGATGCAAGGCTGACACGAGCCGTGGAGAATATCTTCGAGAGTATCTGTGAACGCCCTCCCGTGCCTTATCTCAATAAACTGAACGAGGAGTTGGAGAAGTTGGAGCAGATTGCACATTTCCCCGACAATGTTCACGACACCATCCATATCCGTCCCGATTTCCTTGCTAAGTATGGTATTGACAGGAGGACTTCTTCGGAAGAGTGTTCCGCCAAGGCTGAAAAGGCATATCGTGAACTCGATGCCCGCTTTGTCAGGATGACAGGCAGAAGACCTTATGCTGATGAACTTTTCAACGGAATGAAGAAGAGGCAGAGCGACTCTTCCGAGGAGAGACCGTCCCGAAAGCAGCATATCCGGCATAAGCCCAAATCTAAAGGTCGCAAGATGGGACTATGATTTATGATTAAGTATTCACCCTTTAATTCGTAACAGTATGAGATTGAAAATTTTTATGCTCTGTTTGGTGGCTCTCTTTGTCAGCCAGACATCGAGGGCGCAGTGGGTGGTGACAGACCCCGGCAACCTCGCACAAGGCATCATCAATGCCACGAAGAACATCGTGCATACATCCTCTACGGCAAGTACGATGATTCAGAACTTCCAGGAGACTGTAAAGATCTACAAACAGGGAAAGGAGTACTACGATGCTCTGAAGAAGGTCAAGAACCTTGTCCGCGATGCACGCAAGGTACAGCAGACAATCCTGCTTGTAGGCGACATCACCGACATCTATGTGAACAGCTTTGAGCGTATGCTGAACGACCCCTACTTCACGGTGGAGGAACTCAGTGCCATTGCTCTGGGATATACCAAACTGCTCGAAGAGAGTGCCCACCTCTTGAATGACCTTAAATCGGTGGTCAATGAGAATGGACTCTCGATGAGCGACAAGGACCGTATGGATATCATCGACAAGTGTTACAGCGAGATGCTCCAGTACCGTGGGCTTGTGCAGTACTACACCAACAAGAACATCGGGGTATCCTACCTAAGAGCTAAGAAACAGAACGATGTTGACCGTGTGATGTCCCTCTACGGATCGCCGAGTGAACGCTATTGGTAAACCTGAAATCCTACGACTATGGTACTATTAGCAGTAAACTTTGACAATCTGCATCAGATACTCCAGAGTCTGTATGTGGATATGATGCCCCTCTGTTCGCAGATGACGGGTGTCGCCAAAGGACTTGCCGGATTGGGTGCTCTCTTCTATGTCGCCTATCGTGTCTGGCAGTCGTTGGCAAGAGCCGAGCCTATAGATGTCTTTCCGCTCCTGCGTCCCTTTGCTCTCGGACTGTGTATCATGTTCTTTCCGACATTGGTGTTGGGCACGCTCAACAGCGTGATGTCGCCCATCGTGACGGGAACGCACAGAATCCTTGAAACGCAGACCTTCGATATGAACGAGTATCGCAGGCAGAAGGACAAGTTGGAGTTTGAGGCGATGAAACGCAATCCCGAAACAGCCTACCTTGTGGATAAGGAGTCCTTTGACAACAAGCTCGATGAACTGGGAGCGTTGGATGCTATTGAGGCTTGCGGAATGTATGTGGATCGTGCGATGTACAATATGAAAAAGGCTGTTCAGAACTTCTTCCGTGAACTGTTGGAACTGATGTTCAATGCCGCAGCCCTTGTCATAGACACGCTGAGAACATTCTTCCTCATCGTCCTCTCGATACTCGGACCCATATCCTTTGCGATAGCCTGTTGGGACGGCTTCCACGCCTCACTCACGCAGTGGTTTGTCCGATACATCAGTATCTATCTGTGGCTGCCTGTGAGCGACCTTTTCAGCAGCGTGCTTGCACGCATACAGGTACTGATGCTACAGAAGGACATCGAGCAGTTGTCCGATCCCAACTTCATCCCTGACGGGTCGAATGCGGTCTATATCACCTTCCTCATTATCGGCATCATCGGATATTTCACCATTCCGACAGTGGCCAACTGGATAATCCAGGCAGGCGGCGGTGCAGGTAACTACGGCAGGAACGTGGCCCAGACAGCAAGCCGCACGGGAAGCATCGCAGCAGGTGCAACAGGTGCCGCCATCGGCAACATCGCAGGAAGATTACTTAAACGATAACCTATTAAACAGTATTCAAATGGAATTCAAATCACTTAAAAACATCGAGACCGGCTTCAGACAGATACGCTTCTTCGGCATTGCCTACCTCTTTGTCTGTGCTTCGCTTGTAGGCTTCTCCCTTTGGAAGGCATACAGCTTTGCCGAGGCACAACGACAGAAGATATATGTCCTTGACGAGGGCAAGTCGCTGATGCTGGCTCTATCTCAGGACTTGGAGCAGAACCGTCCTGTGGAGGCAAGGGAGCATGTGAAGCGTTTCCACGAACTCTTCTTCACGCTTGCACCCGACAAGAGTGCCATCGAGGGTAATATCCAGAGGGCAATGTTCCTAAGCGACCGCTCGGCATATGAGCACTACAGCGACCTTGCGGAGCAGGGATATTACAACCGTATCATATCGGGCAATGTAACACAGCGTATTGAGGTGGATAGCATAAGCTGCAACTTCAACCACTATCCCTACGAGGTGGTGACATACGCACGACTATCTATCATCCGCGAGAAGAGTATCACCGAGCGTAGCCTTGTGACCAAAGGACGACTTCTCAACTCCACACGCAGTGACAACAATCCTCACGGATTCATCTTCGAGGCGTTCCGAGTGGTGGAGAACAAGGACCTGAGAGTCTATGACAGATAACCTAATTATTCACCATTAACATTTACAGCGATGAAAAAGTACATTCAGAGAATCAAGGATTCAATCAACAAGTCTTGGAACAACAAGACATCAAAGACAAAACGCCTTATCATCTACGGCCTCTTGCTGGCGTATATGGGATTTGCCCTCTATGTAATCTTTATGCCTGCTCCCGATTACAGGTATGAGGAGTATGTCAGAAGTGAGCCGCCTGCTACCAACCTGATTATCGAGGAGGAGGCAGTTCCTGCCGACAGCCTCTCGGATGAGAAGATACGGGAGATGGAAGAGTTCTTTAACCAATTTAATTCCGAGAGCTATGAGTAACGATGCAAACGCTCTGAAAAGAAAGGAGCAAATCAAGAAAATTCTTGTGTATGGCGGAATGGTTATGCTATGCCTTGTATCATTCTACTTCATCTTCAAACCATCGAAGGAGCAGGTACAGGCTGAACAGCAGAAGGTAGGCTTCAACGCCGAACTTCCCGACCCGCGAGGTGCAGGCATCGAGGCCGATAAGATTGCAGCCTACGAACTGGAGGATATGCGTGTCAAGCAGGAGCAGAAGATGCGTACCCTTGAGGACTTCACCGCAATGACCACCGATGACGAGGGGGAAGGGGTGGTCGAGATACCCGAAGAGCCGAGATACATAGGTGGCGGTGGCTCGTCATACCGAAGTGGCAGCAGTCGGAGCAATTCGTTCTCCACATCCACATCTGCCTACAATGACATCAACGCCACACTCGGCAGTTTCTACGAGCAGCCACGTGAGGATCCCGAAAAGGAGGCTCTGAAAGCGGAGCTTGAGGAGCTGAAGCAGTCGATGGCACAACAGCAGAACAGTCAGCCGACATATGCCGACCAGGTGGCACTCTTGGAGAAGTCATACGAGCTTGCGGCGAAGTATATGCCCGGAGGTACGCCTACAACCTCAGAGGACGCAGCCGAAGAGGTGGAAAGCACCACACAAAGCGGCAAGGCGAAAGCACAGCCCGTAGGTCATGTAACGACTCTCGTAGTGTCGGCACTGGCTCAGCCTGTGAGCGACTCGGTGATGATAGCACGCTTGTCGCAATCTGTAGGCGGTGGCTTTCATACTGCGGTAGGCGAAGCACCGAAGCAGACAGCACGGAACACCATCAAGGCGTGTGTGCATGGCGACCAGACGATCACGAGCGGTCAAAGCGTACGACTTAGGCTCTTGGAGGCGATGCGTGTCGGGAAGCATGTACTGCCACGAAACACCCTTATCACGGGCGAAGGCAGCATCAAAGGCGAAAGGCTCGACATCGAGATTCTTCAGGTGGAGCATAACGGAACGATCATTCCCGTAGAACTTACCGTCCACGACAATGACGGACAGGCGGGAATCTTCATCCCCGGCTCCATGGAGGCGAGTGCAGCAAAGGAGATGGCGGCAAATCTGGGACAGAACCTCGGAACGAGCATATCCATCACCAACCAGTCTGCCGGAGACCAACTGCTATCCGAAGTAGGTCGTGGTGCCATACAGGGCGTGTCGCAGTATATCTCCAAGAAGATGCGTGAAGAGAAGGTACACCTCAAATCAGGATATACCCTGATGCTTTATCAAAACAATCAATAACCTATTAAAACATTAAAGACATGAAAAAGATTTTTGTAATGCTTGCCCTCACGATGGGCGTTGTAAGTGCCAATGCACAGTCGGTTGATTCAACCGCAGTAACTAACACAGTAGCCGGTGATGTAACCCTCACTACGGACATCTATCCGCAGCAGGAGGATGGCGACATCTATCACGGTCTGACAAAGAAACTGACCTTTGACCGTATGATTCCGCCTTACGGCTTGGAGGTGACATACGACAAGACTACTCACATCATCTTCCCTGCGGCAGTACGCTATGTCGATCTTGGCTCGCCTAACCTTATCGCTGGCAAGGCCGACGGCTCGGAGAATGTGATTCGTGTGAAGGCTACAGTCAAGAACTTCCGCGATGAGACCAATATGTCGGTGATTACCGAAAGTGGCAGTTTCTACACCTTCAATGTGAAGTACTCCGATGAGCCTCTGCTCCTGAATATCGAGATGAAGGACTTTATTCACGATGGCAGTGAGGTGAACCGTCCCAACAATGCTCTCGACATCTATTTGCAAGAGCTTGGCAGTGAGTCGCCGAAGTTGGTACACCTTATCAGCAAGGCTATCCACAAGGACAACAAACGCCACATCAAGCACATCGGCAGCAAGGCGTTCGGCATCCAGTATCTGTTGCGTGGACTATACACCCACAATGGTTTGCTCTACTTCCATACGCAGGTGAAGAATACATCGAATGTGCCTTACGAGGTGGACTTCGTGACCTTCAAGATTGTGGATAAGCAGGTAATGAAGCGTACAGCCATTCAGGAGCAGGTAATCTTCCCTCTGCGTGCCTATGACTATGCCACAACCGTTGCAGGCAACAAGGATGAGCGTACCGTATTCGTGTTCGATAAGTTCACCATCCCTGCCGACAAGGTGCTTGTGGTGGAGATGCACGAGAAGAGCGGTGGCAGACACCAGACCTTCACCGTGGAGAGTGAGGACATCGTAAGAGCAAAGGTAATTAACGAACTTAAAGTGAAGTAGCTATGAAGAAGTATCTGTTTCTACTTGTTGCAGTCGTATCGCTTGCCCTCTCGTCAGGGCAGGCATACGCCCAGCGTTATCTCCCGAAGATGAAGGGTGTGGAACTCAGAGGTGGCTTTGTGAATGGCTCTAAATCTCCGCTTAACTACTACACGGGAATAGCGATGTCGGGATATACCAAGAAGGCTAACCGCTGGGTGGTGGGTGCAGAGTATCTGCTCAAGAACTACGACTATCGGGGTACATCCATTCCGCGTGCCCAGTTCACTGCCGAGGGCGGTTACTACATGAAGTTCCTGTCCGATCCTACAAAGACCTTCTTCCTCTCCATCGGTGGCTCTGCATTGGCAGGCTACGAAACGGTGAATTGGGGCGATAAGATGCTCTATGACGGCTCTACGCTGCTTGCCAAGGATGCCTTTATCTATGGCGGTGCCATTACCCTTGAATTGGAGAGTTATATAACAGACCGTATTGTCCTGCTTGCCAATGTGCGTGAGCGTGTCCTCTGGGGTGGCTCACTCGGCAAGTTCAGTACTCAGTTCGGCTTAGGTGTCAAATTTATTATCAATTAAAATTAAATGCGTTATGAAAAAGTTATTTTCCTATATGATGGTTTGCGGTGCCATGATGACCGCTGTATTAGGCTTCACATCTTGCGAGGATGACCTCGATGTTCAGCAAGCCTATCCTTTTACGGTTGAGACAATGCCTGTACCCAAGCGATTGGTACAGGGCGAGACAGCAGAGGTACGCTGTGAGATTGTCCGTGAGGGGTATTTCTCCGATACTCGCTACACAATCCGTTACTTCCAGCCCGATGGCGAGGGCACATTGAGAATGGATGACGGTATGGTGTTGCTACCTAATGACCGTTATCCGCTTGACAGAGATGTGTTCCGTCTATACTACACCTCGGAGTGTGAGGATCAGCAGACAATAGATGTCTATTTCGAGGATAACCATGACCAGCTCTATCAACTAACCTTCACTTTCAATAACGAGGCAAAGGAGGAAGAGGATACCACAGAGGACAACACGATTACTCCCATAGGAACTATCGTTTCTCCAATCAATTTCAATCCTTAAACAACGGTGGCAGGCACTCGCTTGTCGGGTGTCTGCCTCCATAACCAATCACTAAAAGAGAATCTATGAGAATAAAGTTAATGATTATATGTCTGACTCTGCTTTGCGGATATGCCAAGGCACAGACACGAGGTGGCGACTCTTCGCCACCGATGCCAAAGGAGATTTCTGCGGAACTGTTCGATAAGGCAGTAGCACTCATCAAGGAGTTTGAGGGGTGGCACTCGGCAAAACACTATCCATACATTGGTTACGGGCACAAACTTCTGCCACATGAGAACTTGACAGCCGATATTACCGAGGAACAAGCGGATTCGTTACTCAGAGCCGACCTATTGGAGCGATATAAGTATTTCCGACAGTATGGGAAAGATGCTTTGCTCTTATCCGAAATTTCGGATAACAAAAGTTATCCAAACCAAAATATTATCCCAACTTGACTTTTTACTATATTGAATATCAGTAAATTGTTATATTTTGGTGGCAGATAATAAAGAGTGATTGTTCCATTATTCAAGAACAGTCACTCATTTATTACTAAGTATTATCTCAATCCAAGAACTGTTGCTAATGAATCTTTATTTCTGATTTTCTTATATTTCTTTTCAACGCCTAAAGTCAGATTGTCTTCCATAGAGCATAAAGCTTGTATCATTTGTTCTGATGAAACTCCTACGTATTTCATTGTCGTTTCAATGCTCTCATGCCCCAATAGTTTTTGTATCTGCGCCAAGTTTACACCGTCTTCCAACCAATGGGTAGCCCGTGCATGCCGAAAACTATGGCAATGAAAATCTACAGGAATTTCAAGTAGCCCCTGAGACGCAATCCTAACATACATTTTCAACCGCTTGCTAATCGCTTCTGAAGTGATTTTTTTGTTTGCATGGCCATATATGGGGAAAAATACAAAATCAGAAGGTAACGGATTTGCCGGATGGAACAACTTCACATAATGTCTCAGTATTCTTACCATGCTGTTCAACAAATAAATGGTACGTTGTTTATTCCCTTTACCCAAAACAAGAATGTAACCTTTCGTTTCATCCAGGTGCAGTGCCGACAGCCTCAATGATAATATTTCATCTATTCTTGTTCCGGTACTATATAGAAGATTGAACAAGGCAAAATCCCTCTTACCTATCAATGTACGTGTATTGATGCTTGCAAAAATCCGTTTGATTGTATCTTTTGTGATTACTTCCACTTGTTTTTTAGGTTGCTGCATTCTTTTTATTTCAGCGGCATCACAATCATATTTTATGAATTGGATTTTCTTGTGCGCAAGGAAACGGAGGAAATTTTTCAATATGGAGAGGCGATGATTGCATGTTTGCGGGCTGCATTTTCTTACTTCTTTCAGCCACGCAATCCATTCTTCAATCCAGTCCTTACGGAAGCATTCCCCACAAAGGGTATTTGATGTGACTCCTTTTGAGGATTCAAGGAAGTCTATATAGATTCCCATTCCCTCTCCGTATGATTTTAAAGCGTTATGGCTCAGATTCCTTATACACGGAAGATAGACCGTATGCCACTCATGGATGGCATCGGCGATAATTGAATGTTCTGCTTTAGTCTTCATATTCAAAATAGTCGTTTAAATCAGGCAAAAGTTCTTCATACCCACATCCTGTTAGATTTTCCAACTGGTGTGCAAACAGCGGTACAAGCCTGTAATAATATAATGTGTTTTGAATGTAACGGTGTCCCATGGAACGGCTGAGATATAAGAGTTTGTCCATCCATTCAATGCCGCAGTGATCCCAACCGTTTATGTTCACGACCGCATAGTGACTGCGAAAATCATATGCTCTTGCGTGTGCCGTACTGACTTTCTTCCATACTTTCTTAAAACTTGCCGTTACCCATTCTCCGGAATATGGTTTGTCATACTCGTTAGGAAAGAATGTCTTTCTTCCGGGCATGAGATTTTCCATTTTGACATTATACATCTGCAATAGCGACCACATGGATTCGTGCAAGGCAACCCGATGTTCATCTATGCTCTTTGTGTATCTTATATTTATAACACCGGATTGCAAATCTACGTCTTCTACTCTGAGCAGACGGGCTTCTGTTGTACGCATCCCTGTACTGTACAAAAGTCGGAAAAAGACCGGAACTTCCACTTTCATAAGCGCAGCCCTCATGTCACGGCAATTTATTGGAGGTTCGAGATTGTCCGCTTCATTAAAGAATCTTGCAAGCTCTTCTGGAGTAAACGGATGTGGTTCGAATGATGTGACATTGACTCTTGGAATGGTGGATGGAAGAGGAATATTTACAAAACCACGGCTATTCGCATATTTCAGAAATCCTCTGACACCTACAATTCTGTTATTGCATGACTTTGCGGATTCCGTTTTTTTCTTCTTGCAATAATCAAGGACAATTTCTTCTGTAAGAACTTCGGCTGACGGATAATTTTGAGCGCAGAAGTCATTGAAACGGCGAATCTTGTCCATTGTCCGCCTACTGAATTTCCCAGAAGCTCTTTTGTAAAGTTCATATTTCTTGACTATATGGGATATTGCGGAATAAGAGTATGGCTGTTCTGAAACAGGAATACGCTTTGGCTTAGGTGTGTATTTTATATCCGGAGGATATGATGGCAATTTGAACGGTGCCCCATATTTCGACCGGATATAACGGATGAAGCGCCTCAAAATAATGCATCTGTTACGGTTTGTATAATAGCTTTCCTTATCTGTCCTTGATGCCCATCCGGAGATAATATCATCCGACAGCACTCCGCCATGATTCATACAGTACTTGGCGAAAGAGTTCAGGTATATGCGGGTTATATAGTCACATTTTCCGATACCGGAGATGAAATTGACATATTCAGACATCAAATCTGCAAATTGGGGTAGATGTGAATCTGTTTTCATTCGAACAACTCCTTTCTTATTGGATAACATTCAATATTGATTCCGCATTCTCTCAGATGAGGGATGTCAGCATCTATATATGGGACTATAGATGAAGAACAGATATGTCCTAAAATATGGCTGATGACCCTAATCTCGGTACCTTTACCAAGTAATTTAGAGGCGAGGTTGTGCCGAAATACGCTGACTCCACGCCCGGATTCACCTTTTCTAAGGTTTAGTTTCTCAAAGACTGTATTGACAATGGTGCCGATACTTTTGTTCTCCAACCTTTCTGTCGTATTCTTCTTGTTGGGAAACAGATACACGGATCCGGCCTCATTGTCCCGTTCATTCCGTATGTAATCAAACAATGAGTTTCCAACATGGGGAAGAAGGGGCAACACTATCGGATTACCAGTCTTTTCCTGGACGAAGCTGACTCGTTCCTTCTTCCAATCTATGTCTGTCAATTTCAAGTTGGCAATGTCACATCCTCTTATGCCAGTATATAAAGCCAATGAAACTATAGCTTTTTCCCTGAAAGTCAAAATATTGTTAGAGTCTGACAAAGCATTTTTTATCACATTGATTTCATCATCCTTAAGATAGTTGAAGTTTTTCCTTTCATATTTCAAATCAGGGAAATAACCTAATACTTTTTTCATGTCGTATAAATCCCCCAACTCTTTAAGGGCTGACGCTATGTGACCGCAATATGTCCTTGAACGCTTTTGCTGTTCTTCTTTAAGGAAAAAGGACAAAACATGTTCTTCTTTGATTTCATCCAATGAAGAGACGTGGAACTTTTGCATCTCAAAAAGGAACATTGTAACGGCATCGGTTTCCATTTTTACTGTGGACTTCTTTTTATGTTCTGCGGCACGCTTCCGATAAATGTCTATAACTTTCCGAAAACTGGGGTTAAGCATATTATACCTGGAAGGATAGCATAACGGAACAAAGGACTTCTTGTCCGGGTAGTGCCCAAATTCATCATATGCTTGGATAGTACGTAAATGCATCATCCTAAGATCCAATGTCGCTTTTGTATATCCCCTTGTACGGATAAACTTTTCTGCAAACTGTTCATACGAATGAAAACATCCTTCATGTTCAAAAAGAAGTCTTAAAACAAATTTTACTCCTTTGATGTACTGAATGTCATAACCACGGGAAACGAGGTTGTCCAGTAACTTCTTCTGGCTTAATTTTAACTGTGCTATATTCATATTCTTCCTATTGGCTTTAGTGCCATTAGCAAAGATATAGGAATGTATTATCCAAACCTATTCATCCTATAACAGAATGATTTACAGAATAAAAAACTATATTTTTAGGATAATGCTGGGGTTTGGATAATTGCTACTAACGGTTTTGGCTTACAATGTGGGACATTCACGCTTGCTTGGCTATGGCAAACGCCCGAAGAGTAACCTTATCAAGAAAATAGAGTCCGGCGACAGGGATATCTATGAGGAGTATATCTCGTACCGTTGCTATAAAGGTAAGCCTATCCCCAGCATCGAACGCCGCAGAAAAAGAGAGTTTCAATTGCTGTATATCCCGTAGCCGTTATTTAAAGAGCCTTCCCTTAAGCAATCGAGTGGAGGCTCTTATTGTAAAACAAAGATTAATAGAATATACTATGGTATCTATAAAATTAAAGTTCAGACCCTCAACTATTGAGGGGAAAGCAGGTAGTCTATACTACCAAGTGATTTATATGCGAAAAGTTCGACAAGTTGCAACGAACTTCCGAATTACCCAAAGTGAATGGAATCCTGAGTTGGAAGATCTTATCATTAAGGATGATGACTCGTCTCGTGTAAATTATTTACAGTATGTACAGAGCCATATAGAATACGACAAGAAATGTTTCAATCGCATTGTAAAGAAATTGACCATCTCAGATTCTCCATTTACCGTTGATACGATTGTAGATGAGTTTCATAAGCAATCATTTGAAATAACCTTGTTTTCGTATATGGAGAAAATGATTGCTAAACTCTGGAGACAAGGACAACATCGCACAAGTGAAACATATCAAGCGACTCTTAACAGTTTTAGGAAGTTTAGAGAAGGTGTAGATGTTTGTTTTGATGATATTGATTCGGAAATGCTTATTTCGTATGAGTATCATTTAAGAGCGAAGGAATTGGCTCCCAATACAATCTCTTTCTATATGAAACGCTTGCGTGCGGTATATAATAATGCTGTGGAAGATGGCTATGTAGAGAATAAGAATCCATTTAAGAAGGTGTTTACTTCATCAGAAAAGACTGTAAAGAGAGCTATTCCGTTGAAGTTCGTTCGTAAATTGAAAGATTTGGATTTGAGCTATTCTCCATCCAAGAGTTTTGCCCGTGATATGTTCCTGTTCAGTTTCTACACACGAGGAATGGCATTTGTGGATATGGCATACTTACAGAAAAAGAATCTGAAAGATAATGTGCTTACATACCGAAGAAAGAAAACGGGACAATTACTGTCAATCCGTTGGGAGGATTGTATGGAAAACATTGTGGATCAATACTCTTCATTGAGTTCTCCATTTCTTCTCTCAATAATAAAGGAGCCAACCGGAAATACCCGAAAACAGTATCATAATGCCCTGACACTTATAAATCATAACTTAAAAGCGATTGGCAAAGAGTTAGGTTTGACTTTGCCTTTAACAATGTATGTTGCACGCCACTCATGGGCGAGCATTGCCAGGGATGAGGGAATTCCAATATCTGTAATCAGCGAAGGAATGGGACACGATTCAGAGAGTACTACACAGATATATCTGGCCTCTTTGGAAACGCAAGTAATAGACAAAGCCAATAAGAAAATACTGAAATTATTATGAAAGCTATGATTGCTGCTTTTTAGAGGAGTTCGGGAGCGGACTCCTTTTTTGTAGAGCTTTCTATAAATAGTTAAGCAAAATGGTCAATCTCCTAACAGGAGACAATAATCCATAGTGCAAAATTACGCAAAATACTCCATTTGGGAGCATTTGAAACGGACAAAAATAAATGTTTGTATTAAAAATCTATTGTACAATGTGGGACATGTTTAATTACACTTTAATACATTGAAGGCTAAAACATTATATTACAAATGCATATGCGAAACATTCATCTCCTGTTAGGAGATACAAAAATCATAACAATTGATGTTTAGTTAAAAATAAAAAATATGAACAGCTTCTCATTGATAGCGAATTCAGGTATTCAATTGTTGACATTCAGGCTGAAATTGAATACTCAGGATAAATTTAAAATGTGGTTCCGAGAATGGTACGACACAAGTAATGGGCAATGGAGATTGGACCTTGCTCATGAAGTTACTACCGATGATAATGTTTTGTTTTACGACAAGCACGAATTATTCGATGGAGGCTATCTGAACGACCCAACAATCGAATACGATCCTATAGAATTGCGAAATGACGGAATCAATCCTCTCAAGATTGATGATGAAATGTGCAACGGAGTCAGAGGCGAGCTATATAAGTTGACTTTCTCTGACAAACATAACGCATTAAAGAATTTTGAGAATAAATGGATTCCTATTCCATACTTTTTCAAAAGAACAGAGAAGCGCTTTAAGTTTAGCCCAATGAACTGGTCTCGAGTTAAGTTTGTGCCTAGAAGTGAAGGTAAAACTGAACTTGAATACGATGTTATTCTCGCGTTTGATACAAGAGCTGGTTATTCGTCTAATGAATATAATGAGTTTCCGGTTTTCCCTGATCAGTATTGCTCTGAGATGAATTTTGCTTTGTGTGACAACGAGTTTTTCTTAATGGACTATTGTTCTCCAAAGGAGAATTGGAGCTATATTGATGAGTATATTTTCAAATTAGTTCATCCTACACTCAGCAGTGTGTCGCAAATCAAGGGCGCAAATACTCACAAGATGTCTTACATTGCATCTTACATTTTCTTGGTGAATTATTTGGCTCAAAACAAATTGTTCCCAGCTATAAAGTTGTATAAAGACCAAGATGTCGAAGTGAGAAATGTTGATATGGTAATAGATATTGGCAATTCTAGAACTACTGCATTATTGATTGAAGATAATTCGAATTTTAATCAAGTTAAGCCTTTGAGTTTAATTGATTACACGGATTTGTTACAGGAAAAAGATGACAAAGTCCGTATCCGCTCCTACAACGAACCTTTCGACATGCGTTTAGCCTTTAGAAGAGTTGATTTCGGATCCTTTGGCATTAACGATAGCAAGCAATTTGTGTATCCTAGCTTTATCAGACTTGGCCAGGAAGCAAGTGCCCTTATACATCGCGCTTGCAGTTCAGCATGGGAAGAGGAGACATTGTCGACATACTCAAGTCCTAAAAGATACTTGTGGGATAATAAGCCAAGCAAAAAGGAGTGGGAATTTTTAGTTCTTCCAGGTGAAGAATCTAACCATATACTTAATATTCGAGGCATTAGTTCCAATCTTATGAGCGATGGGCGAATCGATGTGACAGGCACTGATGGTGGGCGCTCTTCACATTACTCTAGAAGAAGCCTTATGACCTTTGCCTTCTTGGAGATGCTCTCGCAGGCTAATACCCAGATTAATAGTGAACCATATCGAATTGATGTTGGCTGGAAAACAGTTCCACGCAAGATAAAGCGAATAATTATTACTTGCCCGACCGCAATGTCCAAGATTGAGAGAGAGGCTCTTGTGAAGTGTGCTAAAGATGCAGTTACATTGTATGGCAAATTTTTTAGTAGATGACAAAATATAAATTATGTTGTTATATGCCTAATTATTAGTTGTTTATATTTGCAAAAGTCCCTAAGAATCAGTATCTTTAAAGAAAAGTTTGCCCGCTTTTTCGTATGAAGACAACTGACTTTAAGGACTTGGGCAAAGTTAACCAAATCCTTCCGATGATGCAAGAACATTTTGGGAAATCGATGAATCTGGCCCGCATAAAGTTTATGGCTTTCATGCTCCATGCCCTGTGTGTAGTACAGACCGTAAGCCTCCATAAACTCGCGGCGGCAATGCCAACCTCTGTTGAAAGGGACTCCAACCTTCGCCGCATTCAAAGATTCATAGCCAAGTACGCCCTCAACTTTGACCTTGTGGCGCAGATGATATACTCTCTGCTTCCCGTCAAGACAGGGCTGGTGCTGAGCATGGACCGTACAAACTGGAAGTTCGGTGATTTCAACATCAACATCCTCATGCTCGGCGTGGCATACAAGGGGATTGCATTCCCATTGATGTTCAGCCTTCTGCCTAAGAAAGGGAACTCCAATTGGAAGGAACGCAAGGCAATCGTTGAACGATTTGTCCGGCTGTTCGGCTCCGAATGCATCGACTCTCTTGTTGCCGACCGGGAGTTTGTCGGCAAGGATTGGATCGGTTGGCTCAACCGCAATCATATACGATATTATATCCGGATCCGGCAGAATTTCTGGCTTGTCAAGCCTTCCACAGGGGAAAGAATCCGTGCATGGTGGCTCTTCAATTCCCTGAAAGTGGGGCAGGAAAGATTTTATTACAAGCTTTTCCTGCACAAAGGTGAGTACGTTTATCTTGCCGGAAGCCGAATCAAGAACTCCGACGGTGTGCCTGAACTTCAGATCCTCATCTGCTTCAAACGCCCGGAAAAGGGTGTCGACACTTATAAAAGGCGATGGGAGATCGAGACCGCATTCCGGGCTATGAAATCCTCCGGATTCAATATCGAAGACACGCATTTGCGCGACACAGAGCGGATTGCAAGACTTCTGGCAATGGTTTGTATTGCTCTTGTATGGGCGTATCTCGTTGGGGAACATAAAGATGAAAACGTAAAGCCTATAAAGACATTGAAACATGGACGTAAAGCCAAATCTTTAGTAAAGTACGGCTTGGAGGAAATCTCCAACGTGCTTTTTCGACCAATTTATGTCCCGAAATTTGATGTATTCAAATTTTTGTCATGTACTTAGGGCAAATTTATATACGGTAAGGGCACTCCTGTCATCGATATCATACCAGCTGTACGCTCAATGAAGGATAATGATGGCTCGTGGTATTATGATGAAGCAACATGTGCTCAACTAGTGTATATCTATGGCGAGGTAGGACATAAATACAAAGGAGTATGTAGCGAGTTCTTCAATTTGTACGGAAAGATTGTTGATGGTAATCAGCAACCTACACTTACAGTTGGCTCATTGGATATTGGAGCAGGTACATCCGATTTGATGATTAGCGAATACTCTTACACAAAAGGTGACTTAACTACCATTACCCCGGATCCAAAGTTTTACGATAGTTTCTATTTTGCAGGCGATGATATGCTCAAGGCCTTAGTCAAGAATGTGATGTTGCTTGACGAAAAGCATAGTGCTTTCCGCAAGGCTCTTCGTAGTCTTGACCCAATACAGTATAGGCAAAAGATTAAGAATTTCTTTGGCCCAGATTATAATGGTCAAACTATTGCCGATCGCATTGCAAGGCGCGATTTCAATATACAGTATTCTATCCCGTTGATGACATATTTCTTGGAGTTGGCATCAAATGATAGCTGTAGTTGTATAGTTAAGTATGACGATGTATTTAAGGTTAACCAACCTAACCAACGCGTAATAGACGACTTTAAGAGAAGGATGGGAATAGACATCACATCTCTTACTTGGGAGTACAATAAGGAGTTCGTAGCCGATATTATTTCAAAGGAGTTTGAACCACTTTTGAAGAAGATTGCCACAATGTTCTTTGCTTATTCCTGTGATGTGATTTTACTGTCAGGAAGACCGTCATCGTTACCAGCAATACGAAACATCTTCCTAAAGTACTATCCTGTATCGCCAAATCGACTTATAACTCTAAACAACTACTATGTTGGTGATTGGTATCCTTTCTGTCAAAACACTGGATATATCACCAATCCAAAGACCATAGTGGCTATGGGAGGTGTAATTGGCCATTATGCTTCCGAGTACTCCAATCTTGATAAGTTCTCCATTAATTTGGAGAAACTCAAGAGCAATCTGAAGTCTACGGTCAACTATATTGAAGCCTCAAGAGATGGCCAGCCTATTGAGTACTTAATTACTCCTGATAAGTTGCAGGGAGAACTGACTGTAAGCCGAATCCCTGATATCTTAAATGTTCGTCAATTCGGCTTGACCAGTTATCCGTCAAGGGCGCTGTATTCCATTGACTTTAACTATATGAAATTGGTAAACAAAATTCGTAATAAAGCATTGGATAACGGGAATAATCCTTCAGATGCAGCTGTTCAGTCAATGGCGAATGACGAGGTAGAGGGTTTCAAAAAACGAATGCCATTTAAGATTACGATAGACCGTGATCCTGAAGATAAGGAGAATCTAACTATTAGCTCTATCGAAGATAGAAATGGAGTTGAATTGTCTGATAGCAGTATTGAGATTCACATTCAGAGTTTGGGTGTTGATGATCAGTATTGGTTGGATTCTGGAGCATTTGATTTTTAATGGTTGAATAAATTGAATTTGGCATATATGACTAAAGATATAATTACTAACCTCGAAGTTATCAAGCAATCCGTTGCTTGGGCAGATAAATACGAGAAAGACTCATTCCCACGGGAAGTGTTTAAGAATTATCGCAGAAAGCTGAGAAGAATTGGAGAAGCTCTCTCAGAGAACTGTTCTGCTGCAGCATATGGTGAGAGTCAGGTCGGAAAATCCTATCTGATGAGTAGCCTTCTGTCAACGCCTGATGCACCATTTGTTATTGAGAACGATGGCGTTCGCTATAGCTTTATTGATGAGATTAATCCTAGCGGAGGCAATAATACCAAACAGGAATCTACTGGTGTTATAACTCGTTTTACAATTAGGCAAAGTAATAAAAAGATGGCTGACTATGTGAAAATCACGAACTTGTCAGTAGTCGATATCATTCTTTTATTGGCAGACTCTTATTATAACGATGTTAAGATTAATACGGATAGTGTTATGCTTAACACTGATATAGATAATTCTCTGTCTCAAATGAAAGAATTGTGGAGCGGTAAGTCGCCGGCTCACAATATCATTACAGAGGATGATATTAGAGATATTTGTGATTATCTCAATGATATCATTGGAAATAATGCTGCAAATATTTGCAAGTCAAATTTTTGCAAAATTATTGCCCCTATTATTAGTTACGTAGCAAGCGATAACTGGGTTAATATTTTTGGCCTTATATGGAATAATAATCCAGAGTTAAACAGATTGTTCAGTACCCTTATTAACGAGTACAAAAAATTAGACTTTTCAACTGAAGTGTATGTACCGTTTGACGCAGTCCTAAGAGATAAAGGCACATTGCTTAAGATTGATTGGCTTGATTCTGTATGTGGCATTCATAAAGAGTCTAATAATGATGTCCTTTATACGGATGTATATAATCGTGAAGGCGAACTTATTGCAAAAGATTTCAGTAAAGCATACCTCTCTGCTTTAATTGGAGAATTAACATTTGTATTGCCAGAGGAAATCGCAACAGAAAGAAAATTCCTAAAGAAAATTGATTTATTGGATTTCCCAGGTGCAAGATCCCGAGAAAAAATCAAGGAACAGCAGCTGGGAGAAGTTCTGCCTACGATTCTTCGAAGAGGAAAGGTTGCCTATTTGTTTAATAAGTACTCTCGTTCCTTGAAGATTAGTTCAGTACTCTTCTGTCATCATAATGACCAAAAGACTGAACCTACAATTGGAGCATCTATACATAATTGGATTGAGGATAACATCGGAGAAACACCTGATGTTAGAGCCAATATACTATCAAGGACTAATGGTATTGCACCTCTATTTTTGATTTGCACAAAGTTCAACATCGACCTTGAAAAAACGAAGAATGATACGCCTGAAGCAGCCTCAAAGTTAGACAACCACTGGGCAAGGTTCAATACAACAATTCCAAAAATTATTGAGCCCGAGAAGTGGCTTGATGAATGGGTGTCTCTAGGAGGCTCATTTACATCTCCTTGCTTCCAAAATGTATATTTGCTTCGAGACTTTTATTGGTCCTCTAAAAACCAAGTGTTTGACGGATATAATGAGCAAAAGGGAACTACCGAGAGTAGCGTCCATATATTCGATGAATACCCGGGATATTTTGACGATTTGAGAGAAAGTTTCCTTGCAAATCCCTTTGTTAAAAAGCATTTTGCAAAACCTCAACAAGCTTGGGATGATGTAGCAACAATTAACAATGATGGTTCTAAGGCTATCATTAGGAATCTTGATGCCATCGCCGAAGTACTTGATGACGCAAGACACGAACGATACTTGCAGCAACTTATAGAAATACGCGATGAAATCATCAATAGGTTAAGCGTTTACTATGAGTCTGATGACAAGGAAGAAAACAATGTGAGAATCCGCCAAATTACAGGAGACATTAAACTAAGGACTGAATTTGCTTTTGGTGAAAAACCTGAAAGATTTGGTCGTATCATTGATGATTTGATGGTATCGTCTGCAGACATTCGAACCATTGCATACGACATCATAGTTCGTCATATTGAGGAACCGCAGAGCGTGTCATCTATTAAGATGATTCGTGCATTCTGTGAGATTGATATTAACGATGATAAGTCTACTAATATCCAGAAACTCTGCAAGAGATACAATAAGAAGGAGAGTGAATTAAAATCGTTCTTTGCAGAAATGGGTGTCACATTAGAGGATGTAATATCTGATGAAAGTGAATTACTAGCCACTGTCCCAGATGTTATCGCTAAACACATCATTGAGTATTGGAACAACCATATTAACGAACAAGTAAAAAATATGGGAAATGTGCTTCCTCATGCAGATGAGATAGCATTCATGATTCTAACATTATTGAACAAACTTGGTGTTAAGCGAGCTATTTCGGATAAGATAAATAGATATTACGATGTTTTTGATAGAAATGGACTCCCTAATGCAATAGCTGATTATGCCTCTTTGACATTAAATAACTTTGTTAGCACAGTAGGTCGAGAATATATGTCAGAAAAGGATATGGCAAATATTGCACAAAAGGCAAAATCATGCCATTTGGAGATTGATTTGTCCCCGGCAGCATCAAGTTCGAATATAAAGCCTCAGCCTCTATTAGAAGTCCTTTCGGCTCTTGATCAATCAAGAGATGAGATGAACAATTCTCGCATTGATTTAGCGACACTAAAAAAGTTACCATTCTGGGATAGTTACCAGCGTTGGGAGAACTTTATTACGATAGGATTACTATTCGCCAGTGATATCTCCCATGTTGATCCAGTAGCAAATGCAGCTATTAAAGACATAATTGACACTAGCAGTACCCTATATATAAATAATTAAGTATATGGCAGAACATACTCTATATGGCAAGAGAAAACTCTGTTACACAGAGGTTACTGATTTTACCGATTTCCAAGGAATCGGTCGCGATCCGCTGTACAAGAGATTTGACAGCGTATATTCAGTAGTTGAGAAGAATGTAGAGCCTCAATATAGAGACTTTCTAGCTCATCCTATATATTCAGATGAGGATCAGATATTATGGTATGTGCGCGAGTGGAATCATACACCGTGTGCATATAGTGATTTATCAGATGTTGATAAGGCTAAGTATGCTGCGATAAAGGAAAAAACAATTGCAGCATATGAAAAAGTACGTAAAAATCTGACAGGTGAGGATAAGCAGATTCTAACAGGTGCCCTCAAGTATATTGATGAGGACTTTATGTTCTGCTATGATGAAAAAGTAGTAGTAGTTGCTTGGGGTATGTCGCCTGACTCTCACAAACATGTCGTGAAGGGTGCAGTAATACATGATTTAAAGATTCAAAGCAATCACAAAGTACGTTTTATTGTAGGAGAAAATGGCACTCTTACAGATAAATTAGCTGGGGTTGTTAGTCGCCCTGATGGTGCCACATTATCAAATATTGATCTGCCTACCGTAACTCCTAAGAAGGGATATGTATTTAAGGGATGGGATCCAAATCCATTGGGTATGAAGGTTAATGGGCCTCTTTCTTTTACAGCACTATATGATGAGGTACCTATTGAAGATGATGTTCCCGCAGAAAAAGAAAATGTGCATATTACCTTCTTAGCAGGTGTTGGCGGCTCATTGAGTGGAACAACTGAATGCTCCATAGAGAAGGGGACATATCTAGATGTAATGCAAATTCCATCGGCTGTACCTAATAACGGTTATTCTTTCGTTGGCTGGGATATTCAGCCCGATTTAGGAGCTATCTATGAGGATGCAACTTTCACTGCTATCTTCAATAGAGATAATGTAACATGTCAATTTGTCGCTGGTGAACACGGTTCAATTGAGGGTACAGATTGCTTTACACTGCCTTATGGTTCAATATTTAATAATGATAATACTCCGGCAATTAAAGCCAAAAGAGGTTATAAGTTTATAGGTTGGGATAAGTCACCTATTGATTACACTTTGAATGGCGATACAACATTTACCGCTCAATATGAGAAGGAATTGCCTTGGTATAAACGCCTTTGGGCTTGGTTTACAGGTAAAGGATGTTTAAAGTGGCTATTGTGGTTGTTACTCCTATTACTTTTGCTGTTCTTATTGTCATGGCTTTTAAGATCATGTGAAGGCGGTAGCCCAGTAGAGCCTACACCTGTAATTGAGACAAATGACGGGCGTGTTATTGATAACAATGGACCTGTCAAGGGTATTGTTGGTGATGATGGCAAGTTGCCTGATAATAATGTCGTAGCACCTATCGTAGGGGATGACGGCAAAGAGCCTCCTATTGTTTCAAATCCTGGGGCGCCCGATATTGTTGCAAATAGGCTAAATATATACTTTGAAGATGCGAATGTAGACCTTGAACAGTTTATATCAGACCTTTCTAAGATATATTCAGAAAATGAGTGTCAAGTCATTGGCTTTGATAAGAATGTGCCAATGATACAGATTCTTATTCCTGAAAATATGCGAGACGCTATTAGAGAGGGTTTGAATGCACAGCTTCCAAACTATGAGTTTTTCATAGTTGATGAGTCAATTTTTACCATTGTTGGCGATATTAGTACGGATACAGCAAATATCGGCTGGCATCTTGATGCAATTGATGTAGAAGAAGGTTGGGAAATTACTAAGGGAAGCCCAAATATCACCGTAGCAGTTGTTGATGATGGTATTGATGCAACACATGATATCCTTAAAGGAAGAATTGTAAGCCCTTACAATGTGTTTACTCAGGATAATAGATTAAGTGTTGGCCAGGGACATGGTACACACGTAGCTGGATTGGCAGTTGGCTCTGATAAGATGTTTGACAAAGGCGTATCTGGAGTTGCGCCTAAATGTAAACTAATGCCAATACAGGTATTTGACAATGGTATGTGTACATTCTCGTCAGTAACAAGCGGAATAATGTATGCTATCCACAATGGAGCAAATGTGGTAAATGTATCTATTGGTCCGAATTTTAGAGGACTAGATATACTACCTCTCCCTGACCAGGATTATATTGCTAAAACTCAATTCAAAAATGAAGAGCGTGTGTGGAAACGAATTATTAATGTCGCAAATGAGCATAATGTTATAATCGTTTTTGCAGTAGGTAATGACAATATACTCGCAAACATTCCACCAGAGAATAGAACAAATTTCACCGTAAATGTCGCCGCTGTTGATAGGCAGATAAAAGGTACAGACTTCACCAATTATGGTAGAGGTTCTAACATCTCTGCTCCAGGAAAGGGCATTTATAGTTCTATACCCGTGAATGAATATGCCGTATTTGATGGTACAAGTATGGCAGCTCCAATAGTTGCTGGTACGGTAGCATTAATGAAGAGTTTAAACCAAGATATCTCGGTGACAGAAGTGCTTCATATTTTACAGGCAACAGGTGAGCGAGTTTCTGATTATATGCCACCAATGATTCAAGTGGACGATGCTCTAATAGCGTTGAAAACAGGCGTGATACCGGAACTCCCGGATACAAATGGTAATGCCAATAACGAAATTGCAAATCCTAATGTTGGAGATGGGGGCTCTTCTGGCAATAATCCAAATGATGGAGAAACACCTATTAATGATAATCCCGGAGAAACAGGTGGTAATGTAGGTGGCAATACTCCTGGGGATACTGGTAAAACGCCAGGCCAAGATGGACAGATCCCTGGGAACAAACCAAGTCCTACGGATCCGGGAAATGATAATGGTAAAACAACTCCGCCAACATCTGAAGATGAAAATGATGGAACAGATTACGATGCCATTAGAAAACTAATAGAATCCTATAAGAGGAAGATAAGTGAACTTGAAAAATTATTACCTGAAAATAAATAAGGAAGATATATGGCAATTAATGAAACATTAAAATTTTCATGGGGACATATCATTGCATTTGTTGCACTGATATTTATCAGTTATGTCTCATTTATGGGAATCACATATTTGACTGATGGAGATTTCCTATATGCGGGGTTGGGTGTATTGATAATCGATCTTGTACTTATTATATTTTTCATCATACCTCAAATTTTGAAAGGGGCAGATGAGAAATTTAGCAGAAAGATTGTTTTTGAGCGTATTCTTTTCTTCTCTGCGCCATTATTCTTTATTGCGGTAATGGTTCCATATGCCCATTTCTGGACGGTTTTTGATAACAGAAGTCAGGTGGAAACGACTTTCTCAGAGTCCATAAAGACAACAAAGGGTATGTTCGAGTCTTATGAGGCCTATGCAAATAATAGAATAAAAGAGTACGACAAGAAATTGGCCCAAAATAAAACGGAGATCGTTCATCGTACAAATGAAGTTGAGGCCCTTAGGCTTCAGTTGATTGCTGATAATTATGATGCTTTGAAAGAATCTGCTGTTAAGTGGATTGATAATGCATCAGGAGCAACCGTATGGAATGTTTTTATGATTGGCAACATCAAAAAAATAGAAAGTGCTATTGAAAATTGGAATAACTCGCTAAGTGAATTCTCTGGTAAAATTATGTCAGACGAGCCTAATGGAGTCGAACCATTCTCATCATCTGACCCAAGCGTAACAAAAGCTAAGGAGAACCTAAATAATCTACGCTCTGTGTACACAACAATGGGTACCCCATCAATGCTTGCAATTGGTATTGGTGTTCTACTATACATATTGCTTTTATTCCCGTACATCATTCAAAGTAGAAATACCAAAAGTACATTTAGACTCATTGGCTCTGAAGGTGACTCATATACACCTAAACGCAAAAAGGCTAAGAAAACTAGCAAAATTGACCGCCCTGAAGATGATATGACATTTAGTATTGAGGATGATTCCTCTTCAAACGAAGGCGATTACGGTTCATTCACTATGTAATTGAAAAATTCCAATAATATGATTGATTTAGATACTATATTTGATAATATCGATGAGTACAGCAACAACATCGATGACCTAGTAAAGGCCTTGAAACAGGCCGGAATAAAGAGTTTTGAAGAGTTTCGAGATGCAGCTCGAGAAGCAGGTACACCAGTAAAGAAGTCTATACAGGATCAGGTTGCAGAGAAATTTGCGAACTGCGAGGAGGAAGACTGGGAAGAAGCCAAACGCATTAATACAGAAGAGGCTTACCAAAATTACCTTGATTCGTATCCAGAAGGCGAATATCGAAGTTCTGCCCGTGATAGAATTGAGGAACTGCAGAAATTGGCGGAAAGTGGCGCCAGTGATGAGATTTGGGATAGCGTTAACAAAGGAAGTATTCCTGAACTGCAAAATTTTGTAGACAATCATCCTAATAGTACTTACCTTGCAGAAGCCACACGCCTTTTAAGAGAGTTGCGCAGAGAACAATATCTAGGAGTTGACATTAGAGCACTTGCTAGACAGATTAAAGCAATACGAACAGATGCCAGAATCAATAACCCAGAGAAGGCGATATATGATAGAATAGTCAACTATATTAATACTGGTAAAATTAGTGTAGAAGACCTCCTTTCTGCTATCGCGGAGGATAATAACTTCATTAGCGGTACGGTTGCAAATTTGTTGTGGGAAAACGGAATTATATCAGACTTTTCAAGAGCGGGGATTGATGGCGATTTTATTGCACACATGATGTCTAACATCACTCCTCAGAAATTCCAAGCTCCTAAACCAATAACAAAGATTACAAAGTCTCCATGTACAGAAGTTTACTTTTGGGGTATTCCGTCATCTGGTAAAAGTTGTGCATTAGGTGCAATTTTGAGTTCTGCCAATAGTGGTAGGGTCGCAAAGAGTATGCAACGTGATCCAGACTGTCAGGGCTATGGTTATATGAATAGATTGGCCAATCTGTTCAAAACTAATGGAGCTGTTGGCACACTACCCGAAGGTACAGCCATATCGTCTACTTATGAAATGGGCTTTATTCTCGAAGATGAAGACAGAAAAGAGCATCCCATCACTTGTATAGACCTTGCTGGTGAGCTTGTTAGATGTATGTATAAGCAAGACGCCGGAGAGCCTTTGACTGATGAGCAGCAGAATGTTCTTAAGACATTGACCAACATATTAATTGATAACAGAACTGATAATCGAAAGATTCATTTCTTTGTGATAGAATATGGTGCAGAGGACAGAGAGTATGAAGGCCTCCCTCAAAATATCTATCTAGAAGCAGCTGTGGCTTATATCCAGAGAACAGGAATTTTCAAAAAGGATACAGATGGCTTATATCTCCTTATTACTAAGGTTGATAAAGCAAAAGCTGTGGGCAAGGAGTTGCAGGAAAAACTGAGAAACTATATCTCTGAGAACTATCAAGGTTTCTATAATGGTTTGAAGAAGATTTGTAAGGACAATGAAATAAATGGTGGTAATGTGGAGATCCAGCCATTTACGTTAGGTACAGTATGTTTCCAGAACTACTGTAAATTCAAAGAAGATACAGCAGCAACGGTTGTTAGAACACTCATTAAGAGGTCTTATGGATACAAAACTGGAAAGATTAAGAACTTGTTTGACAGATTAAAAAAGTAACAAACTATGGATAATAATAAATTAGGCTTAAAGATAGTTCGTATAAATCAGGGTTATACAGATTTATTTGAAATAAACGGAGACCAGGTATGGACTAAGAACGTCTGGGATATCCGCAAAGACCTTGAGAACATTGATAACTTGGATGGTTCATCAGCAGTACTAATGCTTACAAGCGTTGATACTGGACACATATTAACTGTAGCTTCGCTTATTGAGGGTCGTATCACTGATTGTATTAGTGCATGGATATATGTTCCTGCTTCAATTAATATTGCAGGTAAGGAACTTGTTGAAATAGTAGATGCTGTTAAAAAAGAGATTCTTGCTAACGAAAGAAATGATGAAAGATTAACCCAACTTCTTTCGAAAACATATGAATCAGCACCTGCATCTAGAATCACTACAAAAAGCAATGGCGAAAAGTGTGCATATAGATACTATGGACAGAAAGCAAAGTACACTCTAGCCGAGCTCCTAAAAGATATGTGCCAGTCTTACTACAAGAACTATAAGAGTATATTCCTTTTGGATAACTCAACGAGTCTTAGGTGCCTTTCAGGTGATAATCTTTCTGATCATAAGGTTTATTCTATGGTAGTTATTAAGTCTCCAGGTCAGGTTGACTCATTTGTGCCATATATTGGTGAACAACCTTTCGTCGGACAGATGTATGCTATTGAAGGAGATGTGATTAATATTGAATGGAGGCGTGATGGGTATATGCCAATACATACATCTAGTACAATCACTCCTGGTGCTAAATATTCCCTACCAACTCCTAATCAATATGTTAGATTGCTTCCGTACAATTATATAAAAATAACTGATGAATGGAATCAAAGAGTTGAAGATTACGAATTATGCGTAGCAAAGAAACAGGTTAATAAGGGTGACGATATCCAAATTAGCGAGTCAATGCTTAATAATGTATGGGTCGAAATTTACGCAGAAGGATATGAGCCACACAGTGGTCATGTTAATTTAATGCAACCAGTGCATATTAAGATGACAAAAGAGATGTACTCTTATGAGTTTTTGCTTCCTCTAAAAAATGATGAAGGATATTATCCAATTAAGATATCAGGCAACAGAAAAGTGAAATCTTCGCCTGTGAAAGGTTATGTAACAGAAGATGGATATGTTACACGCAATGATAAAAATTACTTGCGATTCAAGCCATTCACTCGCAAATTCTGGATTACATGCCTAATATGTTCTATAATAGTCCTACTGCTCGGTGTCTGCGGTGGTTATGCTTTAAACGACTTCATTGGAGGTAAGGCCGATAATCAAGAAATCAGCAAATTAACGAAAGAAAATGCTGATTTAAAGAGCCGCATTAAGGAGTTAGAAAAACGCAACTACAATTATGCACCAAAAGGCTCAGAGAGTAATAGTGATGAAAAATCAGTAGATGCAGCAATTTCATATATAGACCATAATAATGTCTGGAACAGAACTGAGATGGAAAAACACGAACCGCTAAAAGGTTTGTGGGATGCAATGAATGAGAGACGTTTTGATGATATACTGGCCTATGAGAATGTTCTTGGCAAATCCGCAATATTTAAAGAACTAGTGGCTTCGATAAAAGCAAATCGTCATAAGACTTTCTCAGGGAACTTTAATACAAAAGCGAACGATTATGATATAACCATTAAGCCAGAAGGTAACAAAAAGGGTTATATAAAGGCGCTTGAGGATGCTGGAACCACACCAACATCACACCAGCAAAATAGCAGAAGCAGTACCCCGAAACCAGAAAAGTCTACAGAAAAAAAGGATGGATTATTTGATTTCTTGAAAAATTAACCAATATGAGCAATACAGGTAAGAAAATATTGATACTCGGAATAGTAATAGCAATTGCTATTGCAGGCATTCTTGCCTTTTATCCGACGATTGTTGCTCCACCTACAGATGTGCCAGTAAACAATCTACACAAGTCTTCACTAGAAGCTAACATAAATGGATTTTCTGACACAGAGAGTACCATTTTCAATGACTCGATTTATAATGTAGTCGTTGACAAACTTGAAATGTACAAGTGTGAAGGATTTATGACAGAAGAGGAAATAGACTATCAGACAAAAGCTCTAGTCCAAAAATATCTTCCCATTTTTACTAAATTAAGTCTTGCAAAGTTTGGGGCTTCTACATGGCGAGAGTCTGACCATAAAGCAATGCTTAATCGCATAGCTCATCTGAGAACATTGAAGGTAGATTATGGCGAAACTACTGCTGTTGCAGGTTCATATGAGGAAGACCTCCGCAAAATTGAACAGATTATTAGCAATTATAAGGAAGCGAAGAAAGTTGCAACATATTCTACATTCCATTCTGTTAGCGATGCAAATGCAAAAATTCAAAGTGCTGAGAAATATAGAACAATGTCCCCATTGTCTAATTGCGCAGACTTGACAAATAAGCTAGCAGCCGTAAAATCAAATATTGGGAATTCGCACTATTATCAAGTAGAAGCAAAGGTTAATGAGATGGCGAATTATCGTAATATGACTGAGGAGACATTTAACGCATTGATGTCAACAACTAATAGTAAGATAAAAGAGTATGATAATAACCGCTCAAAATATGGTTCAAATGCAAAATCTACAGAATCACTAAAACAGAGAGCTGCAGATTATGCAAGAAATGCTAAAGAGTTTTTTACTCGTAAAGAAATAAATATCTCTACAAATTACCAATGGACGAACATGACATCACCAAGTACTTCTTACCGAGCATATCAATCGTCAAGTAACTATAATAGGCATAATAGCGATGCAACTATGTCATTTACGATAAAGGGATACGACACCTTTACTTTTTACATTCGTAGTAACGGAGAACCAAATTTTGACTATGTGATCGTCGGATTGGACAAGATGCCTACAACTGGTGATAACTATAAAGATACAAAGGGTAACGCGCAGAGCGGAACCTCATTGTACAATTATAGTGCGGTAACTCTTAATAATCTGACAAAATCTAAAACGTATACAATTTATGTTGTATATCATAAAGATGGCTCCAATAATAATGGAACAGACAGAGGTTATGTATTGATTCCTTACGCAAATAACTAAAATAATTATAATGAAAGAACTGATATTGATTTTAGTTTCCTTGTTCTTAAGTGCCAATGTTACGGCACAAGATAAGGCAAAAGTCTTTTTTAAAGGTAAATCCAATAAAGACAGAATCGAAAATGTCGATAGTGTCAAACTTGTAGCCGACTCGCTTCATCGGATGCTACTCCATAGAGATAGTATCATTGGAGTAAATAAGAAAGTTATTGACTCTTTGAGGCTTAATAGTAAACGCGATTCATTGAGACTTACAGTTGCAGCAAATCAACAACGAGACTCACTTATTAAAGTAATAAGAAGCAAGGAACGTGAGATAACAACACTGCAATCAAATGCGGGCTTTGTAGATACTTGTATGGTCAAATTGGCTAATAGATGGTTGTATGAACCGTTTAATAAGAAAGATGTAGACGATGCAATCAGTTATTTTGATAGGATGTATTCTACCAGGTTCAAAGATAGCATGTCGCTTGTACAAGAATTACTTAGAAATTATGAACGTTCCTACCGTGAATTTCAAAATATTATTAAGCGTGCACAATCGGATCCTGACCGAGAAATACCATTTGTAAGCAATGACTATAAGGCAAGGTATAAGAAAGAGATACAAAATATGACTTATTATTTGAGGTACTATAATGGAGAGTTGAACATTAATTACCTTAATGAACAAATTAAAAATGCATTAGAAATATTAGAGAAGCATTCCGATAGTAAACCAGCTGATTTTTCTTCTCTAATAGACCCCAACTTTTAATCGACTACAATTCAAGGCACACTTTGTTGTGCCTTGAATTTAATAGAAACCACTATTAAAGAGTCGTGATTTTTTGCACTTATAAAATGTGCCTTTTATGACAATTTTATATACTGTAACAGTGATTTCATACATTAGTATTTTAGTTTTTTGCTAATGTTAATTTATAGACTGAACTTTAAGGTAGTAATTAACCAAGTAAATTAACTCAAACAATGAAAAAAGTCCTGCTCACCACCGTATTGCTCCTTATAATAGGGCTACAGTTATGCTCCGCTCAAAAGAGCCAACCATCTGATTACAATTTACGAAAAGCTTACGAACTTCTCGAACAGAAGGATGAGAAGGAAGCGATGAAGTACATTAACCAGTACATTAACGAAAACCCGAAATCATCAAACGGATATATTTTCCGCGCTGGACTGTATCAAAATCAGAATAAATTTGGCCAGGCTTTAATGGATATCAATAATGCCATCAAGCATTGGGATAAAAACGAAGATGTTCCCAAGTATGCTCCTTATTGGTGGAGAGCTGATATTTATGTCGATATGGAAATGTACGACAAAGCCATTGCTGACTTTTCGACTGCCTACAAGATGATTGCTAAAAGTGATGATCTTGAAACGATACATGAAATACTATACCAACGAGCAGGGGTATATTATAACATGAAGGATTATGCTAATGCAGATGCTGATTATCAGTTGATGCTTAAACATAATGAGGCAGACCAAGTTGCAATGATTGGACTTGTGCGAAACATGATACAGCGAGAAGACTACCAGGGTGCAATTAATATGGCTGATAAGTGCGAAAAGTACGACGATAGCTATAGCGAAATTTACCGATTTAGAATGCAGGCCTATGACAAACTCGGTAAAACAGATCAGGCTATTGATGATGCTATTCGTTATTTTGATAAAGATGATGACCCAGAGTCTTCATATATTGAAGACATCTTCAAAAAACATCTCAGTTATGCCCTTGCAAAGGTAAGTGCGATGTGTAATAAGGACAGTGAGAGAATGAGATGGAAGATGCTCAAGATAAATATCTATGAGTGGAGCTATGATTTTGCAAGCGCAATAGCAGAATACAATAAGATTGAGAAGGAATATGGGACAGCTCCTATGATTTTCTATTATAGAAGTCAGTGCTACCACGAACTTGGAGATTCTAATAAGGCAATCGAAGAGATTACAAAATGCATAGAAATGGGTAATGGTAGAGACTACTATGCTTTGGCAGAAAGAGCAGATTTCTACCGTGAAAGTGGTAGGTATGACGAGGCCATTGATGATTTCTCTAAAATGATTGAGATTTTACCTACCGATGCATATGCTTATTATAAGAGAGGTTGGTGCTATGAACTTAAAGGTGATGATAAAACCGCTATGGAAAACTACAATGCCGGTATCGATGTAGATAAGGAGTACCCATATATTTTCCTAATGCGCGGTGAACTTTATCGTAAGCAAGGACAAGACGAACTGGCTAATGCGGATTTCGAAGAGATATTGAAGCAGGACACAGTGGCAAAGTCTGGAAGCTGTCGTCAATACGCACTACTTTTCCTTGGCAGGAATAATGAAGCTATCGAGTGGATGGATAAGATTGTAGCATCAGATCCTGATAACAATGGCCCATATTACGATCGTGCATGTTTGTTATCTAGAATGGGGAAGGCCGACGAGGCTATCGCTGCTCTTAGAGTAACACTGGAGAAAGGATACCGTTCATTTGCTCATATTGAGAATGACGACGATATGGATCCCATTAGGGATCGCCCTGATTTTATAGCACTAATTGAGGAGTATAAGAACAAACCTACGGTTGTAATTAATAATGAGGAAGAAGCTAAAGATGAGATTTCTGTCATCTCTGAAATTCAAATGAAGAAGATGTATAGTGGTGTTTATGAAGTCGCATGCACCATTAACAATCTGCCTTTGAAGTTTATCTTTGATACAGGTGCAAGTTCCGTATCGATTTCATCAGTAGAAGCCTCGTTTATGCTTAAGAATGGATATTTAACAGCAGAAGACATTAAAGGTAAAGAGTATTTTAGCACTGCAACAGGAGAGATTCACGAAGGTACCATTATTCGCCTACGCGAAATCAAGATTGGCGATGCTGTGCTAAAGAATGTTGATGCATCCGTAGCACACAATCAGCAGGCTCCACTTCTCCTCGGACAGAGTGTATTAGAGAGATTTGGTACTATTACCATAGATAATATGTAATAGTCAAGACTTGTTCTGACATTTTCTATACTATCGGGCAAAAAAAGTGTCCGATGCCATCTGCGAAGATACGCAACTATTCTCACTCTCACAACCTGGTGAGCCAATAACCTGCTCATCAGGTTGTATTTTCCCTGCATCCTGCAATTGATATCTCCTTGCCACCTCCATTCCTTCGAGGAAAGTCTGCATGGGTGTTTTCCCGAAACAGTATTTCCCGGAGTGCGTCCTTTGCGTGTTATAGGAGTTCATCCAAGTGTCAAGGTCTGCCTGCAGTTGTTCTATCGAGGTGTATATCTTCTTCCTGAAAGCGATGGCGTAGAATTCGTTCTGGACAGTCCTGTTGAAGCGTTCACAGATGCCGTTTGTCTGCGGGCTCTTGGCCTTGATCTTGGAATGGTCTATGTCCTCGATGGCCAGATACAGTTCGTATTCATGTGTTTCCCTGTTTCCGCAGTATTCGGTTCCCCTGTCCGTGAGCATCCTCATCAGTTTCAGGTCATGCTGCTCGAAGAACGGAACCACCCTGTCATTGAGCATGTCCGCCGCCACGAGCGCGTTCTTCCTGTCGTAAAGTTTGGCGAATCCGATTTTGGAATAGGTGTCGATGACCGTCTGCTGGTAAATGTGCCCCACGCCTTTGATATACCCTACATAATAGGTGTCCTGCGCCACAAGGAAGCCTGGATAATAAGTCTCTATTTCCCCGTGTGCCTGTTTCTCCGCCTTGGCTTTTTCCAGCGCGGCCACCTGGTTCTCGTCAAGCACGATGCCTTCCTGCTCCACCTTGGTCGAAAGTGCCTTCAGGCGTTTCTGGAAGGTCTCCATGTCATGCCTGAGCCAGATGGAGCGCACTCCTCCGGGAGATACGAGTATGCCTTTCTTGCGCAGCTCGTTGGATACGCGTACTTGTCCCAAAGCCGGGTTGGCTATGGCCATCTGCACTACAGCCTGCTCTATGCGCTCCTCCACGCGGTTCTTTATCACCGGCTTTTTACGGGAAATCTCCTGCAGGGCCAGTTCTCCGCCCTGCTCGTACAGTTCCTTGAAACGATAAAAACTGTCACGGCTGTATCCCATAATCTTGCAGGCTCGTGACACGTTTCCCAACTGTTGGGACAGCTCAAGCAGTCCCAGTTTGTTCTTGATGACTTTTTCTGATGTGGTCATAACTTAATCTGCTTTTATGTTACAAATCTACTCTTTTTATGCGTAACTGTCAGATTAAGTCTTGACTAATTCAGATAATATTAACTCTAAACTTATTATTAAGCAGTAAAATGCAGGGCCAGAATATTAAGTCAGCAGTCATAAATGAACTCCTCAGAATAGGATGTTTCTTGCTATATTATTTGTTGCTAATTGCATTAGGTGTTATTATTGTAATTGGCTCATTCTGGGGGTCATATCATCTAATAATAGATGTACTGCCGGAAGTAGGAAGTGGAAGAGCCATTATACTTATTATAATGTCTGTTATAGGTTTATGCCTTTTGGCAATTATGCTGGGTATATATCTTATCAAACCACTCTTTGCGTTTAAGAAAAATCATAATGAGACTCGTGTGGAGGTGTTTGAAACTGAATGTCCAGATTTGTTTGCAATGATTCGTGATGTTGCCGGCAAAACTGGTTGCAAAATGCCTAAGCATGTTTATTTATCACCAGATGTTAATGCTTGCGTCTTTTATGATACAAGCTTTTGGAGTATTTTCTTCCCTATAAAGAAAAATCTTGAGATTGGTCTTGGCTTATTTGATGGGACTAGCGTTGAAGAAGTAAAGTCTATAATTGCACATGAGTTTGGTCATTTTTCCCAAAACAGTATGAAAGTTGGCTCTACTGTATATGTTACCAACACTGTGCTTCATGATCTTATATATGCTGAGGATTTCTGGGATAGATTTGTTGACAAATGGTGCCTATCGGACACGGGGGTCATCAGATTCTTTGGCGTGCTTACGAGAGGCCTAACAAATATCATTAAGAGATTAACTTTTTATGTTTACAAATTTGTGCAGAAGGGGTATCTAAAACTCTCTAGATACATGGAGTACGATGCAGATAATATTGCTTGTCAATGTGTAGGCTCTGATAACTTTGTTTCTGCTATGTGCAAGATTGATTCTCTTTCAAACAAGGATGGTCTATATAAGCATCTGCTCAGTAATCTCATTGATGAAAAGAAGATTGTTGCTAATTACTTTATTGGCAAACGTATTGTGGCGAACATTATCCCCAATAAGGATATGCCTGTGCTCCAATATGACGAACAATTAATTAAGCCGATACGAACATTCGAAATAGAATCAAGGGTCAAGGTAGAGGACGTTTGGTCATCACATCCATCTTTGGAGGATAGATTAGATAATGCAAGGGCTCAACATTGTCCAGCAACAGTATCTAGGAATCCAATTCCCGCATGGAGCCTTATACCCGATGTAATTCTGGAACGGGTTTCGACAAACTACACCTCATTTATTCGTAAAAATGTTGATGGTGAGATTTCATATATCTCAGATGAACAACTTAAAGAGTGGATGCAGAAGGAAGTCAGCGAAAATTTTATGGATGACCGCCTAAGACCATTCTTTGGAAAGAATATTATTCAATTTGATGTTGATAAAGAAGTGGAGATGCCGACCGAGTCTCCTCTAACAGAATCAAATGCTCGCAAAATAGCTGAATTTTCAGCGTTGCTTAACGATTGGAGTATTTTGAATCAGGTTAATTTAGGTCAAATAGAGGCTCGCGAGGTTTTAGTTGATGGTAAGGTATATAGTAAGAAGAAATTACCCATAGAGAGTTTTCGCATTGAACTTGATATTTTACATGAACAAGTAGTAAATATCTATAATGATATATATGCTTATATTGGTAGCAAGTGTGAAGAAGAACAAAAGGCTCATTTTAGATTGGGCTTTGTTGCTGTATTCTACGCGCGACATATTCGCAATGAACTACTTCCTTCATTATTTGAGCATAGAGATAACCTCTACAACGAATTGAGCCGTGTAACTCGACGTGATGAAGATGAGTATAGTCAGCTCTGTTCCTATGTTCGTGATTACGAGGCACACCTTAAGAAGGTTGTTTCCGAATTGGATCTAGATTGGATGGCTCATACCTTTATTAGCGAAGAGTATATCAATAATTTAAAGGAATATACAAAAGAAGAACATAACTCTCGAGTTTCTATTAATACAGATGCTATTAATACAATGTTCCAGATTACTGATAGCTTAGACAATGTGGCTAACACAATTGAGGGGGCTGCTCGTCGCTTGATATGTGATATAACAAAGAAAATTATAGATAATTAATTAGACAATACTAACTCAAACAACTATTACTATGGAAATGTCGGAGAAGATTAAAATATGTTCAACTTGCAAAAATAGAGAGTTTAACCCAGAATGTGGTACAGTATGTTCGTTCACAAAGGATAAACCTTCTTTTGAGGAGGTGTGTGATAAATATGCCGCAGATGAAGCCCAACTATCGAAAGAAGCATCAAAAGCAGAGGCGCTGGAGGAAGAGAAAAGTATTTCAGGATGGCTAGCATTCTTTTTATGGGTAGGTGTTGGCTTGGGTGCACTTATCTGAATTAGTCAAGACTTAATCTGACAGTTACGCATAAAAAGAGTAGATTTGTAACATAAAAGCAGATTAAGTTATGACCACATCAGAAAAAGTCATCAAGAACAAACTGGGACTGCTTGAGCTGTCCCAACAGTTGGGAAACGTGTCACGAGCCTGCAAGATTATGGGATACAGCCGTGACAGTTTTTATCGTTTCAAGGAACTGTACGAGCAGGGCGGAGAACTGGCCCTGCAGGAGATTTCCCGTAAAAAGCCGGTGATAAAGAACCGCGTGGAGGAGCGCATAGAGCAGGCTGTAGTGCAGATGGCCATAGCCAACCCGGCTTTGGGACAAGTACGCGTATCCAACGAGCTGCGCAAGAAAGGCATACTCGTATCTCCCGGAGGAGTGCGCTCCATCTGGCTCAGGCATGACATGGAGACCTTCCAGAAACGCCTGAAGGCACTTTCGACCAAGGTGGAGCAGGAAGGCATCGTGCTTGACGAGAACCAGGTGGCCGCGCTGGAAAAAGCCAAGGCGGAGAAACAGGCACACGGGGAAATAGAGACTTATTATCCAGGCTTCCTTGTGGCGCAGGACACCTATTATGTAGGGTATATCAAAGGCGTGGGGCACATTTACCAGCAGACGGTCATCGACACCTATTCCAAAATCGGATTCGCCAAACTTTACGACAGGAAGAACGCGCTCGTGGCGGCGGACATGCTCAATGACAGGGTGGTTCCGTTCTTCGAGCAGCATGACCTGAAACTGATGAGGATGCTCACGGACAGGGGAACCGAATACTGCGGAAACAGGGAAACACATGAATACGAACTGTATCTGGCCATCGAGGACATAGACCATTCCAAGATCAAGGCCAAGAGCCCGCAGACAAACGGCATCTGTGAACGCTTCAACAGGACTGTCCAGAACGAATTCTACGCCATCGCTTTCAGGAAGAAGATATACACCTCGATAGAACAACTGCAGGCAGACCTTGACACTTGGATGAACTCCTATAACACGCAAAGGACGCACTCCGGGAAATACTGTTTCGGGAAAACACCCATGCAGACTTTCCTCGAAGGAATGGAGGTGGCAAGGAGATATCAATTGCAGGATGCAGGGAAAATACAACCTGATGAGCAGGTTATTGGCTCACCAGGTTGTGAGAGTGAGAATAGTTGCGTATCTTCGCAGATGGCATCGGACACTTTTTTTGCCCGATAGTATAGAAAATGTCAGAACAAGTCTTGACTATTACAACTTATCTCTGTGATAATGGGTCTTGCTCAAACTTTTGGTCAGGGATTTGGATGGTTTTTCACATCTACTTATTTGATAATGATGGGTTCTTTGTTGGTGACCGCTATATTGACTATTATAGCGTTCTATAAAAGAAACTCAAATGCAGTAGCATTAGCAACTTCTATATGATTTTTTATGCTATCCTGTCTGCACCTGCTTTGCCTGCCAAGCACGATGAGCGATGATAACCTCCTGCCTCTCTTTCTCAAGTTGTGCTTCCGTTTCGGGAGTGTAGCCGAGGAACTCGATGCAGCCGCCATTGTAGCCCGTGAGCTTGCAGCGGATACCGGCTTTCTCCAATTTATCCATTCGTTTCTGGGCGGTCTTGGCACTGGAGTATGAGAGAGGCCAGAAGTATTTGTCGCCACTATGTCCGTAGGAGTCTTCTCCGAGTACCATTTTGCCTTGCAGTCGTTGGCTGTTATGAAAACTGAAGTATGCACCGCCCAATGCTTGGCGTATTGCCTTGTGTGCAGCACCTTCGGGGTGCCTGAACACATCGGGCTTCTTGCCTTTGCAATCCAATCTCGGCAGTTCTACTTTATATGGCTTCTTGTAGGTGCCGACTCCTAATGTAAGATAGAAGTTAGTGCAGAAGTAGTCGGTCATCGGATCGCTGTCATCGAAGTTGTACGACATCACAAAGTCGCAGACATTCTTCATCACCTCTTTGGCTCTGTCGGTTAGGATGTCGTCATTGTCAATGTTATAGTGGTTCACATCGTGGTGGAACACAACGCCTTTATCCTTCTTGAATGCCTCGAAGTCGGCTTTGACAAGGTAGATATGGATAGAGTTATAGTGATGCCTTGATACGGAGAACTTATACTTGGGATAGGTCTCCTTCATCCAGTTACGCACCAACTCCACAATCTCAGGAGTGTGCTGTCCTTGATAGTTGCGACCTTTCCAACGATACTCGTTATATACGAAGTCGGTATACTCTTTTGCCGATGCTCCTGCATAGTCGTTCTCATAACCTGATGCATTTGCCGATACAGTAGTATCGTTCTTCCAAATCTCGTGGAGCCGTTCAAACTCCACATTGATCTGCTGCATCACTTCGGTGCTACCGCCTTTGTCGGGGTGGTTCTCCAATGCCAATCGGCGGTATTCCTTCTTGAGTTCCGCCAATGAATGTATATTCTTAAAGTAAGCCATAGTAGTAGATGTTAGTAAGTTAATACCATTGTGAAATACTCCATGCACTCGGACTCAATGCCGAGGCCACTGCAAGAGAGTTCAATGTCACTCTCTTGCAGGTCGTTTACCTCTTGCAGTTCTCTGAGGTGGCGTATCTCGTCATTCAGATACTCCTTTGCAGTTGCTTCATCGCAGTTACACGAGCCGCATATTCTTTCGATGATTTCTTTATCAGTCATTGTCGTAAGTATTAAGATTGTGATTTGAAATAGAGTTCTCGTTGGGTATCATAGTCCTGACCGTTCCACCAATCATTGCAGGCATCCACAAAGGATTGTGAACAATCTTCCGATGAGTAGTTAGTCTCGTGCAAGCCGGTTATACTTTCCAATGTGATAAAGTCAAGGTCTTTCCACCAATCTTGCATCTTCTGTTTGTAATCGCTCAATGTGCAGAAATTCTGACTCTGTTCACAGTCAGCGCACCATTTGCAGTCCGTATCGTCATCATCTACATCACTTAGATACTCATTGGTATTGGCATTTACCCAAACCTGAATCTCAATTTTTCTTGAACCGCAAGCATCACAGACATATACATCATCATCGTGAGGTTCTTCTCTTGTAGCCTTGCCGTCATAGAGTGCCACAGCACGATTGACAAGCAGTTCACGGTTGTTGTCCGAGAGTTCGGCATAGAATCGTTCTGCCGCTCCTAGTATTGATTTGCTTGCAAGGGAGTTCCATTTCTCCCAGAAGTGCTTATAAGCACCTCCGAAGGTAATCTTGCACTCTTCCTCGTCCCAAGCATTCCACATATAGTAGTGGAAGCTCGACACTGCATTTACAGGGTCTAATCTCATAGTCGTAATCTTTAAGCGTTATTATCTCTGTTCTCTTCCAACTGCTGCCATACAGCATCATATATCTCATATAGCCAGTCGATATTCTTTGCTCCAAGTTCAAAGGGTGTGGAGCAAGTCACTTCATCATTGCAAATCTTGTCGTGGGCAATCACAGTCATACTGTTATCCGTTACCTTGACACCCATTACTTTGCACTCGTATGGGTCTCCGTCCCAATTGAACCATATCACCCATACAGGATCATCCTGCTCTTCGGGGAAGGTTATTTCTGTCAATCCGTGCGAGTAGAGCAACTGCCTTATGGCATCTATAATATCCTTGCGGAGTGTCTCTATCCTGTCGGAGAAATCCATCTTCAGACGTTTCGGCTTTTGCTTCTTCTCCAACTCTGTGTAGGATAGAATCTGCATATCGGGGTGAACATCAAACTCCCAATCCACATCGTCATCATCGAGTGTGGTGTGGATGTTTCCACCCAATACCAGCCCGCAATCTCTTGTTACCATTGTGCGTGCCTCATTGCGGTCATCTGCCGCTACGGTGTAAGTACCCTCGAAGAGGTATCTTACCTTTACTTCAATCTTCTTCATACATTGATATTTTTATGGTTAATACTGATTTAGTTTGCTGATACGATGCTTACCTGCTTACCAAAGAAGGTATCGCATACGCCATATACATGCTTGATGGAGTAATCATATTTGGAGCGTTCATTGTCAAGTCGCAGACGGAAGCCGTAGCCGTCCTTGCGTGCCTTATCTAGTCGGATTCTTACATCGCTTTTGAGTTCCATCTCTATCAGACTGCCACCGCCATACATTGAGCTGAACAGGCCGCAGGTATTACCTTTGGGAATGATGACCTCTTTGATTTTGAAGTCGGCATCGTAGAGGTCTCTGAGGTTTACAAGCCCTATGTAGGTAAGCAGATTGGCTCCACAGCAGGAGTTCTCCAACTCTTGACAAAAATCCTCGTAGGATACTTGTTCCTTACCGTCACGATACTTCTTGTTCGGGAACCTGCCATATACGGTGTAGCCTTTCTCCGTCAATGCTTTCTTCACCTTTGCAGGGTTGAGGCGAAGAGTATCTATCATATCCCCGAAGTAACTCTCCTTGTAGCGGAAGCCACCTTGTGACTCCAACCAACAAGAGTTGATGCAGTCGTAGTTGGATAGCACTTCCACCCGTATAGGTATGTCGTTGGTATTCTTGATAAGGTCGTTTACCGTTGTGGAGTCGTCACGCTCGCGTATCTCGTCCCTTATCTCATCATCGTGTTCCTCGAAGAAGGCTTCAACCTCGTCCTTCTCAAAGTCGTGGAAGTCGATGCAGTGGCTCTTCAGCCCCTTGATAATCTCCTGTGTCGCCTGCTCCTCGGCATCCTCATACCATTCCTCGACCTTTGACCACAGATCTTCGCAGCCTTGTTTTTCAAGGCATTTCTGTAATAAGTCTCGGTTTTCATCAAAACTTTCCCGATAGTCCACCCATACGAGGGTGTAGTTCTCATCCATTATGCTTTCGATGAACTCCATTGTGAGTGTTTTCTTTGCTTCGTTCATTTGTCATTACCTGTGTACGGCAGGATTCTATTTCCCGTACATATGTCTATAAATGCGAAGAGCGACCTTGTGGCCGCCCTTCGGTTACTCTTTACCGTTGAATATCTCTTCGTATATCTCTTTCTCCATCTCCGTCTCTGCATTGAAACTGAAATGTGCCGAATATCGGTATCCAGTTCGTGGATTGCCACCGAACTTTTGGATAGCCATATCTATCTCCCAATCCACCTCGCCTATGCCGAGCGATATGCGGTCATAGTGCAGCAGGTGGTGAGCCAGTCGCAGTGCCGAGTCGGTCTTTCTATCGTGCCTCAGATAATCGAAGGCTCGTATCGCTATCTCTCTGTTGGATACCTTGATTGTCGTTTCCATATTCTTTGATGGTTAGTTGAATACTCTCTCATCATTCTCTTTATCCTTTGCTGCAAGCATACAGAACGGCATATCCAGTATGCGGTGTGAGAAGCACATATCGGAGTTGTAGTCCGTGCGTTGCCACAGCGTGAACCTCTCATCGGCAAACGACCACCGGAAATATCCCGACAGTGAGCCGAACTGAGGGTTTACATTCCTTGCTATGAGATACCTGTTCACATCCATAATATGCTTTGCAATGAGTATGATGTTTAGTATCTCCACAAATGCCAACTGCGAGTATGGGTCAATCGGCATTACCGGTCCTTTGAAACTGATTTCCATATATCCATTATTTTAGTTGTAGTTATCATCGAATATCTCATACTGAAGAGGAAGCATATCGCAGAAGTTGCCCGATATGCCCGTATACACCAAAGCATCATCAGCGATGTCGGCAAGTTCCTCTTCGGTCTCTTGTATGGTGTTACCGTATATATCCTGATAGTGCGATACCATCATATGCGGATCATCGGTTGTTATGTCATATCCGAAGTGTTCGCTCCAAGTGACGAAATACTCCCTTTCGTTCTCATCGAGCCTTTCCATGGCATCGCGTATCTCGAAGAAGTTGGGACATATCCATTCACGCCTTATCAGCCTGTCGGGTATATTCTCCCACTTGGTATATCTATATTCCGGTTCCTCTTCTTCGGGAAAGAGGTCGGAGCAGGCACAGAGAAATTCTCCCATGTCGCTGTAGTCGGACATCTGCACCCAGTAGTCCTTGTACTCTTTCCCGTCCAGAATGTGCTGTGTGGTTACGGCAACCTCGGCATTGCTTAAATCCATATTATCCATAGACTTTCTGTTTAACTTGTTACTCGCTGGCTTCCCCAGCTGATATGTATCTTACCCTCGCTGTCCGTAGAGCGTATCAGCAGACTGTCTATTACGGACATTGTGATATCGAACTCCTCGAAGATTTCCGACTGCTCTTTCACTTCTCCCGTCTTGATGAACTCGTTGAGACGCTCTTTGGTGAGTACCAATGCCATCAGGTTCTGCTCAACGGAGTCCTCGTAGGTGACATAATGCACATCCTTCATCTCCTTGGAGTCAAGGCGTATGAAGCGGAAGTAGAACTGCTCCATCTTGGGTATGTTCCATTGCAGTGACTCCAGTATCACATCGTTGCAGGTGGGTATGTTTACCGAACTGCTCAGGCTCTGCTGCGTGCATATCAGTATACCGTTGATGGTAGAGTCGAACTCCGTCACGATGCTTTGACGCTTCTTGAATGCCACATCTCCCTTCACGACATATATCGGTCTGTCGGGAAAGCGTTCACGGATATAACTCTCATAGAGGTCAAAGGCGGCAAGTGTGGTACAGCCGATGGCTACCTTGCCCGGTATCTTCCGTATCAATGTTTCTATGTATCGTGTCTTGCTCGGATAGTCATCGCCGTAGTATCCCGATATGAGGTGTGGAACCGAGCAAGCCTTGATAAGCAGCTTGATCTGCCGCATAAGCCTCAGTCCTGCATCCTTCTTTGTATCACCCGTGCTATTGTAGTATAGTTCGCATATACGGCAGAACTCCTCAATGATGACACGATATACCTCGTGTTCACCCTTTGAAGGGCTTACGGTATGAGTCCGTATCTTGTATTTCTCGCCTGCAAAGTCGCGGAACTTACGGGTGATGATGGTCTTGCCTATGAGGTCGAAGAGTTCTTCCTTGTTATAGACATCCTGATTCTGCTTCTCTATGCCGAATACCGTTGCCTTGCCCGGACAGTGGCAGGCACGGAACAGCACATGACCTCTGAACGCTGGGAACGGCTCTCCGCAATGGAGGTTTCTTTCACACTCTATCTCCTTATCTCGGTTCTCGTGGTAGATACTGCTGCACCAACAAGTCATATTGACCGAGTTGTTATAGAGCAACTCAAACTGGCTGTATAGCTCTGCGATATTGTTACGGGTGGTTGTTCCCGTATCGAGAATCTTGTACTTGAGTCTGCGGAAGACTGTCAGGATATGCCTTGTACGCTGTGATGACGGATTGGTAATCTCATCCGACTCATCGAACACGAGGCATAATTTCCTTGAGGACAGTTTCACAAACCGCATAAGGTCGCGTTTGAGCTTGCCTACCATAGAGGTGGATAGCAGCAGGAAGATACCTCTCGGCACATCTTCAAGATCCTTGTATGTGCGTATCACTCTGTATCGCTCCTTGTTGATGGCGAGGAACGGAGTCCAGGTCATATTGGTGGCAATGGCAGGGGCAAGTATCACAACATTGCGTACCTTGCCATATTTGAGCAGGTATTTGGCTCTGTGATATACAGCGGCAGTCTTGCCGGAGCCTTGTTGCCAGTTGAGCAGAGCGTATCGCTTCTGAAGCACAAGGTTCAGGTCGTGCTTCTGCAATCGGGTAAACTCGCATACCTCGCCATCCTTGTTTACGAAGGTGGCATTATCGAGATATTCGGCAAGAGTATCGTCCGTTTCCATATCCGAAAATGGCTGGTTCTGTATATCGTAGAGCCTACGCTTACGGCGGATAATACGCCCCGCAATGCGTATCTGTCGCATATTCTCTTCGGTTGCTATCTCAGGCATAGGCAGCGCTGTGCTATCCAATATGAGGTCATTGATGCTTGCCGCCTTGTGTTCCACCTTATCAAGCAGTCGTGGTGCATACTGCTTGAGCTTGAAGCCGTAGGAGGTCTTTACCAATGCCACCTCCTTGCGTGGTACGACATTCTGTGAGGTGATATACTTGCGTATGGTGGCAAGTACCTTGGCAGTAGTGAGCTTCTTGCGTTCCCACTCCTTCATCTGCTCGTTGGTGGCATTCTCAGGAGGCTTCTGGTTACGAAACTTGGTAACAAGAGCTACAGCCTTGTCGATATGCTTGTTGAGCCTTGCGTGAGCCTTCAACTCGTACATATACTTGGCGAGCTTGTACTCGAACTGTTCCAACTCCTCCTTGTCTATGCGGTTGGTCTCACGCATAAGGTCAAGACGCAGGCGGTGCTTCATCTCACGGGCTTTCTTCACACGCTCCTTGAGTTCTGCCATAGAGACAAACTCCTCGGCATTGTAGGGATTCATCTCTATATGCTGTGAACGACGCAGGAAGACCATTATCTTGGTGTTGAAGTTATCTACACCTACCGAAGTGAAGGCGTGAGGTGCTAACCTTGTCTGTCCGATGAAGGAGAAGTCCTCGTTTACTCTTCCTACACGGCTCTTCTCCCAGAACTCGTTCTGCATAAAAGAGGCAGGGACGATGATCATCAGGAACCCTGCAGGATTGAGCAGATGATAGGCTTTGTCAATGTAATACTCCTGTGATAGTCGGAAGTCAAACTTCAGATTGAACGGAGGATTACCGATGATGGCATCAAAGCGTTGCTCGGAGTGGTACTGCTGTATGTCGCACTTCTCGATATGTGCATCGGGATAGAGATACCTTGCCACTGCCACAGCCTTGCTGTCTATGTCAAAGCCATAGGCGTTGTGTTGGTTGGGCAGATGGTTGAAGAAGTTGCCCATACCGCAACACATATCGAGAATCATCTCCGATGATGTGGGAGAGAGTACATCTACCATATCCCGACATACCTCGTGCGGTGTGAAGAACTGTCCCATCTCAAACTCCTTCTTTGCCTCGGCATACTCGTGGTAGCTGGCGAAGTCCGACTGCTTGAGGTTGTGCAGTCCTCCGATACCCGTATAGCAGTTGTATATACTCTCCGCAGGAATCATATCCTTACCGGAGTTGATGGCAAAGAGAATCTTCTCGTTGATCTCTGCACGCTTGCCTTGCGGTATCTGTTGTGGTATGATGGCATACATGGCTGTAATGATTGAAGTGGATAAAAACGAAAGACACCCCGCAGGCAGTACCTACGGAGTGTCATACATATCGTGTGGTCATCAGTTCTCGTCTCTTAGTTTGATTTCATTTAGTCGCAGTCGCTTGAAACAACTCTCTGCTGTTGCACTGTCCTTGAACTTGACATCGATACGACCATTGGCATAGAACTTCATGTTCAAGGCGTTGGTTGTTGTCAGGTCGTACCAACGGGATATATCTACATTACGGGTGTCAAGCCCCATAATCATCTCGATACTGCCACAGAGTACATCATCTGCACCGAAAGCAATGCCTTCGCAGAACTGGCTCACCTTACGGTCAGAGTCATATTCGAAGTCATATTCCTTGTAATACTGATAATGGATAGAATCCCAAGTAACAATGTCGGGGAAGATGATTTTATCCTTCTTCAGTTCAGGCTTCACCTTGCTCCAGCAAGAAGGTCTGACAGTTTGCAAGAAGCGTTTGATAAGTTCTTCCTCGGCAGTATCTCGGAAACTCTTGCCTCCGAGATGTTCGATAACCACATCTACATAGGTGTTATATACAGGTCGAAAGTCTATCGGGAGAGTCTTCTCATCAATCTTTGGAGCTTCAACAGAGACACTGTAGGTGTTATTGAAATAGCCGATGATGCGGTTGATAAAGTTTCTGATAGCGTTATGACGGCTATCCACCAACTCATTGATGTTCTTGAAAGGAGTAAACTCGTGATGGGTATAATCCTTCTCGTCATTATTGTAGCGATAGTGGAGGTCATAGCTGCTTGTGGTAATCTTACCGTTCGGCTCGTGCTTGAGTTTGATTTTACCCTCATATTTTTCGGCTTCTCTCTTGAAGATGTTGTACCACCAGGCAATCTGGTCGAGCGTCTTGTAAAGCTCGTCCTGCTGATTCTGGCAATAGATACGGTCTTGCTCCGTAATCTTCTCTTCGTTTCTCACTTGTACCTTCAAGATACCTGATAGCAGGTCGGTGTGACCTGTTGCTTGACTGTTGTTTAATACTGCTTGTGACATAACATTATATATTTTTTGTTAGTCCGGCTATTCGGGGCCGGAGTTCCCAAACTACAGGCTCTAAAAGGTCGTGTTCTCGTCAGGCAAGGTTGTGTGGAAAAATACAGAAAGCCCCACGGGGCGAGGATGATTTTTCCACGACACCCGCAGGGCTTGACCTTGCTTGGACGAAAAGAACACGAGTTACCTTTGCCTGTGGTTTGGTGAACTCGGCTACGAATCTGTTATGTCATTATCTTTATCACATAGATAGTTTTTAAGGTACGGATTCTTATAATTGGAGAAAAAATCGTATCTTTGCACTTAGAAAAGAGTTATTTGAAAAGCATGAGGAATATAGTGTAATAAAACAAGTTAGCAATTTCTTATCCATTGCCCATTCTCATGCAAGTTCTTCTTAATGGTTTGATACTCAAAGAATCTTAATCAAACTACATCAAATATAGGAAATAAATTTGCAAAACGTTCTTTCTCGGGTGTATTTTTCGGCGTTTCGGGCCGTTTGAATGCGGCCTTCGGGTGGATTTTGCTTAAAGAGTGTGATTTCTAATGGCTTTTGAATGGTTTTTTGTAATGGGGGATGATGAAAAATATTTCGATCCGGAGGTACTGCGAGTTATTAAATTTTTTTGCGAACCGATTTGGGAAACCGCCCCTCTGGGAAAGGGGTACTATGGGCGAGGGACCTTTGCGGGGTTCCCTGGCCCTGCCCCCCCGTCCTTCCCATACCCCCCCCCTGTGCGACAACGAAAAAGGCTGTCTCCCAGTCAGAGACAGCCTTTTCCGATTTCGGGCTGCGGCCTCTCACGGCCCCCCCCCGATTACTGCGGCTGCTTGCCGATGTAGGCCAGAATGCCGCCGTCGACGTAGAGGATGTGGCCGTTTACGAAGTCCGAAGCCTCCGATGCGAGGAAGACGGCCGGACCCATCAGGTCTTCGGGCGTACCCCAGCGTGCAGCGGGCGTCTTGGCCACGATGAACGAATCGAACGGGTGGCGCGATCCGTCCGGCTGGCGCTCGCGCAGCGGCGCGGTCTGCGGGGTGGCGATGTAGCCCGGGCCGATGCCGTTGCACTGGATGTTGTACTCGCCGTACTCGGACGCGATGTTGCGGGTGAGCATCTTCAGACCGCCCTTTGCTGCGGCGTAGGCCGAAACGGTCTCACGGCCGAGTTCGGACATCATCGAGCAGATGTTGATGATCTTTCCGTGCCCCTTCTTGATCATCGAGGGGATGACGGCCTTCGAGACGATGAACGGACCGTTGAGGTCGATGTCGATCACCTGGCGGAAATCCTTGGCGCTCATCTCGACCATCGGGATGCGCTTGATGATTCCGGCGTTGTTGACGAGGATGTCGATCACGCCGACCTCTTTTTCGATCTGGGCGACCATGGCGTTGACCTGCTCTTCGTTCGTTACGTCGCAGACGTATCCTTTGGCGTCGATACCCTCCTCCTTGTAGGCGGCGAGGCCTTTGTCGACGAGTTCCTGTTTGATGTCGTTGAAGACGATCTTGGCGCCCTGGCGGGCGAATGCGGTAGCCAGCGCGAACCCGATTCCGTAGGAGGCGCCCGTTACGAGGGCAACCTTACCTTCCAGTGAAAAGTTTACCATGTTTTATTAGGTATTAGTTGGATATGTTTATTATTTCAAATCGGTAATTTTCGAGAAATCCTGGTCTCCGTAGTCGAGGTTCTCACCGCCCATACCCCAGATGAAGGTGTAGTTGTGGGTAGCCGCGGCGCTGTGGATCGACCATTCGGGCGAGAGGACGGCCTGATCGCCCTTCATCCAGATGTGACGGGTCTCGTCGACCTGTCCCATGAGGTGGCAGACGGCGTGCTCCTCGGGGACTTCGAAATAGAAGTAGGCCTCCATGCGGCGGGAGTGTACGTGAGCGGGCATGGTGTTCCAGACGCTGCCGGGGAGGAGTTCGGTCATACCCATCTGGAGCTGGCAGGTCGGGAGCACCTGGCTGACGAGCATCTTGTTGATGTTTCGGTCGTTCGATCCTTCGAGCGAGCCCATGTGCGCAACGACGGCCTCGGCCTTGGTGACCTTCTTGTCGGGATAGGAGCAGTGGGCCGTGGTGGAGTTGAAGTAGAACTTGGCGGGGTTCTTGGGGTCCTTGCTTGCGAAGGTGACCTCACGGTCTCCGGCCCCGAGGTAGAGGGCTTCCTTGTAGTCGAGGTCGAAGGCTTTGTCTCCGGAAGTTACGACGCCGGGTCCTCCGACGTTGAAGATACCCAGCTCGCGGCGGGTCAGGAAGTAGGGTGCCTTGAGCGGGTCGATCGCTTCGAGGCGGAGGGTTTCGTGGACGGGCATGGCGCCGCCGACGATCATGCGGTCGTACATCGAATAGACCATGTTGACTTCATCGGCCGAGAATACCTTTTCGATGAGGAAGTCGCGGCGCAGCCGGGCCGTGTCGTAATGCTTGGCATCTTCGGGATGCGCAGCATAGCGGATTTCGTAATTGGTTTTCATGTGATGTATTGAAAATTAATATATTGTGTCTGTTTCCGGTGAAATTGGGCTGCCTTTTTGAAATTGGCAAACCAATTTCGATCCTTGCAAAGATAATAAAAAAAACGGAATTGTACGATACGGAACCGAAATAATTTACAGGAGATTTCGGGGTCAGCGGATGGAATTCATGCGGATGCTGGCCTTGACGAGTGCGAGGGCGCGGATCCGGGCGATTTCGACCTCCTTGTCGGCATGGTGGGGGTTCTGGCTGACGAGCTTCACATATCCGGGCCGTTCGGATTTCTGGATGTACTTTACGGTGATGTACTCTTCGCCGTCGATGTCGATCGAGAGGAGGTACATGTCGCCCCAGAAGATGTCTTCGATGTTTTTGAGTTGTTTGTAGAGGACGATGTCGCCGCTTTTGAGCAGGGGGTACATCGAGTCTCCGACGATGTAGATGGCCCCGTCGCACTTCGGGAGGTTGGGGATGTGGATGAAGTTGACGGGTTTCTGCTGTTGCCGGTCGGTGAAGAGGGGGACGAGTCCTGCCGTTCCCTCGATGGAGTAGAGGGGGACGCTCTGCAGGGGGAGTGAATTGTCCGTGCGGTGCATGTAGGCGGTCAGGTCGGGTTCGGCGTTGAACATCTCCCCGACGCCGGATTCGAGCCATTCGGGATTGACGTTCAATTCCTGAACCAGAATGTTCCGGTTCCGGGTCGAGAGTCCGGCCTTTCCGGTCTCGATCATCGAGAGGGCGGCTTTTCCGATTCCAAGGCGTTGTGCCAGTTGTTCTTGCGTCATCCCGAGCTGCTTCCGTATCAGTTTTACCCGTTCGTTCATGGCATTCGATCAAAAAAAATGATATAAAATATTTGAACTTTATTGCACAAAATACAAATTTTGAACTTATCTTTGTCTCTGCAAAGTTAAACAATTTATTTTTCTTCTGCAAAGTAATTTTGCAAAAAACCTTTGTATTCAATGATGTATTCGGTATCAACGGAACTTTACCTTGAAGTGGCGTCGCGCCTGCGGGATGCGATCGGCGACGGGAGTTACTTTTCCGGGACGTTGACCTTCGATTTCGGCGAGGTGGCGTGCCGCCTGACGGCCTCGGTGATCGTCTGCCGGGAGCGGGTCCGCTATCCGGAGGGTGATCGGGACGAGATTTCGGATCTGGTTCCGGTCTGGTGGGAGTTCCACACCTCGGATGACGGGGGTGAGTTCCTGAACGACTTTTCGTTCTCCGATCTGCGGTCCTTTCTCTGACCGCTTTCGGGTGGCGGTCCGCGATGCGGCCGTCACAGGGCTCCGGCTCTTCCTTCCCGGGTGCGGCGCCACCCTCCGGAGCCTGTTTTCAGTTTCCATCGGCCGGGGATCCGCCCGTCGCGGCGCCGCCAGCACCGGGTTTCCGGCCCCAAATTCCAACCCAATGGCTAAAACAACCGAATCGATCTCTGCGGGAAACGCTCCCGCAGAGATTTTCGTACCCGACATCGGGGAACTGGCCTTTCCGGCCGCACCGCCATCCCCTCCGGCATTTTCGGAGTTTGCACTCGGGGTCTACCCGTTTCTCGAACTGCAACCCTTCCACCGGGTCTACTACCGGGTGCTGGAGGCCTTTGCCGAGGGGCGGATCCGGCGTCTGATCGTGACGATGCCGCCGCAGCACGGCAAGAGCGTCGGGGCGACGACCCTGCTTCCGGCCTACCTGTTGGGGCTGGATCCCGACCTGCGGGTGGCGATCGCCTCCTATTCGGGGTCGCTGGCCTCGAAATTCAACCGCCGGGTGCAGCGCATTCTCGACTCGCGCGAATACGGGACCTTCTTCCCGGAGACCTGCATCAAGCAGGGGACCAAACCGCCGGGCTATATCCGCACATCGGAGGAGGTCGAGATTATCGGCCGCCGGGGCGGTCTGCTGTCGGTCGGCCGCGAGGGCTCGCTGACGGGCAACCGCGTGGACTGCTTTATTTTGGACGACTTATATAAAGATGCGCTTGAAGCCAATTCGCCGCTCGTGCGGGCCAACTGCTGGGAGTGGTACACCTCGGTGGTGCGGACGCGGATGCACAACGCCTCGCGCGAACTGATCGTCTTCACGCGGTGGCACGAGGAGGATCTGATCGGGACGCTGCTGCGCCGCGAGCCGGTCGAGGAGCTGCACGCATGGTCGCAGATGGAGCGTCCGCTGGCGGAGGGGTGGCTGCACCTGAACTTCGAGGCGCTGAAGGGCTCGCCGCCCACGGAGCTCGACCCGCGTCAGCCGGGCGAGGCGTTGTGGGAGGCGCAGCAGGGTGCGACGCTGCTGGCGGCCAAGCGGCGGCTGGACCCCGTGCAGTTCGAGGCGATGTACCAGGGCCACCCGACCGTCCGCGAGGGGCTGCTCTACGGCCTGAACTTCACGGAGTACGACGACCTGCCGCGCGAGATCGTGCGCCGGGCCAACTACACCGATACGGCCGACACGGGCGACGACTACCTGTGTTCGATCTCCTATGCGGTGGATGCCGACGGGCTGATCTACGTGACGGATGCCGTCTATTCGCGGGCGTCGATGGAGGAGACCGAGCCGCTGGTGGGGGATCTGCTCGTGCGGTCGGGGGTGCGTCAGGCGCTGATCGAGAGCAACAACGGCGGGCGGGGTTTTGCCCGGGCGGTGCAGGCACTGGCGCGGGACGTGCGGGTGGAGTGGTTCCACCAGAGCGGCAACAAGGAGGCGCGGATCCTCTCGAATGCCGCCACGGCCCTGCATCTGGTGCGCTGGCCGCGGGGCTGGAACCTCCGCTGGCCCGATCTCTACGCCCATCTGACGACCTATCGGCGGCGGTTCCGGGCGAATCGCTGGCACGATGCGGCGGATGTCGTGACGGGGATTGTCGAGCGGGAGTTTTCGGATCGCAGCCGCAAGCGCCTCCGCGGGGTGCACTTTTCGTGAGGACCCCTTTTCGTGAGGAACCGCTTCCGGACTCCTGTTCGGCATTTGCTTCTCCTTGCTGGCCCTCCCTCGCTGGCCCCGTTCCTGGCCCCGTTCCTGGCCCCGTTCCTGGCCCCGTTCCTGGCCCCGTTCCTGGCCCTTTCTCCCGGTCCTTTCTCCCGGCCCCGTTTCTCCCGGTCCGGTGCCTTCCCTCTCTTCACGAAAACACCCCTGTCGGATGCTCCGGCAGGGGTGTCTGGCGCTATGAGGACCGCAGGGTGCGGGCCGACTCGGGCTTAGAAGTAGAACTTGAAGCCGACGGTGGGGTTGATGCCGAGCTGGAATGCCACGTCGTTGCTGGTTGCATTCTCTCCCGAGAACGACAGCGTGGTATAATCGAGCGACATGAGATTCAGCGAAAGGCTCCATTTGGCAGAATGGCGGTATTCGAAGGCCCCGAATTTGAATTCGGAATCGAGTCCGACGCCGGAGACTCCGTCGAAGGAGGCGTATGCGAATCCCAGTCCGATTTCCGGGACATAGTAGATTCGATCGCATACCTTGACGTAGTAGGCGACATTGGGACCGATGGTTACCGTGTGGGTGGTCCTGCCCTCCAGCGGCGCGATGCTGTATCCGAGCGATCCGCCGACCCGGAGGTTGTCACGGACGAAGTATCCGAACTCCGGAGCGATCCGGAAGTAGGTCTGGGATGTGGAGGTCTCATCGGCGCTGAAGGACGACGTGGAGACGCCGAGGATTCCGCCGACATACATTTCGCCCTTGTTCTGGGCCGAGACGATGGTGCACGATGCAATGGCAAACAGTGCGCAGGCGAGGAGCTTTTTCATCATGGAGTCAGGGTTTGAAGTTTGTATTGGAATATTTCTGCCAAAAATAGAGAATTGCCGGAATTTGTGCAACTTTTCCGGTTGTAAATTTTTCGGGAACAGAGCGATGAACGGCTGTTGCACGCTGGCCCCCGGTTCCGAAAAAGAGGCGTCCCGCCCCCGCCCGCCCGAGGCCAGAAGCCCCGCTGCCGTCCGGAGGAGTTGTTTGATCTGCATGGTGTTGTCGGTTTTGATTTTGCGGGATTATTCGGCGTGCTGGAGCTCTTCGAGACGGGCCACGGGCGAGACGTCGAGCGAGGAGAATTCACCCTGCTGGTAGCGGTAGTAACCGGCCATGGCGATCATCGCGGCGTTGTCGGTCGTGAACTTGAACTCCGGGAGGAAGGTTCTCCAGCCGCGGCGGCGTCCCGTCCCGACAATGCCGTTGCGCAGCCCGGAGTTGGCCGAGACGCCGCCGGCGATGGCGATGTCGCGGATGCCGGTCTCCTTCGAGGCGCGGATCAGCTTGTCGAGCAGGATCTCGACGATGGTCGACTGCAGCGAGGCGCAGAGGTCGGCCTTGTGGCGTTCGATGAAGTCGGGGTCCTGGGCCACGGCGTCGCGCAACATGTAGAGAAACGAGGTCTTCAGTCCGGAGAACGAGTAGTCGTACCCCTCGACCCGGGGGTGTGCGAAGTGGAAGGCCTTGGGGTCGCCCTCCCTGGCCAGCCGGTCGATTACCGGGCCGCCCGGGTAGGGGAGCCCCATGACCTTGGCGCACTTGTCGAAGGCTTCGCCCGCGGCGTCGTCGATCGTCGTGCCGATGATCTGCATGTCGAGCGGGGAGTCCACGCGCACGATCTGCGTATGCCCGCCGCTGACGAGCAGGCACAGGAACGGGAAGTCGGGGTGGGGCAGCGTACGGTCCGGGAGGTCGATGAAGTGGGAGAGGATGTGCCCCTGGAGGTGGTTGACCTCGACCATCGGGATGTTGCGGGCGATGGAGAGGCCCTTGGTGAACGACACGCCCACGAGCAGCGACCCGACGAGTCCGGGGCCGCGCGTGAAGGCGATAGCGTCGATGTCGGAGGCCGTGAGCCCGGCGTCGCGCAGGGCGGTATCCACCACGGGAATGATGTTCTGCTGGTGGGCGCGGGAAGCCAGTTCGGGAATCACGCCGCCGTATTTGACGTGCACGGCCTGGGAGGCGATGACGTTCGAGAGCAGGACGTGGTTGCGCAGGACGGCCGCCGAGGTGTCGTCGCACGAGGATTCGATGCCGAGAATTGTAATATCCATCCGGTTTTTCGCTGTTATTTTAACTATTTTCGCTAACTTTGCCAGTTATAACGGTGTTCCGATGCGCAAAGGTATAAAAATATTGGGAATGGTGTTCTCGGCGGCGGTGTTGTTGCTGATAATTCTTCCCTTGGGCGTGTCGCTGCTGCTCGACATCCGGCGGGTGCAGAACTTCGTGGTCGACCGGCTCGCGGAGGCGGTTTCGGAGCACCTGCAGACCACCGTTTCGATCGACCGCGTGGATATAGGGCTCTTTTCGAAGATCCGTGTCGACGGCTTCTATGTCGAGGATTATGAGCGCGATACGCTGCTCTATGTGGGACACCTGGATGCCTACGTCACGCGGTTCGGCCTGTTGGGCGGAGGGCTGGAGTTCAGCCGCGGCACGATCGCCGATGCCAGGCTCTACCTGCGCCAGACCCCCTCGGGGGAGATGAACATCAAGCAGGTCGTCGAGCGCATCTCGAACCCCGACCGCCCGAAAAAGGGGAATTTCCGGCTGGCGTTCCGGAAGGCCTCGGTCGAGGGGATGGACCTCTGCCTGGAGCGCCTCGACCGCCGCGACCCGGAGTTCGGGATCGACTTCTCGCACATGCACCTCTACGACCTGGCGGCCTTCGTCGAGGACTTCACCATCGACGGGCAGGCGATCTATACCTCGATCGAGCGGCTTTCGGCCCGCGAGCGGAGCGGTTTCGAACTGGAACGCCTCTCGGGCCGTTTCTACATGTCGCAGGGCTGCCTCGGGTTCGAGGACACCGAAATCCTCACGCGCAACTCCGCCATCCATATTCCCTACATTTCGCTCGTGGGCAACTCCTGGGACGAGTACAGGGATTTCGTCGGGCGGGTGCGCATCGACGCTGCGGTGCGGGATTCGCGGGTTTCGAGCGACGACATCGCCTGGTTCGCACCCCGCCTGCGGGAGTGGCACCTGACCTTTGACGACGCCGATCTCGAACTCACGGGGCAGGTTGCCGACTTTACGGGCCGGATCCGAAGCCTCACGCTGTGCGACAGCACGACCCTCGTGGCGGATATTGCCATGAAGGGGCTTCCGGATATCCGGAAGACGCATTTCGATCTGGATGTTTCGCACCTGCGCTCCTCGGCGGGGGCCCTCGACCGGATTGCGCTCGGCATCACCGGGCGGCATCTCCCGGAGCGTGTGGTCGGCATCGTTTCGAATTCCGGGCGGATTGATCTCAGCGGCCGTTTCGAGGGGAGCCTGTCGTCGTTCGGGTTGCAGTCCCGGATTGCCACCGGGATCGGCGAACTGACCTGCGATCTGTCGATGCGGCCGCTCAAGCAGGGGCTGAGCAGCATCCGGGGCGGCGTCGAGACCCGCCGTTTCCGCCTGGGCGAACTGCTCGACCGCCGAGACCTGCTGGGCGAAGCCTCGCTTACGGCCCGGGTCGACGGCATGATCGGGCGGGGGATTGCCGATGCCAACATCGTGGGCGATGTCTCGAACTTGAGCTTCAACGGCTATGTCTACGATTCGCTGCGCCTTGCGGGTCGCCTGCGCAACCGCGAATTCGACGGCCTGATCACGGCCCGGGACCCGAACCTCGGGTTCAACTTCTTCGGCAAGGTCGATCTCAACGATTCGGTGCCGCGTTACGACTTCACGCTGGATCTGAAACACGCCGATCTGGCCAAACTCCATATCAACCAACGCGATTCGGTGTCGCGGCTCTCGGCCTTCCTCGAGGCCCATGCCGGGGGGCGCTCGCTCGACGATCTGAACGGCCGGATCCGGATCACCGACGCCCGCTACCGCTACAACGACAAGGAGGTCACGGCCTCGGAGATCGACGTGCGGGGCGAGAACTCGGCCGACAGCAAGTTCGTCGAACTGCGTTCGGACTTCGCCGATGCGACGTTCCGCTCGAAAACCAGCTACCGCACCGTGTTCGAATACCTGCGGCGCAGTGCCTGGCGCTACCTTCCTATTCTGGGGCGTGCCGATCCGGGGCTGGACTCGCTGGGGCGCAAGACCGCCGTGGCGAACGACTTTTCGCTGCTGTCGGTCAACATCCGCAACTTCAACCCCGTGGCGGATGCCGTGGCGGCCGGGCTCCAGATTGCCGACGGTTCGTCGTTGCAGCTGCTCTTCAACCCGGCGAGCGACCAGCTCTCGCTCAAGGCTTCGTCGGAGTATGTCGAACGGCGTCGGATGCTCGCCACGCGCCTTTCGGTCAACGCCTCGAACCGCGGGGATTCGCTCGTGCTCTACGCCTCGGCCGAGGACCTCTATGCGGGGGTGTTGCATCTGCCGCAGTTGTCGCTGACGGGCGGGGCACGCCAGGGCCGGGTACAGGTGACGGCCGGGTTTACCGATACGGTGCGCCGGACTTCGGGACTCGTGGGGTTCCGGGCCGGCGTGGCTGACGAAAACGGCCCCAACGGACGCCTCGTGGAGTTGCATATCCAGCCTTCGCACATCACCCGCGGGTCGAAAACCTGGCAGATCTTCACCCGGAAGATCCTGATCGATACGGCCCGGGTGACGATCGACCGCTTCCTGGTGATGAACGACCAGCAGGAGCTGCTGCTCGACGGCGTGGCTTCGCGCAGCCGGGAGGATTCGCTCTCGCTGCGGCTGCAGAACTTCGACCTTTCGCCCTTCACACAGGTCGCCGAACGCATGGGTTACTATGTCGAGGGCCGCACGAACGGTTCGGCGATGATGAAATCGGTCCTGAAGGGGGCGGAGGTGACGGCCGACATCCTGCTCGACAGCGTGGAGGTCAACGATATTCCGGCCCCTCCGATGCGCCTGGCGTCGCGTTGGGACTTCGCCCGGAACCGGGCGGGGGTGACGGTGACCGACCGTGTGAAGCGCGATACGCTGATCCGGGGTTTCTACGCGCCGGTGCGGAACCGCTACTATGCCCGGATGCGTGTCGACAGCCTCGACATGGGGCTTCTGGACCCGATTCTTTCGGGGGTGATCTCCTCGACCCGGGGGGTGGCGTCGGCCGATCTGGTGCTGCAGGGTCAGGGCCGCATGGCCGATCTGGGGGGTGAGATCCGCGTGCGGGACCTCCGCACGACGGTCGACTACACGCGCGTGAGCTACTCGATGCCCGAAGCGGTGCTCACGGTCCGGAACAACCGCTTCCAGGCGTCGAACGTGCCGATTTTCGACCCGAAGGGCAACCGCGGGCGGTTCGATCTTGACCTGAGCCTGCAGCATCTTTCGAATATCTCCTACGATGTGCGGGTTGCGCCGCAGCGGATGCTGGTGCTGAATACCACGGCCGAGGACAACGACCTCTTCTACGGCGAGGTCTACGCCTCGGGGCTGGCCCGCATCCGGGGTGACAAGGGTTCGGTCGACATGCAGATCACGGCCTCGACGGACGGGAATTCGACCTTCGTGATGCCGCTGTCGAGCAAGTCGAACATTTCGAGTGCGGATTTCGTGGTCTTCGTGCAACCGGAGAAGGTCGACACGCTGGACGACGTGGCGCGCCGCAAACTCTCGTTCGAACGGCGCCGCCGCACGGAATTCAATGCCGGGAGCCGGATGAACATCGACATGGCTTTGGACGTGCGGCCCGATGCGGAGGTGGAGCTGGACGTGGCGGGCAATACGGTGCGGGGCCGCGGTGCCGGGGCGCTGAACCTGCAGATCAACCCCCGGGACAACGTCTTCATGATCAACGGCGACTATACGATCGAGGAGGGGAGTTTCATGCTCTCGCTGCAGCAGATCATCAACAAGCGCTTCACGATCGAAAGCGGGTCGTCGATCCAGTGGACGGGTTCGCCGATGAACGCCCTGCTGGACATCGATGCGGTGTACAAGGTGAAGGCGTCGCTGCAGCCGCTGCTGCAGGGCACGTCGGAGAATCTGGGCGGGGACCGTTCGGTTCCGGTGGAGTGTGTGATCCACCTCGGGGATTTTCTGTCGAATCCGAGCATCGCCTTCGACGTCCGGGTTCCGGGTTCGGACCCCGAGACTGCGGCGGTGGTCTCCAGTGCGCTGTCGACGCCCGAGACGGTCGACACGCAGTTCCTCTACCTGCTGCTCTTCAACAGCTTCATGTCCGAGGGTACGACGCAGGATACGTCGAATATCGGCAGTTCGGTTTCGGCGGCCACCGGTCTGGAGTTCGTGTCGAACATGGTGAGCAACTGGCTCTCGTCGTCGGACTACAACGTGGTGATCCGCTACCGCCCGAAATCGGAACTGACGAGCGACGAGGTGGATTTCGGGCTCTCGAAGAGTCTGATCAACAACCGGTTGTTCGTGGAGATCGAGGGCAACTACCTGATCGACAACAAGGAGGTGGTGAACAACAACTCGTCGATGTCGAACTTCATGGGCGAGGCGTATATTACGTACCTGATCGACCGGGCCGGGACGCTGAAACTGAAGGCCTTCACGCAGACGATCGACCGTTTTGACGAAAACCAGGGTCTGCAGGAGACCGGCATCGGAGTCTATTTCAAGGAGGATTTCGACAATCTGCGGGACCTGCGGGACCGGATCCGGGACCGTTTCACGAACAAGTTGCGCAAGGCGCGGCGTCAGGCGCGGCGCCAGGCCCGGGAGGCTGAGAAGGCGGAGGCGGAGGCCAGGAAGGCTGCGGAACGCTCCGCCGGGGAAACGCCCGGGAAGCCGTCGCTCTTCGATGGAGGGGAGGAGGTTTACGAGGAGACTGCGGCCGGGCCGGGCGTTCCGCGGAGCGACGGCCCCGACGGCCCCGACGAACTCCGTCCTGATCCCGGCGAGGTTTGAAAAAGGCCCGGCGAGATTCGAAAAACACGAAAAGCTTGGAAAAAGGTAAAACTTATATTATAGAAAACACTAAATTTACAGAAAAAGGTTATGACAACATTTTTGCAGGCTGCCGAAACGGTGGCCGTCAGTGAGGAGGCCCGGATGGGCTTGTGGGAGCTGTTTACCAAGGGAGGCTGGCTGATGTGGCCGTTGCTGGCATTGGGCGGCGTGACGATCTTCATTTTTGTGGAGCGCTTCCTGGCCATCCGCAAGGCGTCGGTGCTGGACATGAACTTCATGAACCGCATCCGGGACTATATCTCCGACGGGAAGATCTCCACGGCCGTCAATTTGTGCAAGAAGACCGACACGCCGATTGCGCGGATGATCGAGAAGGGTATCGAGCGTATCGGCCGACCGATGAGCGACGTGCAGACGGCCATCGAGAACGTGGCGAACCTCGAAGTCTCGAAGTTGGAGAACGGACTTCCGTTCCTGGCGACGATTGCCGGCGGCGCTCCGATGCTGGGTTTCCTCGGCACGGTGCTGGGTATGGTGCAGACCTTCATGGACATGTCGGCGGCGGGCGGTACGGTCGACCTGGCGCTGCTCGCAAGCGGCATGTACGTGGCGATGGTGACGACCGTCGGCGGTCTGGTCGTCGGTATCCCGGCCTATTTCGGCTACAACTACCTGGTGGCCCGCATCGAGAAACTCGTCTTCCAGATGGAGGCCAACTCGATCGCCTTCATGGATATTCTGAATCAACCCGTTCAAAAGTAGCGCGTTATGGCAATCAAACACGGATCGAAAGTCGAGAAATCGTTCTCGGCGTCGTCGATGACCGACCTGATGTTCCTGCTGCTGCTGTTTCTGCTGATCGCCACGACGCTGATCAACCCGAATGCCCTGAAGCTGATGTTGCCGAAGAGCTCGAACCAGTTGAAGGACAAGGCGATGACGACGGTTTCGGTGCAGGATACGGGCGGCAGGTACCGCTATTACGTGGAGTTGCAGGAGGTGGGTTCGATCGAGGGCGTGGAGCGTGCGCTGAAGGCGCGTCTCGACGGCCAGAAGGACGCTACGGTATCGCTGCACTGCGACAAGTCGGTGGCCGTCGACGAGGTGGTCAAGGTGATGAACATCGCCAAGGACAATAACTACAAACTCATATTGGCAACCAATCCCCGGTAGTTGGATGCAAGGGCGGACCGCCCGGCCGATGTCGCGGCCTGCGGGTTCGGTTGCAGGGCCGATCCGCCCCTGAATCCCCTCCGGGACGGGGCTTCGGGCCGCATCGCGGCCAGGATATGGCGTCCGGTTGCCGGTAAAAAGATGCTTATGTATTATTATGACCCTGATCATAAATCACCCCGCCGGTGGGCGATGATTGCGGCGGCGGCCTACGGGGTGCTGCTGGCGGGTTCGTTCGCGCTGGTGTCGTTCGACTTCTCGCCGGCGCTGGAGAAACCCGGGGATACGATCCTCGTGGACTTTACCGAACCTCCCGTCGTGGAGCCACCGAAGCCGCCGGTGAAGGTGGCTACGGAGCCGCGTGTGCACGACGAGGCCGCACCCGTGGAGCAGGTGGCCCAGGCCGCGGGCAAGGACGAGGTGACGCAGACCCCGAACCCGAAGGCGCTCTTCAAGATGAACCGGGGCGGGGCGGACGAACCCGACAACGCCGGGAACCCGCGGGCCCCGGAGGGGGAGGAGAAGGCCTCCGGAAAGGGCCCGGGGCTGAATCCCGACGGCCTGGACCAGCTCGACAAGGGGCTGCAGGGCCGCGGACTGGTGGGCGACCTGCCGCGCCCGGCCTATCCCGGCGGGAAGAGCGGCAAGGTGGTGATCCGTGTGACGGTGGATGCCCGGGGGCATGTGACGGGCGCCTCCTACGAACCGGTGGGTTCCACGACGGATGCCTCGGAGTTGATCGAGGCGGCGCGTGCCGCGGCCCTGAAGGCGCGCTTCACGGAGAGCCGGGCAACGGTGCAGGGCGGAACGATCACCTATGTTTTCAGGTTGAATTAGCGATTTCGGAGGTATGAAGAAGATATTGTCGACACTTCTGGGCGGTCTGCTCCTCACGGGAGCCTATGCCGGAAAACCGGCGGCGGACGAAAAGGGTGCACACCTGCGGCTGGAGGAGACCTCGTGGGATTTCGGCGACGTGCCGCGCCGCGGCGGCGATCTGGTCCACGAGTTCCGGTTCGTGAACGACGGGACCACGCCGCTGGTGATCCTGCGGGTCGTCACGTCGTGTTCGTGTCTGAAGGCTTCGTTTTCGAAGCGTCCGGTGGCTCCGGCCGACTCGGGGGTGATCCGCATCGTCTACGAACCGCACAAGAGCGAACCGGGAACCTTCAACAAGGTGATCCAGATCTACTCGAATTCGGTCGACGGGCGGGACATCCTCACCGTCCAGGGCAACTCCATCGACGGGGAGATGCCCCGCAAGGCCCGGAACGACCGGATGAAACAATAAGTCACAAACAAGTACCAATCGATTTATGACGCTTCTATTTTCTAATGCTACGGTTTTGCCGATGACCGATCCGTGCGACGCTTCCCGGACCCTGACGGGTTGGGTGGGGGTTGTCGGAAACCGGGTGGCGCTGGTCACCGCCTCGGCGGACGATGCTGCGGCGTTCCGTGCGGCACATCCCGGCCTGCGCGAGATCGACTGCCGCGGGCGGCTGGTCATGCCGGGGCTCGTCAACACCCACTGCCATGCCGGGATGACGCTCCAGCGCAGCTACGCCGACGACATACCGCTCATGTCGTGGCTCAACGACTATATCTGGCCCTTCGAATCGCGACAGACGCCCGACGACGTGGCGCTGGGCATGACGCTCGGGATCGTCGAGATGCTGCTGGGCGGCGTGACGTCGTTCGTGGACATGTACTATTTCCAGGATCGCTGCGTGGAGGTGGCCGAACGGCTGGGGATCCGTGCCGTGCTGGGCTGCAACTATTTCGATACGAACATCGACGAGGTTTTCCCGCAGGTGGAGTGGGCTGTCGGGCTGGCTGCCGCAGGTAGCGGGCGGGTGCGGATCGCCGTGGCGCCCCATTCGCCCTATACGGTCTCGCCGGAGAACCTCGTGCGGGGCAAGGAGCTGGCCGACCGTTACGGGCTCGGGATGATGACCCATATCGCCGAGACGCGCGACGAGTTGCGCATCGTGCGCGAACGCTACGGCCGCACGCCGGTCGGGCACCTCGATGCGCTGGGGCTGCTGACCCCGCACACGATCGGAGCCCACTGCGTCCACGTCACGGAGTCCGACATCGAGACGCTGGCGGCGCGGGGCGTGACCGTGTCGCACAACCCGCAGAGCAACATGAAGATTTCGAGCGGCGTGGCTCCGGTGGAGGCGCTGCGCCGGGCCGGGGCACTGGTGACGGTGGCCACGGACGGCACCTGCTCGAACAACGACCTGGACATGTGGGAGGAGTTGCGCACGGCGGCGTTCCTGCAGAAGTCCGCCACGGGCGACCCGACGGCACTTCCGGCGTGGGAGGCGCTGCGCATGGCCACGGCCAACGGCGCCCGGGCCATGGGGTATGCGGACGGCGAACTGGGTGTGCTGCGCGAAGGCGCGCTGGCGGACCTGATTGTCGTGGACCTGCAGAAACCCCACCTGCAGCCGATTCACGACGTGGTTTCGAACCTGGTCTACTGCGGCAAGGCCGCGGACGTGGAGACGGTGGTGGTCGACGGCCGGATCGTCGTCGAGGGGCGCCGGATTGCGGGCGTGGACCTGCCCTCGCTTTACGGAGAGGTTGCCGAGGCGGTGCGCCGGATCACGACGGCCGGATGATGCTTCGGCACCGGATTTGTGGTTGGAACACGTTGTTAATCTTACGAAAACTATGGAATATCAGGTGACTTTCGGCGGCAAGCCCGTGAGGCTGCTCGGCCGGCATTGCGCAGTGGGGGAGAAAGCCCCCTCGTTTACGCTCGTCGACGGATCGCTGCAATGCGTACCGTCGGACCGTTTCCACGGCAAGGTGCGTATTTACAGCATCTTCCCGTCGGTCGACACTCCGGTTTGCTCGTTGCAGAACATCCGTTTCAACCGGGATGCCGCCCGGTTGGGCGACGATGTGGTCGTGCTGTCGATCTCGGTGGACCTGCCCTTTGCGCAGAAGCGTTTCTGCGCCGCGGAGGGCATCGACCGCGTACACGTTCTTTCGGACTATCGCGAACTGGATTTCGGATTGAAGTATGGTTTCGTGCTGGAAGGTTTCCGGCTGCTGGCCCGCGGGGTGGTGGTCGTCGACCGTGACGATACGGTGCGTTACGTGGAGTATGTCCCGGAGGTTTCGCACGAACCCGACTATGAGCAGGCGCTCTCCGTGGTGCGTTCGCTGATGAAATAGCCTTCCCGGAGCCGGTTGCCGGAGAAATAGCCGGATGGTTCCGGAAAATGAAGAGCGAGACCTTGAAAAAGGTCCCGCTCTTTCTCTTATTCTCCATTTCCCATTCTCTTATTCTCTATTCTCTCATTTTCCATTCTCCATTCTCCATTCTCCATTCTCCATTCTCCATTCTCCCCTCCCTCCTCGCTTTACAGGGCTACCGCTTGCGGAGGTAGACCGTTGCGGTGCGCGAGGTGTTGTAGATACGGATCCGCGGGTACTTGTTCCCGGCCTCGTCCTCGACATTGAACGAGAAGTGCTCGGAATCCATCGCCTGGCGCTCCTGGCCGCCGAACCGCTTCTCGTCGGTGGAGAGGACCGGCACGTACTTGCCCGGCCCCTGCACCGGCAGCTCGTAGTCGGGAATCGAGGCCGTGGGGTGCCAGTTGAAGACGAAGAGCAGCCGCCCGTGCGAGAAGACCATCGTCTTGTTCTGCTCGTCCATCAGCAGGTTCCAGGCGTAGCCGTCGGCCAGCACCTTGTACTTCTTGATGAGGCGGATCATCGCGCGGTCGAAATCCCCGAGCCAGACGTACCGCAGAAACCCGTTTCGGGCGAGCGACCACTGGCGCCGGGCGTGGGCATAGCTCCACCCGTTGCCTTCGCGCGGGAAGTCGATCCACTCGGGATGCCCGAACTCGTTGCCCATGAAGTTGAGGTAGGCCTGCCCGCCCGTGGAGATGGTCATCAGGCGGATCATCTTGTGCAGGGCCATGCCGCGGTCGATGATGAGGCTTTCGGAGGCGCGGTCCATGTGGAAGTACATCTCCTTGTCCATCAGCCGGAAGGCGATGGTCTTGTCGCCGACGAGCGCCTGGTCGTGCGACTCGGCGTAGGCCACGGTCTTGACGTCGGGCAGACGGTCGGTCATTACGGACCACATCTCCCAGATGTTCCAGTCCTCGTCGGGGACATCCTTCAGCAGCTTGATCCAGAAGTCGGGGATGGCCATGCCGAGGCGGTAGTCGAAGCCGATGCCTCCGTCGTCGAGGGGGATGCACATCCCGGGCATTCCGCTGACGTCCTCGGCGATGGTGACGGCCGCGGGGCGGAATTCGTGGACGAGCCGGTTGGCGAGCGAGAGGTAGGTAATGGCATCCTCGTTGACCCCCTCGTCGAAGAAGCGCTCGCGGGTGTCGAACGGGACGTAGCCGTGGTGGTGGTAGATCATCGACGTGACGCCGTCGAAGCGGAAACCGTCGAAGTGGTACTCGTCGAGCCAGTATTTGACGTTCGACAACAGGAAGTGCTGGACCTCCTCCTTTCCGTAGTCGAAGAGTTTCGAATCCCAGTAGGGCTGGTTTCCGGCCTCGCCGGGTTTCGAGTAGAGGTGGTCGGTTCCGTCGAGTTCGTTGATCCCCTCGTTGAGGTTCTTGACGTAGTGGGCGTGCACGAGGTCCATGATGACGGCCAGTCCGAGTTCGTGGGCGCGTCGGATCAGCTCCTTCAGCTCCTCGGGGGTCCCGCAGCGCGACGTGGGGGCGAAGAAACTCGACACGTGGTATCCGAACGACCCGTAGTAGGGGTGCTCGGCAATGGCCATGAGCTGCACGGCGTTGTATCCGTCGCGCTTGATGATCGGGAGGATCTTCTCGGTGAATTCGCGGTAGGTGCCGACCCCTTCGCGCTCCTGGGCCATGCCGACGTGGGCCTCGTAGATCAGCAGGCTCCCGTTCTTCGAGGCGTCGAAGTTGTCGCCGCGCCAGTCGAAGGGCTCGGCGGGCTGCCAGAACTGCGCGGTGTAGTTCTTGGTCGCGTCGTCCTGGACCACGCGGCGGGCGTAGGCCGGGATGCGGTCCATCCATCCGTTGTCGCCGTGGACGTGGATCTTGTAGAGCGATCCGTGGGTAAGGCGGCCGCGGTACATCGCCGCGGGGAAGAAGGCGCTCCAGACGCCCGCGGCATCGCGGTGCATTCGGATTTCGGTGCGCTGCCAGTTGTTGAAGTCGCCGAAGACGTAGACGTCCTGCGCCCCGGGGAGCCATTCGCGGAGCCACCATCCGTCGAGCGTGTCGTCCCACTGCCAGCCGAAATAGCGGTACCCGTTGGCGTAGTCGACGATCGATCCGGCGGCGTGTTCGATGGCCTCCATTTTGGCTTCGTAACGGGCGTGTCGGCGGTTCATCTGCTCCTCGACGGGCCGGAGCCACTCGTCGCGTTCGACGATCGGGAGCCTTTTATCGGTTTTTTCCATGTCCATGACGGCATTTTTTCATCAAAGGGGTTGAAGCCGGGACCGGCGGTTGCAAAAAAAGGCGGATATAGCCCTGAATTTTGCTGCGGTGCATCCCGTTTCTTACAAATATATGAAAAATTTTTCTATCTTTGTCGACGAACAAAAACAAACCATTCACCTAATATTAAAATTTTACCATGCTCAAACAACCTAAAGGCCTGATTGCCGCGGCACTCGCCAACACGGGTGAACGTTTCGGCTTCTACACGATGATGGCCATTCTGACGCTGTTCCTGATGTCGAAGTTCGGCATCGACGGGGAGCAGGCCGGAAAGATCTATTCGTTCTTCTACACTTCGATCTACATTCTGGCGCTTGTGGGCGGTCTGATTGCCGACCGGCTGCGCAACTACAAGGGTACGATCATCGCCGGAATCGTGGTCATGACCGCGGGTTACGTGGTGCTGATGATGCCGTCGATCTCGTCGAAGGCCATGGTGATCGGCGCCCTGATGGTGATTGCTTTCGGTAACGGACTCTTCAAGGGCAACCTCCAGGCGCTGGTGGGTCAGCTCTACGATAACGAGAAATATGCCAAACTGCGCGATACGGGCTTCCAGATCTTCTACATGTTCATCAACATCGGCGCGATGTTCGCACCGTTCGCCGCGGTGGGCGTGCGCAACTGGTGGCTCCGTACGCAGGGTTACCTCTACAATTCGGACCTCTCGTCGCTCTGCCATCAGTATATCGACGGAACGATGAGCGCCGACGTGGCTCAGGGACGTTTCAGCGAACTGGCGGCCGAAGTGAGCCTGAACGGCGCACCGGCCGATCTGGGCGCCTTTGCTTCGAGCTACCTCGATGCCTTCAACACGGGCTTCCACTACGCCTTCGGCGTGGCTATCGTGGCGCTGCTCTTCTCGCTGGTGATCTTCCTGGCCAACAAGAAGAAACTGCCCGATCCGGAGGTTGCCGCCGCCGGCAGGAAGACCCCCTCGAAGGCCGAAATCCAGCAGGATGCCCGCGAGATCAAACAACGCCTCTACGCCCTGTTCGCCGTCTTCGCCATCGTGATCTTCTTCTGGTTCTCGTTCCACCAGAACGGTCTGACGCTGACGCTCTTCGCGCAGGACTATACGCGTCTGGAGATCTTCGGAATGCCCATTACGGCCGAGATTTTCCAGTCGGCCAACCCCTTCTGCGTGGTCTTCCTCACGCCGATCGTCATCGCGCTCTTCTCGTGGCTGCGTAACCGCGGCAAGGAGCCCTCGACGCCGATGAAGATCGCCATCGGCATGGGTATTGCCGCCTTTGCCTACGTGTTGATGGCCGTCGGTTCGCTCGGGCTTCCGAAATTGGCCGAGGTGCAGGCTCAGGGAGGTCTGGCCGTTGCTGACCGGGTGACGCCGTGGCTGCTGGTTGCCACCTATCTGATTCTGACCATCGCCGAACTCTTCATCTCGCCGCTGGGTCTGTCGTTCGTTTCGAAGGTGGCTCCCCACAAGCTGCAGGGTCTGATGCAGGGCTGCTGGCTCGGAGCTACGGCTCTCGGAAACGGACTGCTCTTCATCGGCCCGATCCTCTACAAGCGGATCTCGATCTCCGCCACGTGGAGTATCTTCGTAATCGTCTGCGCCGTCTCGATGATCGCCATGCTGGCCATGGTCAAGTGGCTGGAGCGTGTGACGAAGTAGTCGCACCCTCGTTCGGCCGAAGAATCTTTGAGCCCCTTTATGCCGCCCCGGAAAGACTCCGGGGCGGCTTTTTTGTTTCCGGGCGGCCGATCGGCGTCATAAACCGGAAAACTTTTTTTGTTTTTCAGGTTTTCTTGTTATATTTGTTTTATTAACACCGAAATCCATGACTCAGAAAGAACGGATCATAGCACAAGCCATGCGGATGTTCGTCTCGCAGGGCATCAAGTCGGTGCGCATGGACGACATCGCACAACAGTTGGGGGTTTCGAAACGGACGCTCTACGAACTTTTCGGCGACAAGGAGAGCCTGCTCTACCTTGCGATGGAGCACTTTTTCGAGTGCAAGCGAGTCGAGCGTGCGGCGGCGAGTGCCGGGGCCCGGAACGTCCTCGAAGCGATCTTCATGGTCCTGGGCTGCATGATGGATGACTCGGAGCTGATCCGCCGCCTGCTGGGCAACCTGCGGAAGTTCTACCCGGCGGTACACGGGCGCCTGTTGCGCGAGGGCTCCGTGAAGAGCCGCCGTGACATGCAGGAGATGCTCGAAAAGGGGATTGCCGACGGTCTGTTCGTGCGGACGATCAACATCGATCTGGCCATTACGGTGCTCTATTATACGGTGTCGGCTGTCACCGACCGCAAGGACATGTACCTGCCCGAAGGGATGAGCGAACGCCAGGCCTTCGTGCAGATTGTGAGTACCTTTTTCCGGGGGATCTCGACCGCCGAGGGGATGCGGCTCATCGACGAGTGTCTGGAGCGTTATGATCCGGCCCGGCCCGGAAATTGACCCGGTGAGGGTGTCGCATTGAAAAAACACCGGAAGAGACTTATGAAAGGACTTTTGCGTATGGCCTGTTGGGTCGTCGGGCTACCGGACGCTGAAGGTGAACGACACGCAGCGGGCCGCGCCCCTCATGGAGGCGTTCCGTGCGATGGATGCCGCCACGAAGATGCAGGGTTCTACTGGAGTATCGAAGGGGGATCTTGAGCCTTCCTCTCTCTCCACCCTTTCCACCCCTCTCCTTCCTTTCCGTTCCTCTCCGCCCTCTTGAAAAAGGCCCCCGCACAGTCAGGTGCGGGGGCCCTTTCGTGGGAAGGATTCCGGACGCTATTCGGCCTCGACCTTCAGGGTGAAGCCGCCTCCGGGTGCGAGATGCACCTCGAAGGGGCGGGAGGTATCGATCCGGAGCTCCTCGCGCCGGTAGTCCGAGGCCTTGCGGTCGGCATTCACGCCGTCGCGGAAGAGCTCTGCGGGACGGGTTCCGCCGAGGAACGAAAGGTCGACCTTCAGGTCGCGGGGCGTCCAGTCGGTGATTCCTCCGATGTACCACGTGGAGCCCTTGCGGCGAGCGGTGACGATGTACTCGCCGATCTCACCCGCGAGGATGCGGGTTTCGTCCCAGACGGTCGGGATTGCGGCGATGAAGTGCGTGCACTCCATCTCCTTGAGGTAATTGGTCGGGGAGTCGCAGAGCATGTTGAGCGGGGAGTCCAGCACGATGTAGAGTCCGAGCTGGTGGCAGCGGGTTCCCTGGCTCATGGGTTCCGAATTCGAGGGGTGGTAGTTCCGGCGCGCGGCGTTGATCATCGCCCCCTGGGTGTAGTCCATCGGCCCTGCGACCTGGCGGATGAAGGGGAGTTGGGTGTCGTATTTCACCTGGTCGAGGGATGCGGGGCTCCATTTGAGCTGTTCGAGGCCGTGCACGCCCTCGAAGTTGAGGACATTGGGCCAGGTGCGGTTCAGCCCGGCGGGCTTGTGTGTTCCGTGGAAGTCGATCAGAAGCCGGTATTTCGCGGCAGTGGCGGCGGCGCGGTGGTTGAAGGCGGTCATCTGCTGGTCGTCGCGGTCCATGAAGTCGACCTTGAATCCCTTGACGCCCATCTCGGCGTAGTGGCGGCAGACGCGCTCCATGTCGCGGTCGAAGGCGTAATACCCGGCCCAGAGGATGATCCCGACGTTGCGGGCGGCTCCGTACTCGACGAGTTCGCGCAGGTCGATCTCCGGCACGACCTGCATCAGGTCGGCCTGGAGGTTGACGGCCCATCCTTCGTCGAGAATGACGTATTCGATGCCGTTCGCTGCGGCAAAATCGATGTAGTATTTGTAGGTGGCATTGTTGATGCCGGTGCGGAAGTCGACGCCGGCGAGGTTCCAGTTGTTCCACCACTCCCAGGCGACCTTTCCGGGCCGGATCCACGACGTGTCGTCGATTTTCGAGGGTGCGGCGAGCAGGTAGCTCAGGTTCGAGGCGGCAAGCTGCGTGTCGCTGCCCACGACGGCCATGCGCCACGGGAAGCTCCGCGGAGCGGAGACCTCGGCGATGTATCCCTTCCGTTCCCGGACGACCATCTGCAACTGGTTGTGCCCGCCCTGTTCGAGCCGGTCGGGGCAGGGGGCGAACATCCCCGTCAGGCGGTTCCCACCGTCGGCCTTGCGGAGATAGAGCCCGGGATAGTCGCAGAGGTCGCTCTCCGAGAGGCAGATTTTCACGCCCTGCCCGGCATCGACCACGAGGGGCAGGAAGGCCAGACGTCCGGGGTTGAGCTGCGAGAGCGGGGCTACCGTATAGATGTTTTCGAATGAATTGAAATACTGGCTGTCCCAGTCACCGTCCTTGCCCGATCGCACATAGGGGACCGTAGCCTGGAAATCCTCGGGGAAGCGGTATTCGACGCACTCGTTCACGACGTGGAAGGGTTTGCGGGCGTTGCTCACGAAGCGGTAGGCCACGCCGTCGTCATAGGCGCGGAACTCCACGCTCCAGTCGCCCTTCATGCGGAGCGTCAAGGCGTTGTAGTTCTCGCGGATCGAATCGGCGCGGTAGAAGGGCGAGGCGATCCACCGGTCGGCGCTCGTGCGGGAGGCTTTGGCCACGCGGGGTGCGGTACCCCACACGGCGCCGTTGTCGAGCGTCATGGCTACGGGCGAGGCCTCCAGCAGCGTGCGTCCGTCGCGGACGATGTCGTAGGTCAACTCCTCTCCGGCCGCAACGGTCGTCTGCAGCCGTCCGTCGGGTGAGGCGAGGGTGTAGGTTTTCCGGGGCTGGGCCTGGGTTGCGGTGGCCAGCAGCAGCGCCGCGGCGAGCAAAATCGGTGTTTTCATTCGTTATGCGTTTGGGTTTGTTTCAAAGGTCCTTGTCCAGTTCATAAAAATACTGAAAATATCCCGATTCTGCAAACGTTTTCTCGGACGATGGATTCGGGGGCACCTCCGGGGCTCTCCCAGGAGGCGTTTTCGGCGGCGTGACGCGGTATTTTGCGCGAAAATAGTTACCTTTGCAACCATGAAACTCACCTTTCTGGGAACCGGAACCTCGCAGGGCGTGCCCGTCATCGGGTGCCGCTGCCGGGTCTGCACGTCGGCGGACCGTCGGGACCATCGCTTGCGGACCTCGGCGATGGTCGAAACCCGTGGCGTGCGGCTCGTGATCGACGCGGGCCCGGATTTCCGCTACCAGATGCTCCGCACCGGGGTCCGTCACCTCGACGGCATCCTGCTGACCCACGAACACAAGGACCACATCGGCGGCCTGGACGACGTGCGGGCGTTCAATTTCGTGGATTATCCCCCGACGGTCCACCGTGTGGATATCTACGCTTCGCCGCGGACCGCGGCGTGCGTGCGCAAGGATTTCGACTACGCCTTTGCGCAGGACAAGTACCGCGGGGTCCCGGAGATCGTGCTCCACGAGATCGACGTCGAGCACCCCTTTACGGTGGAAGGCGTCGAGATCATCCCCGTGTCGGGGCACCATTCGGAGCGTTTCACCGTGACGGGCTACCGGATCGGGCGGCTGGCCTACCTGACGGATTTCAAGACGATTGCGGAGCCGGAGGTGAAGAAACTCCGGGGTGTGGAGGTGTTGGTGGTCAATGCGCTGCGCTTTGCGGAGCACTACTCGCACTTCAACGTGGCGGAGGCGCTGGAGCTGATCCGGCGGGTGGGGCCGCGGGAGGCGTGGCTGACGCACATGTCGCACGACATCGGGCTGCAGGCCGAGACGGAACCGACGCTGCCGCCGGGGGTCCGGATGGCTTACGATACGCTGGAGATCGGGTGTGCGGACTGAGGCTCCGGGCTGCGGCGTGACATCGGAAACGAAGCAAATGAACGATATGAAGACATTGAAGGATCGCGTGATTGTCATCACGGGCGCCTCGTCGGGGATCGGCGAGGCGATGGCGAAGGTCTATGCGGCGCAGGGCGCGAAGGTGGTGCTCGGGGCGCGGAGCGTGCAGAAACTCCAGTTGCTGGCGGGTGAAATCCGCGGGCAGGGAGGCCAGGCGGCCTACTGCGGGGTGGACGTGACGAAACCCGCGGAGTGCCGGGCGCTGATCGAGACGGCGATCCGGGAGTTCGGGCGTCTGGATGTGCTGATCTGCAATGCGGGGATCTCGATGCGTGCGATTTTCGACGACGTGGAGCTCGACGTGCTGCACCGCCTGATGGATGTGAACTTCTGGGGCACGGTCAACTGCTGCAAATATGCACTGCCGTACCTCCAGCAGACGAAGGGCTCGATCGTCGGCATCTCGTCGGTTGCAGGGCTGCACGGACTGCCCGGCCGCACGGGCTATTCGGCCTCGAAATACGCCATGACGGGCTTCCTGGAGACGCTGCGCATCGAGAATCTCAAGAAGGGGCTCCACGTGATGATCGCCTGCCCGGGGTTCACGGCCTCGAACGTGCGCTTTTCGGCGCTGACGGCCGACGGTTCGCAGCAGGGCGAGACGCCGCGCGACGAATCGAAGATGATGACCGCCGAGCAGGTGGCCCGGATCGTGGGGCGGGGGATCGTGCGCCGGAAGCGGCTGTGCCTGATGGAGGCCGAGGGGCGTGCGACGCACTTCGTGAAGAAGTTCGCACCGGGATTCCTCGACCGGATGTTCTACCTGGTGATGTCCCGTGAACCGGATTCGCCGCTGAAATAGGGGTCCGCGAAGGTCGCAGGCAAGGGGTGCCGCTTGTGCGGCATCCCCTTTTTTGTCCCGGGAAGGCTCCTGCAAACCTGTCCGAAAGTGCGACAAGGATCGTGAGCCGGGCAGGGGAGATTTTCGTATGCGGTTGTCAGCCTGCCCGGCCGCGACCCCTCTTCGGGGCCTCTCTCCTCTCCGGGCAGTTCCTCCGGGTGGCCTCCTTCGGTCGGCTCTCTCCAACTGGGCCTCTCCGGGTAGCTCTCCTTCGGTCGGCTCTCTCCAACTGGGCCTCTCCGGGTGGCTTCCTTCGGTCGGCTCTCTCCAACTGGGCCTCTCCGGGTGGCTTCCTTCGGTCGGCTCTCTCCGACTGGGTCTCTCCGGGTGACCTTCTCAGTGGCCCCTCTCGGTTGGCCCTCTCGCCCCCCCCCGCCTACTTGAAGAAGATCGAGGAGATCTCCTTGTAGTTGTGGACGCGCTCGATGACGTCGGCGAAGATGTCGGCCACCGAGAGCACCGTGAACTTGTGCAGGTCCTTGTCGGGGTTGAGCGGAATGGTGTCGGTGACGATCACCTCCTCCAGGGCACTGTCGTTGATGCGTTCGTAGGCGGGACCCGACAGCACGGGGTGGGTGATGGCGGCGCGCACGCTCTTGGCACCGCGCGACATGAGCATGTCGGCGGCCATGCAGATGGTCCCGGCCGTGTCGATCATGTCGTCGACGATCAGGATATTGCGGCCCTCGACCTCGCCGATGGCGGTCATCTTGCCCACGACGTTGGCCTTTGCACGCTCCTTGTGGGAGATGATGATCGGGGTTCCGAGGTGTTTGGCGTAGGTATTGGCGCGTTTGGCGCCGCCCATGTCGGGAGCTGCGATCGAGAGGTCCTCGATGTTGAGGCTCTTGATGTAGGGCACGAAGATGCCGCTGGCGTAGAGAGCATCGACCGGAATGTCGAAGAATCCCTGAATCTGGTCGGCATGGAGGTCCATGGTCATCACGCGGTCGACGCCTGCGGCCATCAGGAGGTTGGCTACCAGTTTGGCTCCGATCGGCACGCGGGGGCGGTCCTTGCGGTCCTGGCGGGCCCAGCCGAAGTAGGGCATCACGGCGACGACCTTGTATGCCGATGCGCGGCGTGCGGCGTCGATCATCATGAGCAGTTCCATGAGGTTGTCCGAGGGCGGGAAGGTCGACTGGATGATGAATACCGTGCAGCCGCGGATCGATTCATTGTAGCAGGGCTGGAATTCGCCGTCGCTGAATCGCAGCACCTCGACCTGACCGAGTGTGGTGCCGAAACTTGCGGCGATCTTTTTGGCGAGGTATTCCGAGCCGCGGCCGGAAAAGATTTTGATTTTGTGGATAGCCATAGGTTACGGGGATTTTGACGTTGCAAAGATAGGACAATAGGATGAAAAAATGCGCCCCGGGGGGCGCTAATTATCAACAAAAATTAAACTTTCAGGATGGAATCGATGAAATCCAGGATTTCGTCGCGTCCGAGTCCCCGTTCCGAGGAGCTGACCAGCATGGGCGGCAGCTCCTCCCACTGTTCGGAGAGTGCCGTCCGGAAGCGTTCGACACTCTTTTCGCGCTGGGTTTTGGAGAGTTTGTCGGCCTTGGTGAAGATGATCCCGAAGGGCACACCGTTTTCGCCGAGCATCTCGATGAAGCGCAGGTCGATGCGCTGGGGTTCGAGCCGGATGTCGACCAGCACGAAGAGGTAGTGCATCTTCTCGCAGCGGAGCACGTAGTCGGTGATGAGTTTCGAGAATTCACCCCGCTGGACCTTCGAGGTGCGGGCGTATCCGTAACCCGGGAGATCGACCAGATACCATGCGTCGTTGATCCGGAAGTGGTTGATCAGTCGGGTCTTGCCGGGCGTTCCGGAGACTTTTGCCAGGCCCTGGCGTCCGGTGAGGAGGTTGATGAGCGACGACTTCCCGACGTTGCTCCGCCCGATGAAGGCGATGTCGGGGAGTGGGTCCTTCGGGACCTGTGCAATGCGCTCCGACGAGCATTTGAATTCGGCTTTCGAGATTTGCATCGTTCGGCAGTTTTCGGCAAAGATAGCGTTTGTCGGGGGGATTGCCAAATTTCGGACCGTCCGGGCCTCCCTGCCGCCCCGAAATCCGGCTGTTCGGACCGTCCGGGCCTCCCTGCCGCTCCGGAATCCGGCTGTTCGGACCGTCCGGGCCTCCCTGCCGCCCCGAATCCGGCCGGGCCGGCACCGTTACCGGTGGCGGGGGTATTTGTTGTTGAAGCGGTAGCCCACGCCGAGCATCAGGAAGTTCGGCATGTGGAAATCGCGCAGGCTGTAGCCGATGTGGAGGAACGAATTGTGCGTCACGGCCACCTTCAGGGCCAGGATCTGATAGAACGACCTCAGGTCGCCGCCCTTGTGCAGGACGTTGACACCCAGTCCGATGCCGATGTTGAAGTAGGGCATGACGAACTCCCCGCGGGCCGAGATGCCGAGGGCGATCTGGCGGTCGAAGCCCGGATTGACGGTCTCGATCTGTGCGATGGAGCTCCCGTCGGAGATCGGATCGGCGGGGATGACGTTGGCACTGCCGTCGTATACGCCGTCGAGCGAGACGCCGGCCCGGAACTTGTAGCCGAAATTGTACATCGGGGCGAAGTTGAACCCCACGACCGTGTAGGCGTCCGGAGCGGCATACTGCTTCTCCCCGACCTCGATTCCCTTGCGTCGCCACGACCCGAAGAGGACCAGATCGTAGCTGACATGGCGCTGGAATGCGGGGATGAAGGCCCTCGGTTCGGTCTCGGGGGTCCGCCTTCCGAAGTTGTAGGAGAGTCCGGCCCGGCCGCCGATGGTGTTGAGCCCGGCGTTGGGATACTTGGTGTTTCCGTTGGAGAAGTGGGTGAGGGAGATGCCGGCCGTGAGGTCCACCTCGCGCATGATCCGCCACTTGAACAGGAAATCGACGTTGAGGTAGGCGTTGACCTTCGACCCCATCATTATGTTGCTGGGGTTGGTGTCGGAGTCGTAGGGCTTCCAGCCGAACGAGAGTCCGAAATTCCATTCGTAGTCGAACGTGAGCCGGGGTGCGAGCCGTGCGATGCGGGCTCCCTGGAAGAGGTAGACCGCCACGGGATTCCCGATTTCGTCGGGGCGCTGGAAGTCGTAGTAGGTGACGCCGAGGCCCTGGTAGACGCCTCCGTAGATGCGGTCGGGGGTCGAACCGGGCCGGAACTGGAACGAGTAGCGGAAATGGCCCGACAGGGAGAGGTCGATGGGTTGTCCGGTCCGGTTTTCGTGCTTGAGGAAGGGGTTTGTGGGGAAGATGTATTCGGGTCGGAACTCCGCACTGAGGCGGTGCATGAAGCGCGGCCCCGCGGCAAACGTGTCGCGCGGGAAACGCACGTCCGTCGAATTGCGGGTGTATTGGCCGGGGGTTCTGTTCTTGGGTTCCTTCTCACTTCTTCGGGTCGCTCTCTCCGTTTCGGCTTTCGCGGCGCGGTACCCGGCTTCGTAACCGCGTCGGTATTCGCTTGGGAGCGCGTCGGAGGGGACGGGCTGCGGCGGCGCGGCGGGCGCTGCGAATGGAATGCAGCCCATGGCCACGCCTGCAAGGAGGAGAGCCGTCCACCGGTTCCGGATACGCTGATTCATGGTGTGTCGGGTCGTTTTGACGCCGAAGTTACGAATTTTTCCGCAATCCTGGCCCCTTCGGTCCTAATTGTTGCAAAAACGTGTAGCACCCCTGCATGCATCCGTCCGTTCGGGCGGCAGGCGGTGTTCGATATGTCTTTTTTGTATGTCTGTTTTGGGATAAAATACAACCCTATATGATTTTATTTGTATTTTCATTTTTTTATATGTATCTTTAACCGTAGCTCTGTTCTCTTTGTATTGCAATATTACAGTCTTGTTAGAGATTCTCCGGAATTATCTGATGAAGACAGATATGCTGTATGTATCGGCATGGCTGTCGCTTCATACAGTGCGAAATATTGGGAGTCAAGATGAAAAAGATAGATACTATGCAATCGTATAAATACCTGCGAGCCATTTTTGGGGACAAGTGGGTCGATTGGGGCGTGAGCGTCGGGTTTCTCCTGCTCATCGTGAGTTGGTTCGTCCCGCGGAATACGGCGGATTTCATGATTGATTTCATCGCGGGGCTTATGCTGCTGGTGGTGATCCGGATTGGCTGTGTGATCGTCCGTGTCCACCGGGGTGATGAATTGCCGCAGGAGTCCGCCCGGTCGGTTCGTTTCCGGGGGGTAATAGGCAATGTCGTCTTCCTCTCGTTTTTCGTCATTGCATTGCTGCTGATTGCCTGGCGTTATTTGCGGTAGTGATCCGGCCGAATGTACATAAAAAATCCACCTTGGGAAAGGTGGATTTTTTATGTGGCGGAATCGCGGATCAGTATCCGAGTATGCGGAGCATCGAGCGGTAGGACTGCTCCTTGGCGAAGAGCCGCGTGTAGTATTCGTTGTCGGACTTGTCGCGGTCGATGATGATGTGCTTCGGGGCGGGGATCAGGCAGTGCTGGATGCCTCCGAACCCGCCGAGCGACTCCTGGTAGGCTCCCGTGTGGAAGAATCCGATGTACTGCGTGTTCCCGGGTTCGAGTTTCGGGAGGAAGATGGCGTTCGAGTGGCACTCCGAGTTGTAGAAGTCCTCGCTGTCGCAGGTCAGTCCGCCCAGCAGCACGCGCTGGTACTCCTTGTCCCAGTTGTTGACGGCGAGCATGATGTAGCGCTGGTTGATGCCCCAGGTGTCGGGCAGCGTGGTGATGAACGACGAGTCGATCATGTACCAGTTCTCGCGGTCGTTCTGTTGTTTCTGGTTGACGATCGAGTAGAGCGCGGCGCCGCTTTCGCCCACGGTGAACGACCCGAATTCGGTGAAGATGTTGGGTTCCTCGATGCCGTTTCGCTGGCAGATGTTCTTGATCTGGGCGACGATCTCCTCGGTGAGGTACTCGTAGTCGTACTCGAAGTTCAGGGAGTTCTTGATCGGGAAACCGCCGCCGATGTTGAGGCTGTCGAGCTCGGGGCAGATGGCCTTGAGTTCGCAGTAGACGTTCATGCACTTCGACAGCTCGTTCCAGTAGTAGGCGGTGTCCTTGATGCCGGTATTGATGAAGAAGTGCAGCATCTTGAGCTGGAACTTCTTGCTGTTCTTGAGTTTGGCCTTGTAGAAGGCGACGATGTCGTTGTAGCGGATTCCGAGGCGCGAGGTGTAGAAGTCGAACTTGGGCTCCTCCTCGCAGGCGATGCGGATTCCGACCTTGCACTTCTTGGTGAAGGCGTCCTCGAAGAGGTCGAGCTCCTCCTTGTTGTCCAGCACGGGGATCGTGTTGGTGAACCCGTCGTTGACGAGCTGGGCGATGTTCTCGACATACTGCGGGCGTTTGAATCCGTTGCAGACGATGTACCGGTCCTTGTCGATGATGCCGCTGTCGTAGAGGGCGTTGATGATATGGATGTCGTAGGCCGAGGAGGTTTCGAGGTGGATGTCGTTCTTCATGGCCTCTTCGAGCACGAAGGAGAAGTGGCTCGACTTGGTGCAGTAGCAGTAGTTGTACGACCCCTTGTAGTCGACCTTGGCCATCGCCACGTTGAACATGCGCTTGGCGCGGTTGATCTGCTGGGAGATCTTCGGCAGGTAGGTGATCTTGAGCGGAGTTCCGTACTGTTTGATGAGTTCCATGAGGGGGATGTCATGGAAATTGAGCTCGTTGTCCTCGACGGAGAACTCGTCCTGCGGGAAGTCGAACGACTGTTCGATCAGATCGATGTACTTGTCTTTCATGGCCGGTTTCGTGATATTTTTCCAATCCGGCTCGGCTACATTGCTGAATTTCGACGGAAGTAGCTCGTCCGGATTTTCCGAAATTTCGGGATGCAAAGTAGGCGAATATTTTTCGTATAACCAACACTTTGCCGGATTATTTTGAAAAACTGCGGGAGATTTTGGTTTTTTCTTTGAAAAAAGGTAATTTTGGAGCCGGATTCAAAAGTAGATTCGATCGTGCTGATAGCAGTCTTAACGCAATATCTGGAGTCGCACAAACGGCTCGTCATCCCCCAGCTCGGGACGTTCATCGTCAAGGAGCCGGGCCGGAGCATCCTCTTCTCGGAACTGCTCAAACGCGACGACGGCGTACTGCGGGGGCTGCTGCGCGAACGGGGACTGAACGACCTGGAGGCCGCGGGCGAGATCGACCGCCTGGTCTTCGAGGTCCGGCACGCCGTGGAGCGCGGCGGGGAGTACCGCCTGGAGGGTTTCGGAACCCTCGGCCCCGGGCCCAACGGGACGATCGCTTTCCGGTACGACCCGCATCCGCACCGGCCGGATCCCGAAACGGCGGTGGAAGCGGCTGTTTCGGCCCCTGCGGCTTCGGCGGCTTCGGCGGTTTCGGCAGCTTCGGCGGCGGACGCGGCATCCGGTGCGGCGTCGGAGACTTCCGATACCGAACCGCAGGACGCTCCGAGGGCTTCGCATCTGCACTCCGAGCGGGTTGCCGAGGCGGTGCGCACGGCCTTTGCCGAACCGCACATATCGCGTTCCGCGAAGATGAATCCCGACCCTTCGGTGCGGGGGCTCCGCTACGGCAAGCCACCGAAGAACACCGATGCCTACACCTATGTCGACGGGGCTCCGCGCCGTCGGGGCGACTGGTTCATCTGGATCGGGGTCTTCGTGGCGATCCTGGCCCTCGGGGCCATTGCCTACGGGCTCTGGAACGACGCCCGGGAGCAGCAGGTCGAAACGGAGTATATCGAACTGCCTGCAGCCGCGGCTTCGGAAACAGCAACTCCGGATGATTCCGGAGCCTCCTCGGCACAACCCGAATAGAGCGAACGGATAATCCGCGCAAGGATAAATGACAGAAATAACGACCGTAAAACAACGCTTCGGCATCATCGGCACCTCTCCGTTGCTGGACAGGGCGCTGGAGGTTGCTCTGCGCGTGGCGCCCACGGACCTGACGGTCCTGGTGACGGGCGAGAGCGGAGTGGGCAAGGAGTTCTTCCCGCAGGTGATCCACGCCTACTCGGCGCGCAAGCACAACAAATATATCGCCGTGAACTGTGCGGCGATCCCCGAGGGGACGATCGACTCCGAGCTTTTCGGACACGAGAAGGGTGCCTTCACGGGGGCCGTGGAGGCCCGGAAGGGCTACTTCGAGGAGGCCGATGGCGGGACGATCTTCCTGGACGAGGTGGCCGAACTGCCCCATTCGACGCAGGCGCGCCTGCTTCGCGTGCTGCAGAGCGGGGAGTTCATCCGCGTGGGTTCGTCGAAGGTCCAGAAAACCAACGTGCGGGTGGTTGCCGCCACGAACGTCGACCTCCCGGACGCCATCAGGGCGGGGCGTTTCCGCGAAGACCTTTACTATCGGTTGGGCACGGTGCCCATTGCGGTTCCGGCGCTGCGCGAACGTCCCGAGGATATTCCGCTGCTGTTCCGCAAGTTCGCGGCGGATGTGGCCGTGCAGTACCGGATGCCGGCCGTGACGCTCGACGATGCGGCGCGCGAGATGCTGAAAAACTACTATTGGCGGGGCAACATCCGGCAGCTGAAGAACGTGGCGGAGCAGATTTCGGCCATCGAGCAGGTGCGGGTCATCACCCCCGAGGTGCTGTCGAAATACCTTCCGCCGCAGGAGGGCGGGACGGCGATGGCTGCCCCGGGAGCGCCCCGGATGGACGACAACACGATGTCCACGGAACGGGAATTGCTCTACAAGGTGCTCTTCGACATGCGGGCCGACATCAACGACCTGAAGCGCATGATGGCGGAGCTGATGCGGGGCGGCGGGGTGGCTGCGGAGCCGCCGCACGACATCCGGGCGTTGCTGCCGACCGCGACGCAGGGGCGTTACGTCCCTGCGGTCCAGACCCCGGGGGCCTACGGGCAGCCGGCGGGGCCGTCGTTCGGGCAGCCCGCAACCCCGGTTTATGAACACCCGGCGGCCCCGGTCTATGCCGAGAGCGAGGAGGTGACCGACGAGCCTCCGCGTGAGAAGACCAAGGCGGACGTGCAGCGTGAGCAGATCATCCGGGCGCTGAAGCGCAACAACGGACGCCGCAGGGAGGCTGCCGCGGAGCTGTTCATGTCGGAGCGGACATTATACCGGAAGATCAAGGAGCTGGGCATCGAGGATGTCTGACTTGCCAGGAAATGATATAAGAAATGTTGAAAAGAAAGGGTTTGAAACTCACGGTTGCCGCGTTGGGGTTGTCTCTGCTGACGGCCTGCGGCGTGTCGATCAAATACTCGCTGTCGGGGGCCTCGATTCCGCCCGACGCCAGAACCTTCTCGGTGGCCTACTTCCCGAACAACGCCACGATGGTCTCGCCGATCCTGAGCTCGACGCTCACGGAAGCCCTTGTGGACATGTTCTCGCGCCGCACGCGGCTGATGCAGGTCGACGAAGGGGGCGATTTCGCCTTCGAGGGCGAGATCACCAACTACACCTCGACGACGGCTTCGGTGTCGAGTGACGACTACGCGCTGCTGAACCGCCTGACGATTACGGTCAAGGTGCGCTTCACGAACGCCCTGGACGAGAAGGCGTCGTTCAACCGCACCTTCTCGGCTTACGAGGACTACGAGTCGACGCAGCTGCTGACCGAGGTTGAGGGTACGCTTATCCCCGAGATCGTGGACAAGATCGTAACCGATATTTTCCAGGCTTCGGCCTCCAACTGGTAGCGGCATGGGGGATCTGAAACACGAACTGATCTCCGCGGCGGCGGGGCGTGCACTTCCGGATGCGGTGGCGGCTTCGGCCGGGGGAACCGGACCGGAGGGGCTTTCGCGGGCGGAACTCGACGCGGCCGTGGCTGCGACGCCGTGGTTCGTACCGCTGCGGGTGCTGCGCGAGCGTGTGACGGGAGAGCCCGACCCGGTGGTGACGCTGCTGGCGCCCTGGCGCACGGAGAGCTCGTTGCGGCGGCAGACCGTGGATGCTGCGGACCTGCTCCGGCGCTCCTCGGAGGAGATCATCGACACCTTCCTGCAGGAACGCGATCTGCGGATCGTGGCCGAGGAGGGCGAACCCGACGGTGAGGTCCGTTTGCAGCCCGACTGGGACGAGGAGGACGAACTGGTCAGCGAGGAGTTGGCCGAAATCTATCTTGCCCAGGGGCTTCGGGAGCGTGCCTTGTCGATTTATCGCAAATTAAGTTTGCGAAATCCCGAAAAAAGTGTTTACTTTGCCGAGCTAATTCGCAAAACGGAGAACAATAATTAAAATTTGAGGATATGTTATACACGATTTGCATTGCGCTGATCCTTGTAGCGAGTGTTCTGGTGATTCTCGCCGTGCTGGTGCAGAACCCCAAGAGCGGGATGGCTGCGAACTTCGGAGCTTCGAATCAGGTGATGGGTGTGCGCGAGACGACGAACTTCCTGGAGAAGTTTACCTGGGCGATGGCCATTGCCATTGTCGTGCTGAGCCTGGTTGCCACGCTGGCCATGGACCGTTCGAAGGTTGCCGAGAGCAACTCCGAGATTGTCAAGGACGCAAAGACCCTGCAGGAGCAGCTTGAGACCGAGATCCCGGCTGCGATTCCGCAGGCCGTACCGGCTGCCGATCCCGCTGCTGCGGAGGCTCCTGCTGCCGAGCCGGCCGAGTAGGCTTGTAGTCTGATTCCAAAAAAAGATCGTGGTTTTTACCACGATCTTTTTGTGTTTGAGATCCGGCCTCCGACCGCTTCGGGTCTCTCCTGATTCCCTCTTTCCTCCACCTCCCCTCCCTCTTCGCGCCTCCCGGGACGGTGCGGTCTTGACCTGTTATTCGGCCAGGCCCTTCTGAGTTTTTTTCAGCGATTCCGATACATCTCCTCGTAATACTTCTCGTATTCGCCCGAGGTGATGTTGTCCATCCACGCCTGATTGTCCAGATACCAGCGCACGGTCTTTTCAATCCCCTCCTCGAACTGCAGCGAGGGCTCCCAGCCCAGTTCGCGCTGCAACTTCGACGAATCGATCGCATAACGCATGTCATGCCCCGGACGGTCTGTCACGTAGGTGATCAGATCCAGGTCTTCACCCTCCTGGCGTCCGAGCAGACGATCCACCGTGCGGATGACGACTTTGATCAGGTCGATGTTCTTCCACTCGTTGAAGCCGCCGATGTTGTAGGTTTCGGCCGCCTTTCCGCGGTGGAAAATCAGGTCGATCGCCCGGGCGTGATCCTCCACGAACAGCCAGTCGCGGACGTTCTCGCCGCGGCCGTAGACAGGCAGCGGCTTGCGATGGCGGATGTTGTTGATAAAGAGCGGAATCAACTTCTCCGGGAACTGATAGGGGCCGTAGTTGTTCGAACAGTTGGTCACGAGGGTCGGCATTCCGTAGGTGTCGTGGTATGCACGCACGAAATGGTCGCTCGACGCCTTCGAGGCCGAATAGGGGCTGTGGGGGTTGTACTTCGTGGTTTCGTAGAAGAAGTCGGTGCCGTAGGCCAGGTGGTGCTCCGACGACGAGGCGGTGGTCGTGAACGGAGGCTCGACCCCTTCGGGATGCGTCAGTTCCAGGGCTCCGTAGACCTCGTCGGTCGAGATGTGGTAGAAGAGCTTCCCCGCATAGCCTTCGGGCCGCGACTCCCAGTACCCCCGGGCAGCCTGCAGCAGCGAGAGCGTCCCCAGGACGTTGGTCCGCGCGAAGGTGAACGGGTCGCGGATCGAACGGTCGACATGGCTCTCGGCCGCCAGATGGATGATGCCGTCGATTTCGTACTGTGCCATCAGCGCTTGCAGGGCCTCGTAGTCGCAAATATCGCCCTTGATGAAGGTGTAGTTCGGCCGCTGCTCAATATCGCAAAGGTTGGCCAGATTGCCGGCGTAGGTCAGTTTGTCGAGGTTGACGATCCGGTAGTCGGGATACTTCGTGACGAAGAGCCGCACGACGTGCGAGCCGATGAATCCGGCACCTCCCGTAATCAGAATGTTCCTTTTCATGCGTTCTCTCTTTGGAGTCGTTTCAGACAGTAGAACATCGATTCGCGCCAGTGGGGGATCTCGATGCCGAACGTTTGTTTGAGTTTGCTTTTGTCGAGCACCGAGTAGGCCGGGCGGGGGGCTTTGGTGGGATACTCCGCGGTGCGGCAGGGTGCGATCCGGCACCGGTTGCGGCCCGTGGCCCGGGCGATCTCCACGGCGAAGTCGTACCACGAGCAGACGCCCTCGTCCGAGAAGTGGTAAATGCCTTCGTTCCCGCGGTCGAGGCCCCCTTCGAGGATCGAGAAGATCGCCAGGGCGAGGTCTCCGGCGTAGGTCGGGGTCCCCACCTGGTCGAAGACCACGTTCAGCGATTCGCGTTCGGCCGTGAGGCGGAGCATGGTCTTCAGGAAGTTGTTCCCGTATTCGGAGTAGAGCCAGGCCGTGCGCAGGATCAGGTAGCGGCAGCCGGCCTTCACCACGGCCTCCTCTCCGGCTCGTTTCGTGCGTCCGTAGGCTCCGAGCGGCGCTGTCGGTGACTCCTCGGTGTAGGGTTCCGAGGCCCGGCCGTCGAATACGTAGTCCGTCGATACGTGAACCAGCAGGGCTCCGGCTTCGGCTGCGGCCCGGGCGAGGTTCTCCACGGCCTGGCGGTTCAGGAGATCGGCGGCCGCCTCGTCCTCCTCGGCCCGTTCGACGTTGGTGTAGGCCGCGCAGTTGACGATGGCGTCGATGCCGTGCTCCGCGACGCACGCACGCACGGCGGCGGCATCCGTGATGTCGAGTTCGGCGACATCCGTGAAGAGGTAATTGTTGGGTGAGACGGCTCCGAGGCGCTGCATCTCGCGTCCCAATTGTCCGTTGGCCCCTGTGACAAGTATGTTCATCGTTTAATAGCGTTTTTCGCGGTAATCGAAGAGCCATTCGGCATCGCGCAGGCGGCAGTGATGCCGGTCCTTCTCCGAGAGGAGGAGCTTGTCGGCCGGGATCCGCCAGTCGATTGCCAGATCGGGGTCGTTCCAGGCCAGGGCGCCTTCCGACTGCGGGGCGTAGAAGTTGTCGCACTTGTACTGGAATACCACCTCGTCGGTCAGGACGCTGAATCCGTGTGCGAATCCCCGGGGGATGAAGAGTTGGCGGTGGTTGTCGCCCGAGAGCTCCACGGCGACATGCTGTCCGAAGGTGGGGGACCCGCGGCGTATATCGACGGCGACGTCCAGCACGGCCCCCTTGATGACGCGGACGAGTTTCGACTGCGCATGGGGCGGTTTCTGGAAATGCAGCCCGCGGAGCACGCCGTAACTCGATTTGCTCTCGTTGTCCTGGACAAAAACCGTATTGCAAACCTTCTCCTGAAACTCGCGCTGCGAGAACGACTCGAAGAAGTAGCCGCGGTCATCGCGGAAGATGCGGGGTTCAATGATGACGACCCCTTCTATATCGGTTTTCAGAACGTTCATGCGGATTGTTTTCGTCTTATTTTTCGTCGATGAGTTTCAACAGGTACTGTCCGTACTGGTTCTTGAGCATCGGGCGGGCGACTTCGCGGACCTTCCCGGCCGGGATCCAGCCGTTGTGGTAGGCGATTCCTTCCAGACAGGCGATCTTCAGCCCCTGCCGCTTCTCGATCACCTCGACGAAGATCGAGGCTTCGGCCAGCGAGTCGTGCGTGCCGGTGTCGAGCCAGGCGAATCCGCGCTGCAGGGTCTGGACCTTGAGTTCACCGTCGTGGAGGAAGGCCTGGTTCACGGAGGTGATCTCCAGTTCGCCGCGGGCCGAAGGCCTGATGCTCCTGGCCACCTCGACGACCTTGTTGGGATAGAAGTAGAGCCCTACGACGGCGTAGTTGGATTTGGGCTTTTCGGGTTTTTCCTCGATGGAGAGGCAGTTTCCGGCGGCATCGAATTCGGCGACTCCGTAGCGCTCGGGGTCCTCGACGCGGTAGCCGAAGACGGTGGCCTTGGACTCCTCCTCGGCTGTGCGGACGGCCTCGCGGAGTATTCCCGTGAACCCGGAACCGTGGAAGATGTTGTCGCCGAGGATCAGGCAGACCGGATCCTTTCCGATGAACTCCTCCCCGATCAGAAAGGCCTGGGCCAGTCCGTCGGGCGAGGGCTGCTCGGCGTAGCTCATCCGCACGCCGAAATCGGACCCGTCGCCCAGCAGGCGCTGGAATCCCGGGAGGTCCGTGGGGGTCGAGATCAGCAGGATGTCGCGGATCCCGGCCAGCATCAGCACCGAAATGGGGTAGTAGACCATCGGCTTGTCGTAAATCGGGAGGAGCTGTTTGCTCACGCCCTTGGTGATGGGATATAGACGGGTGCCGGCGCCTCCGGCCAGGACGATACCTTTCATAGTGTGTTTTTTCAATCGAACAAAGATAGCTTTTTATTTCCGATTGGGGAAATATTTGTCGTTTTCCCGGAAGATCGTGAGGTTCGGGCGCGGTTCTTGCGGAGTGCAGCTCCCGGAATGCCGCTGTCCGGGCCCCGAAACCGGGAGCCGGTGGGGCGGGTCCCGAATCCCGACATGGAAAAGAACGATCCGGAAAACCTTTTGATTCAATTGCTGCGCCGGGCCTTGTGGGGGTCTCCCGAGGATTCCCGGCGGCTGGCGGCGTGCGATGCCGCCGCCTGGGAGCGGCTCTACGGGCTGGCGGCGCAACAGGGGGTCCTGGCCCTGCTCTGGGAGGTGCTGGAGCGGCTTCCCGCGGAGCAGCAGCCTCCGAAGGCGCTGCGCCTTCGGTGGGCGTTCGAGACCGTGCGGGTCGAGCGGCGCTGGCGGCGGCAGTACCGGGCCGTCGCCCGTCTGGCGGCGTTCTATGCCCGGCACGGCATTCCGATGATGCTGCTCAAGGGGTGCGGGCTGAGCCGCTGCTATCCGGTTCCGGAGCACCGCCCGTGCGGGGATGTCGACATCTGGCTCTTCGGGCACCAGCCCGGGGGCGATGCGGCCCTCGCCCGGGAGCTGGGCATCGAGGTCGACACGCAGAAGGAGCACCACACGACCTTCCGGCTCGACGATATTCCCGTCGAAAACCACTACGATTTCCTCAATACGCGCACCTGCGCCTCGAACCGCCGTCTCGAACGGCTGCTCAAGCGCCTTGCCGCACACCCCGGGGAGTTTGTAGAAGTGGGGGATACACGGGTTTACCTTCCTCCGGCGACCTTCAATGCCCTCTTCCTGCTGCGCCACGCTGCCGGACACTTCGCGGGGGGCGCCATCGGCCTGCGGCACTTCGCCGACTGGATGCGATTCGTCGCGGCCTGCCACGACCGCATCGACTGGCCGGTCGTGCAGTCTGCCGTCCGGAAGTCGGGGATGCACTCCTTCGTCGATGGTTTCCAGGGGGTCTGCATCGGCTTCCTGGGGCTTGATGCCGATCTCCTTCCGCCGGTCCGTCGGGACCCCCGGCTCGAACGCCGGATACTGGAAGCCGTCCTGCATCCTCCGTTTTCGGGCCCGGTTCCCGGACGACGGCTGCCCGGCATCTGGTTCCGGCTGCGCCGCTGGTGGGCCTGCCGCTGGATGCGCCGCATGGTCTACGACGAGCCCCTGGCGCTGGGTTTTCTGCGGATGCTTTGGATCCATGTCAAGCGGCACCTGCCGCTGCTGCAGGCCCGCGAGGCGGCCGATCGGGCCCGGCGTGCCGTACAGTCCCGGGTGTGACCCCGCCTGCTGCCTGCCCGGAAAAGGTGCCTGGATAGCCCCTTCCCTTGCGGAAAAAACGCCCGGGCAACCCCCTCCGTCGCACCTCCTGCTCCCGAAAAAGCCCCCCCACACCTCTCACGAAAAACGGCGCCCGGATTCTGTCCGGACGCCGCAAGGCACAAAAAAAGGGTGAGCTACTTGCATCGCACCGCTACGACCGCATACCCTTGCTCGATTCCTCGCCTGGGGGATTCTGCGGGAGCTGGTCGTGTAAGACTCACCCGGGGTGCAAAAGTAGGAATATTTTCCTATCTTTGCAAAAAAAATGGCGAAATGCGTAAAAAAACTTTGCTCCGGATCTTTCTGGCGTGTGTCGTCCTGGGGGCTGCGGCCGCCGTGCTGCTGATCGTGCAGTTCAAGGGCCGCGCCGTCGGGCAGGAGTCCGAACTTTTCGTGAGTTCGCGTGCCTCCTACGAAACGCTGACCGATTCGCTGATGCCCCGGATCCGGCACCATGCCGCTTTCCGGGCCTACGCCCGGCGCCTCGACCTGGCCGGGAGCTTCAAGCCCGGGCACTACCTCCTGCGCCCCGGGATGAACGTCATCGAGGTCGTGCGGATGCTCAAGCTCGGGATGCAGACGCCCGTGCGGGTAACGATCCAGAACGTCCGGACCCCGGCCCAACTGGCCCGGCGGCTGTCGTGGCAGCTTGATGCCGATTCGGCGTCGTTCGCCGCGGCGCTGACCTCGCGGGAGCTGGCCGCCGAGGCGGGCTTCGACAGCGTGACGCTCTTCTCGATGTTCCTCCCCGACACCTACGAATGCTACTGGACGGTGTCGCCCGAGGAGTTCGTGCGGCGCATGAAGCGCGAATACGACCGTTTCTGGACCCCGGAACGGGATGCCAAACGCCAGCGGAGCGGTTTGAGCCGCCTGGAGGTGATGACCCTGGCATCGATCGTCTACGAGGAGACGCGCAAGACGGACGAGATGCCCCGGATCGCTGGTGTCTATGTCAACCGCCTGCGGCGCGGCATTCCGTTGCAGGCCGACCCGACGGTAAAGTATGCCATGCAGGATTTCGGGCTGCGGCGCATCCTCTACAAGCACCTGAAATACCCGTCTCCCTACAATACCTATATAAATAAGGGCCTTCCGCCCTCGCCGATCTGTATGCCGGGGAAGAATGCCATCGAGGCGGTGCTCGACTTCGAGGAGCACGACTATATCTTCTTCTGCGCGCGTCCGACCTTCGACGGGTACCACAACTTTGCGCGGACGCTGAGCGAACACAACCGCAATGCCCGGGCCTATAGTGCGGAATTGAACCGCCGGAAAATCAAATAACCGGATAAAATATCGGTATTTTTCGTATATTTGCGATCCCATGTTGGTAAAGATATACGGACAGAACCCTTCGGAAAGGGAATTGACGCGGGTCGTTGAGGCCCTGGAGCGCGACGGGATCGTGATTTATCCCACCGACAGCGTCTATGCGTTCGGATGTTCGCTGCGCTCGGCCAAGGCCGTGGACCGGCTGCGTCGCCTGCGCGGGCGCAGTGACGCGCCGCTGACCGTGGTTTTCGACGACATTGCCGGGGTGGCCGAATATTGTCGGGTGGACAATGCGGCCTTCCGGATTCTGAAACGCAACCTCCCGGGCCCCTTTACCTTCATCCTGCCGGCCTCGTCGCGGGTGCCGGACAAGGCGCTGGAGCGTCGCCGCACGATCGGAATCCGCATTCCGGCCCATCCGGTGGCGCGGGCGGTGGTCGAGGCGCTGGGGTGCCCGATGGTCACGGCCTCGGTCAAGGATGACGACGAGGTGGTCGAATATACGACCGACCCGGAACTGATCGAGGAGCGCTACGGCCGCGAGGTCTCGCTGGTCATCGACGGCGGGATGGGAGACAATGTCCCCACGACGGTGGTGGATCTCACGGGCGATGAGCCGGAAATTCTCCGCGAGGGCAGGGGCGAATTGCAATAGGACAACAGGAAACGTTTAAGGAACGCGATAAAAAGATGAACAGGAACAATTTCTGGAACGATGCTGCGAAGGCCGGGGCTATCCTCGGAGTGTTGCTTGCCGTATCGTTTGTCGTGGAGAATCAGATCACGCTTGCGGGGCGGGCGGGCCTTTATATGCTCTATCTCGTGGAGTGGATCGCCGTGGTGGTCGCGCACTATTATCTGCTGCACCGTTTCGCGCGCAGCCGTTCGGCACTCTGTACGGCCGAAGAGGGATTCTCCTTCATGCAGGGTTATACGTCCGTGCTTGCCGTGTCGGGACTTGCCGGGATCATCGTCGGGGCCGTGCAGGCGCTCTACCTCCATGTGGCGGTGGGCTACTCCGCGTATGTCGACCGGCTGATTGCCGCCGTGGAGAGGATCGTTGCGGGCAGCGGAGGGATCCCGGCCTCGATGGAGGGCCTTTTCGCGCAGAGCATGGAACAACTGCAGACGGCACCCGTACCGTCGGTGCTGCAGACGCTCTGGGGCGGAATTTTCAGCAGCCTGCTGTTCGGCGCCGTGTTCGGCCTGATTATCGCGGGCGTCCTTTCCCGGGCACCCCGGCCGTTCGGAGAGCCGGGTAACGAGTGATTCGCAGGATGGAAAAACTGGACATTTCGGTCGTCGTACCGCTCTATAACGAGGAGGAGTCGTTGCCGGAACTGGCGGCGTGGATCGACCGCGTGGCCCGCGCGAATGCCCTGAGCTACGAGCTGATCTTCGTGGACGACGGCTCGTCGGACAATTCGTGGGCGACGGTCGAGCAGCTCAAACCGCGCTACCCGGCGATCCGGGGCATCCGCTTCAGCCGCAACTACGGGAAATCCGCGGCCCTGTACTGCGGTTTTGCGGCGGCCGGGGGCGAGGTGGTCTTCACGATGGATGCCGACCTGCAGGATTCGCCGGACGAGATCCCGGCCCTGCGGCGGATGATCCTCGACGAGGGCTACGACCTTGTTTCGGGCTGGAAGAAGAAGCGCTACGACCCGATCGGGAAGCGGTGGCCGAGCAAATTCTTCAACTGGACGGCGCGCCGGGCCTCGGGCATCCGGCTCCACGACTTCAACTGCGGCCTGAAAGCCTACCGGCGCAAGGTCGTGAAGTCGATCGAGGTCTACGGCGAGATGCACCGCTTCATTCCGATCCTGGCCAAACAGGCCGGATTCCGACGCATCGGCGAGAAGGTCGTCGAACACCATGCCCGCAAGTACGGACACTCGAAATTCGGGCTGGAACGCACCGTGAAAGGGTATCTGGACCTGATTTCGGTGATGTTCATGACGCATTTCGGGCGGTCGCCGATGTACTTTTTCGGCGGACTGGGGACGGTGATGTTCCTTCTGGGTGGAGGCACGACGTGCTGGCTGATCTGCGAGAAGCTGTGGAAACAGTTCCACGGGCTTCCGTTGCGGGGGGTGACGGACCAACCGCTGTTCTATCTGGCCATTCTGGCCGTGATTCTGGGCGTGCAGCTGTTTTTGGCGGGCTTCCTGGGCGAGCTGATCAACCGCAACTCCACGGACCGCAACAAATACCTGATCGACAAAACCCTGTAAACGATGATACAACGAATTCAAAGCCTTTATCTGTTGATTATTACGGCCTTGATGGCCGTCACGTTATTTTCGCGTCTGGCATGGTTCGGGGGCGGAGGCGAGGAGTTCGGGCTCTACGCCTTTGCACTGAAGGATGCGGGAGGCGAGGTGCTCCAGCCGGCGGTTTATCTGGGGATCCTGCTTTCGGCGGCGGCGCTGTTGCCGTTGGTCACGGTTTTTCTGTACCGGCGGCGTCTGCTTCAGATCCGGCTGTGCGTGGCTGAGATGGTGCTGCTGGTCGGGAGTGCGGTGATGGAGGGCATTTATTACTATTTGGGCAGCCGGGTCGTTTCGGAATTGTCGTTTTCGACGCACGGGGTTGGCATATCCATTGTATTACCCGTTGTAAGTCTGCTGTTTGCCTGGTTGGCTTCGCGGGCTATTTTCCGGGACGAAGTGCTGGTCCGGAGTGCGGACCGGATCCGGTAAGTGTTCGGAAGTTCCGGATTTATATGAAAAGATTGTTACAATTTTTTGCAAATTCGGGAAATAATTTTACCTTTGAGGACCCAATCGGTGTTATGTAATTACAATTTTTTAAAAAAATAGGATTGGCTACAGTTTTTTTAACTAATACTCACTTTTATGAAAAAAGTTAATTTGTGGAAGACATTGTTCTTTTCGGTATTGACCGTAGCGGCCTTTACCGGATGTTCGGACGATGATTCGGATGATGGCGGCGGTATTCCGTCGATCACGGTGAACGGCGGCAGCAAGACCGCGACGGTTGCCGTAGCGTTGGAGGGTGGTGAGACGGAAGCCGTGACGATCGAATCCTCGGGTGACTGGACGGTAACGTTCAGCGGGGACGACGTTGCCGACTGTGAGGCTGTACCGGCAACGGGCGGCAGAGGTACTACGTCGTTGAAATTCGAGTTGGGATCTCGGGAGGCCGAGCGTACGATTACGGCCACGGTAACGACGGCGGGTTCGTTTGAGGGGATTCCTCTCCAGGACAAGGTGACGATCACGATCATGCAGAACGAAGATGGCTCGACGGAGGTGAAGACCAATGTAAAACAGATTCGTGAAACGCTGACATTTGACGGCCAGGCCGTGAGCGCATCCACGGTTGTGACGGGTATTGTCGTATCGGATTACGAGGGCGAAAACATCAACAACCACCAGATCATGATTGCCGACAATACGACGGAACCGGGTGCCGGTCTGTTGGTCCGCTTTGACGGTTACATCGGTAATAATAGAGATACGGATTATAACCTTCCGCAAGGATCGATCGTATCGCTCGATCTCAAGGGCGGTATTGCACAGCGTTACAACGATGTGCAGTATCAGGTTGATTTCTCCGATCTTACGGATCCGGCAATCGAAATTGTCAGCGAGAGCGGCAATATGCCTGAGCCTATTACGGTGGCCAATGTAGCTGACCTGATCAACTATCAGTCGCAGTATGTCCAGATCTATTCGCAGCCTGTAGAGGCAATCCGTGGCCAGGCTTATTATAATGGGAATGGTAAAGATTATGCGAATCAATCGTTCCAGACTCCGGACGGTTCGATCATTACGCTGTCGTTTAACAGCTATTCTGCAACCTGGGCCAAGAACGAGACGATTCCTTCAAACGCCGGTTACATCAAAGGCTGTGTATCGTTCGATAAGCAGAAGCCGACGCTTTCGCCTAACAATGCCAACGACCTGAAGGGTATGACGGAACCGCTCTTCGAGGTGGAGTCCTCGGCGACTACGATCAGCAAGATTACGGAAGAAGGCACTTTTGAGTTGAAAAATGTTACGGTGGTAACCCGCAGCGATAAAGCCTTTATGATTGCCGATCAGACGGGTGCCATGTTGGTTTATGGCTCGAACGAATTTGCTGTTGGTGACAATATCGACATTTCGGGTCCCGTGACGATTTTCAAGGCTCCGGATAACACGCCGCAGTTCAGCACGAAGGATGCTACGATTACGAAGGTCTCTTCGGGGAATGCCTGGACGTATGAGTTTACCGAATATTCGGTTGAGGATGTTCGCAATTACCTGAACAATGTTACTTGCAAAGCTATCGAGTTGACGGGTACCATTGTCAAGGATGACTCTTACTATAATCTGATGTTTGATGGAGTATCCGATATTCAGGGATCGATTCAGTATTATACGCCGAATGCTTCGGTGCTGGACCTCCCGGTTGTCGTCAAGGGATATGCTGTCGGTAAATCCGTATCGGGAGATGGAGCCATCACTCGTATCAAGGTTTTCCCGTATGAAATTACGGTGAACTCGACGACCCCGTATATCAAAGCTACGGCACCTGCTTCGTTCAAGGCAGACGGAGAGACGATCAATGTAGCCTTTACGGCCGGCAACCTTGGAGCCAACAAGGTTTATGCGAAGGTCGACGGTGCAGGTTTCTCGGTACCTTCGGGTGAGATTTCGGGCAGCTCGGTAGCGGTAACGGCTGCGGCTAATGAGGGAGCAGCTCGTGAAGCTACGCTGACGATCTATGCGGCTGCTTCGGAAGGCGGTGAGGCTGTCGCTCAGGCTACCGTAAAGCTGAAGCAGTTGGCAAAACCGACCGGCGACGAAGGCCCGGCTTATCTCTGGACGCTGGCGTCAGGCGTGATTTCCACAAGTGCAGGAACGGCAGAAAACTGTGGTACTCCTGCAATGAACTGGACTTATCCTAATGCTACTTATATCGGTTGGGATTCGAATAATGGAAAAGGAGTTCAATTCGGATCAAGTTCTAAACCTGTAAAATCCTATACCCTTACAACCTCTGACTATACCGGATCGATTGTGAAGATTGTTGTCAACGCTTCTATTGGAAGTGGCGGAGACGGTAAGTTGGCTGTGAAAGTGGGCGGAACCCAGATTGGTGAAACTCAAAGCCTTGTCTTGAATGCTACGGATTATACATTTACTCCCTCATCGCCGGTATCGGGAGAGATTGTGATCGAACTGACGAATACGGAGAAGGCTATGTATATCAAGTCGATTGCCATCAATCCGGCTGAATAATCTAACAGTCGAGGAAACCGACTTATAAACCAACCACTCTTGGCGGGGTATTGAAAAATATCCCGTCAAGAGTTTGGTTTCTAAAATATCTACCTGTAAGGGCTCCAATGCCCCATTTTTGACGCTTTTTGGATGTTTTTCGAGTTTTTCAAGACGACAGTCCGGCCGATTTTGATTCTTGCGGCCCTGCTTGTCCTCTTCGCGGGATGCAGCGACGATGACGATGCGGCGGAAAATGCCGCCGCGCTGGCTGCAGCGACCGTGAATTGTTCCGCTACAACGAACACCTTGACCACGCAAGGCCCCGCCGGGACCTCCTTCGTGGCGACGATCTCCCTCGCGGAGAGCGACGGAAACTGGTGCTCGTTCCCTTCCAATACTGCGGTGGCGGCCGCAAGCGTCGGAGAATCCCTCACCCTCTCCATCGGGGAGAACACCTCCGGCCAATACCGTGCGGCAGAGATTACCGTGACCTTCTCGAACGGTTATACCGCCCTGCTGACGATGTGGCAGATGCCCGCCTCGCAGAATCCGGAATACCAACGTCCCTGGGGCGAACAACCCGCTTACAGACAGGGATCCAGTTATATCTACAAAACCTACTATACGACGCTGCGCGGCACGAACAGGTACCTTACGGGCGGCTATCGGCGCAACTTCTCGATCTGCTACGATACGAAGAGCCGCGTGGCGCTGTGGGTCGCCTACCCGTTGCACGGCTGCTATACCTCGCCCAATTCGGGCCGGACGGATGCCTGGGCATACGATCCCAACGACCAGCTGCCCGTCATCGACCGCAGCCTGCAGTACGATGTCCGGAATACATACGGCCGCGGTTATGCCCGTGGCCACCAGTGCCCCTCGGCCGACCGCTACAATACGGACGAAACCAACGCGATGACCTTCTACTCCACGAACATCATGCCCCAGAACTACGACTTCAACGGCGGCAGTTGGGTGACGCTCGAAGACAAGATACGGGCCTGGGCCCCCACGACGGTCACCAGGATGCGTTACGACACGCTGTTCGTCGTGACGGGGACTATCCCGGGATCGGCACAGGTCTCCGGCGTGAGTGTACCCTCGAAATGCTGGAAGGTGCTCCTGAAGCAGAAGCGCGACCAGAACGAGAACCGCCAGATCTGGGAGTTCTCGGCCGACGAGTTGCAGGCCATCGGGTTTATCTTCCCGAACGACCGGTCCGGTGGTGAGATGTCGCTCCGCGAGGCGGCCTGCACGGTCCGGGAGGTCGAGGAGCGGACGGGCTTCACCTTCTTCGAAAACCTCGATCCGGCGGTGGCCGACGAGCTGAAGAGCCGCGAGCCCGACATCGCACAATGGCCCGGACTGGCAATAAACTGACAGCAAGATAGTTCATTAAAACCTTAAAAGCCTTTATGAAGAAAAACCTTTTGACAGGACTGATTGCCGTGTTGATCGCGGTGGCGTGCTTTGCGCAGAAGCCCTATAAAGTGGTCTTCTACAACTTCGAGAACCTCTTCGACACGATCAACGATCCGGGGGTGAAGGATGAGGAGTTCACGCCCGAGGGGCCGAAGCAGTGGAATTCGGTCAAGTACGGCAAGAAACTCGCCAACCTCGAACGGGTATTGTTCGACCTGGCCGCCGAGGACAAGGATTTCCCCGTGGTGATCGGCGTCTCGGAGATCGAGAACCGTTCGGTGATGGAGGATGTGATCGCACAGCCGAAACTCGCCCACGGCAACTACCGGATCGTTCACTACGATTCGCCCGATGCGCGCGGTGTGGACGTCGCCTTCTTCTATCGTCCGGATGTCTTCAAGCTGGAGGGCAGCAAGGCCCATCCGTTCGTGATGCCGGGGATGCCGGACTTCAAGACGCGTGATTTCGTGACGATGTGGGGCACGATCGAAGGCGAGCCCTTCTTCTTCGTGGTCAACCACTGGCCGTCGCGCCTGGGCGGCAAGGAGGCTTCGTCGCCCAAACGCGAGGAGGCTGCCCGTCAGGTGAAGCACATCGTCGACTCGGTCATGGCGAAGAACCCCGCAACGAAAGTGGTGGTGATGGGCGACCTGAACGACGATGCCACGGACAAGAGCATCGTCGAGGGACTGCGCGCCAAGGGCAAGATCAAGGAGGTGCAGAAGGGCGACATGTTCAACCCGTTCATCGCCCTGCTCAAGGCCGGTTACGGGACGCTGGCCTACCGCGACGAGTGGAACCTGTTCGACAACATCGTCGTCTCGGAGAACCTCGCCACGGGATCGACCGGATCGCTGAAGATTCAGCCGGTCGGGAAATCGAAGTTCTACGGCGGAATCTTCCACCGTCCGTACATGTTCCAGAAGGAGGGCCAGTACAAGGGTTATCCGTTGCGGACGTTCGTGGGCAACGACTTCCAGGGCGGTTTCAGCGACCACTTCCCGGTCTATATCTACATTGGCAAATAACACGCTAACAATATTTGTATGAAACTGAAAACTCTACTTATTCTGCTGTTCACGGCCGTAAGTTTTGCGTCCTATGCACAGGGCGGGGGCGTTCGCGGCAAGGTGGTTTCGCGCAACGGACGCGTGGCCCTGAACAACGTCGAGGTGAAGATCGAGTCGCTGGGCGTGAAGGTCATGACCGACAACGACGGTTACTTTACGTTGGAGAATCTTCCCGCAGGCAGCTATACGCTGCAATTCTCGACTCCGGATTTCGAGATGCAGGAGATCATGGTCCGTGTGGGTACGGAGCATGTCCAGGACCTCAAACAGGTCATTCTGGTTCCAGAGGGCCCCACGAACACGGCATTTTTCGATGATGCGATCTTCGCGGAGTTCGACAGCGACTCGTCGTCGTCGGATACGCAGGCTCTGCCGTCGTCGCTGTCGTCGTCGAAGGACCTGTTCAACAACATTGCGTCGTACCGTTTCAGCGAGATGCGTTTCAACGTCCGGGGTTACGACTCGCAGTATTCGGACATCTACCTGAACGGCATCCGCTTCAACGATGCCATGACGGGTTACGGGCCGTGGTCGCTGTGGAGCGGTCTGAACGATGCCACGCGCAACCAGGAGAACTATACGGGACTCGAAATGGCGGATTTCGGCATCGGCGGCATCGGCGGCATGACGAACGTCAATGCCCGGGCGTCGCAGGTTCGCAAGGGCTTCCGCGTCAGCGTGTCGAACGCCAACCAGATGTACCGCTTCCGGGCGATGATCTCCTACGGATCGGGTCAGCTGGACAACGGCTGGTCTTACGCCTTCTCGATCGGCACACGCCAGGGCGGCAACGGCTACGTGGACGGGGTTTACTACAACTCGTATGCCTATTTTGCTTCGGTGGAGAAGCTCTTCGGTACGGACCATCGTCTGGCGCTGACGCTGCTGGCATCGCCCGCGGAGCGAGGAGCGCAGCAGGCTTCGACCGACGAGGCCTACGCCCTGTTCGGCAACAACTACTACAACCCGAACGTGGGTTACCAGGCCGGGAAGCTCCGCAACTCGCGCGTACGCAACACGCACGAGCCGATCGTGATGCTGAACTACACGTGGGACATGTCGGAGAACACGCGCCTGAATGCTGCGACGTCGCTTCGTTTCGGCAAGAACGGCTATTCGGCGCTGACGTGGAACGGCGGTTCGGACCCGCGCGGGGACTACTACCGTTACATGCCGTCGTCGGACTTCACGCAGATACTGCCGGGAACGACGACCGATCAGACGATCTATTTCTACACGCAGAGTGCGATCCAGGCGGCCCAGGCCTGGACCGGAATGCTGGATTATGACGGCTTCTTCCACAAGAACCAGTACGTCGATACGGAGCTGACGGACCTGATGGGCGACAGCCGGCGTTCGAACTACATGATCGAGGAGCGCCACACCGACCAGCTGGACTACAACCTGGCCGTGAACGTGCAGCACAACATGCGCAACAACATGAAGATCGTAGGTGGTGCGAACCTGCGCGTGAACCGCACGGACTACTATTCGCAGGTGAAGGATCTGCTGGGCGGCGACTACTGGTACGACATCGACAAGTTCGCCGAGCGCGACATGGCGAGCGAGACGGCTTACCAGAACGACCTGGACTACTACTGGGCTACGGGCCACGCGCGGATTGCCCGCGAGGGAGACAAGTACGGCTACTGGTACCGTGCCCACCTGCTCGAAACGGAGGCATGGGCGAACTACACATGGGCGAAAGGCGGTTTCTCGCTGGGCGTCGGCGCATCGGTCGGCTATTCGCAGATGTACCGTGAGGGTATGTGGCGCAAGGGCCTGTTCCCGGACAATTCGAAGGGCGATTCGAAGAAACTCGACTACCTGACCTACGAGGGCAAAATCTCGTTGGGCTACAAGTTCTCGTCCGCACACTCGCTGGAGGCCAATGCGATGATCGAGCAGCGTGCTCCGAAGTTCAATACGGCCTTTGTGTCCCCGCGTACGCGCAACAACACGACGCCGGGTCTGGAGGCCGAGAAGATCTTCGGCGTGGACCTGACCTACAATCTGAACCTGCCCTACATCAAGGCGCGTCTGTCGGGTTACTACACGACGATCAAGGATCAGTCGAAGGTGATTTCGTTCTACGACGACACGCGCAGTTCGTTCACGAACTTTGCGATGAGCGGTATCGACAAGGAGCACTACGGCGTGGAACTGGGTCTTTCGATTCCGGTCTGGAACGGGATTTCGGTCGTCGGAGCGATCAGCTGGGGTGACTACACCTACACGTCGAACGCCGACTTCGTGCAGACGGTGGACAACGTCGACAAGATCGTCCTGCGCGACAAGGTGAACTGGAAGGGATACCACGTGGAGAGCACGCCGCAGACGGCCATCAACGTAGGCTTGGACTACAAGGGCCCGAACAGCTGGTTTGCCGGGGTGAACCTGAACTACTACGACCGTCTCTATCTGTCGATGAACCCGTTCTACCGCACGAATACGGCTTCGGAATACTATACGAATGTGATTGCCAGCGAGATTTCGGCTGCGAATCCGGATGCGGAGGTGATCGCCGGAGCGATCAACTCGATCAAGGAGCTCCGGGCACAGGAGGAGTTCGGCGGATACTTCACGCTGAGCGCCAACGTGGGCAAGAACTGGTACCTCGGTCGTTACATGCTGGGTTGCAGCCTGGAGGTGAAGAACATTCTCAACGACCAGAATATCCGCACGGGCGGTTACGAGCAGATGCGTATGAGCAAGGTCCGTGCTTCCGGCACGGGAGACTATGTCTTCGGCCGTTTCCCGTCGAAGTATTTCTACCTGCTCGGCACGACCTATTTCCTGAATGTCTACTTACGATTCTAACAACCGAGAAGGACACACGATTATGAAAAATCTTAAAATAGCTTTGGCGGTTCTTGTCGGCGCGTTGGCCGCAGGCTGCTACAACGATTTCGATACCCCGGCGCCCCGGAAACTCTATACCGACACCGACATGACGGCCCTGGGTCTCGAACATGTGACGATCAAGGAGGTGAAGGATTACTTCGGACCGATTTCGGGCACGGGTACCAACCGCGATTGGGAGACGACGCAGACGGTGAAGTTCGGAGAGCTTACGTCCGAAGAGCAGGACAAGACGAAATTCCCCGGCCTGCGGGGCTGGTCGGATGCTGCGAACTACTACATCAAGGGCAAGGTGATCAGCAGCGACCGCCAGGGTAACATCTACAAGTCGCTGTACATCTACGACGGTACGGCGGCCATCGAGTTGAAACTCTACAACGGTCTCTACCTGGATTACTACCTCGATCTGAATACGATGGAGAGCCAGTGGGTCTATGTCCGCCTCGACGGACTCTACCTGGGCAACTACCGGATGATGCTCTCGATCGGCGATGCACCGTCGGATTCGAACAATGCGGGCGGAAATCACCGCTTCTATGCGAACTCGAACCTGGACAATCCGAACATTGCGAAACTGAGCGTCTTCCCGGGCGAACGGGTCAAGCTGGATGATTCGGATATTCTCGACGTGGATGCCTCGAACTATCAGACGGCGCTGGGCGAGCAGGCATTGGGCCGTTTGGTGCGTTTCAATAACATCAAGGTGCGTTATGCCGGGGTGCCGAACCAGGATCAGGTGGTCAATCCCGTCATGAAAAACGGTTCGTATGACAGCTCCTTCCCGACGTGGGTAGTGACCGACTCGGGCTCGCCGCAGAATGCCCCCTGGTACTATTGGGCCTACAACATTAACAACGTGCGTCTGTATGGTTCGGTGCTGATTTCGTACAACGATGCGGCCGTTTATACGTCGGATCCGGGTGTTTACTCGGTTCGCACGAGCGGTTATTCGCAGTTTGCCATGAAGCCGATTCCGAAGGACGGTGCGGTCGGTACGGTGCTGGGTATCTATGCGATCTATTCGAGAGAGAGTTCGTTTACCGGAGGCAGCCGTGATTATGCGCAGTACCAGATTTCGGTGAGCCGGCTGGAGGACCTCGACTTCAAGGCCGAGGATCTGTTGACGGAGGCTGAAGCCGACGAACTGGCTCGTTGGGCATACAAAAACGGGTATGCGGAGTACGATCCGTTCAATCCTCCCGTGAAGAACGATCCGATGGGCGGTATGGAAGGCGGCGAATAGCGTTTTTCCGCGCTTATCGATAATAAGGTGAGGCGGCCCGGGAAGTCCCGGGCCGCCGGCTTAAGAAGCCGGATTTATGGGCTGCTGAACCTCACGTGGTTTCCGCAACTTTTACCCGCATACGAGGGTCGAAGCGCGGAACCGGATCGGAAACCCTTCACTGATACCCTCGCCCACAAAACCCCTTTTTAAAAGGCGCTTTTTGGATCGGCAAAAAGCGCCGTAAAAACCGACCGGTCTAAGAGACCGGTTTTGTGGGCTGCTGAACCCGTGAATGGTTTCCGCGGCGTGAATCCGCATCCAACGGTCGAAGCGCAGAACTGGATCGGAAACCCCTTGAAGCCACCTTCGCCCACAGAACCCCTTTCTTCTTAAAGGGGCGCGCCGCAAAAAAGCGGCCGACACACACGTGTCGGCCGCTCTCCTTCTCCGGGTAGAACCCGGTGCGGGGCGGATGCCTATTTCTCGGCCGGAGCCTCTGCAGCCTTCTCGGGACGCATGATGACCTTCACGAGATTGCCGTCGGCCAGGACCTTCTGGGCCATTTTCTGTACGTCGGCATTGGTCAGTGCGCGGAGCGACTGCTCGTATTCTCCGACGTAGTCGAGACCGGAACCGTACTTGGCCTGAATGTACCCGAGCCATCCGTTGTTCTTCTGGAGGCTGTTCTGCCAACTCTTGAGCAGGAATTCACGGGTCTTCTCTATATCCTCGCTCTTGGGGCCGTTTTCGGCAATCTGGCGGATCTCCTGCAGGATGATTTCACAGAGTTCGTCGGCCATCTGCTCGTTGGTGTCGAACGAAATGGTCATGTCGTAGCTCTCCTTGGGGATGTAATCCGTCGAACCGCCGACCTGTACGCCGTAGGTTCCGCCCTTCTCCTCGCGGATCGACTCCAGGTAGCGGGAGTTGAGCGCCTGGGTCAGGAACGTCAGGGAGAGCTTGTCGCGGAACGTGTAGGGCATTTCGCCCGAGAAGTAGTAGCATACCGAGACTTTGGGCTGCTGCATCGCCACGCGGAAATCTTCGGTGATCGCACCCTTGACCGGCTCGGCCTTGTCGTCCTGCCAGGTCATCGGCTTCTTGGTCGTGGGAAGCGAGCCGATGTACTTCTCGACCAGGGGTTTCAGCACTTCGGGGTCGATGTTCCCGACGAACGTGAAGACGAAACTGTTGGCACCGGGGTAGAGTTTGGCGTAGATGGCGGGGAGTTTCTCGAAATCGAAACCGTCGATAATCTCGTTCGATACCATCCGGCGGCGGGGGTTGTTTCCGTAGATGGTCTCCAGCGTCTTCTCCTGCATCCGGAAGTCGGGGCTCGACTGGGCGTTGGCGAGTTGCGAACGGAGCATTGTGATGAGGTTGTCGTAGTCGTTTCGGTCGAAGCGGGGCTGCGAGAAGTGGAGGTAGAGCAACTGGAGCATGGTCTCGACATCCTTGGGCGACGCCGAACCGTTCATCGTGCTGGAGTAGTTGCCGACGGCGGGCTGCACGCCGGCGGTTTTTCCGGAGAGTTGCTTCTTGAGCTCGGTGGCGGAGAACTTGCCGACCCCCGACATGGAGTTGATGGCGGGCATCATCTCACCCATGTAGAACTCCTCGTCGGAGAGCCGCGAGAGACCACCTTTTGCCACGGCGCTCATCAGCACTTCGTCGGCCTTGAAGTCGGTCTTCTTGACGACGACCTTCACGCCGTTGGCGAGCGTCCATTCGGTGGTTCCGAGGCGGGGATCCTCGACGGTTTTCTTCACCTTCGAACCCTTGAGCTGGGTTCCTTCGGGGATCAGCGGCTCCTTGACGACGTTGTCTTCATAGGGTTTCACATCCGCGGCTGCGACCTTCTCGCGGATTGCGAGCAGCTCCTCGGCCGTGGGGGCAGCGAGCCCCTCCTTCTCGGGAGCCGTGACGATGATGACCTGATTGGTCGGGGTGACGGTCTGCTGGGCAAAGGCGTTGACCATCTCGACGTTGATCATCTTGACGAGCATGCTGTCGAGCTGCCATTCGGTTTCGGCATCGGGGATCGGGGTGTTCTTCTGGAAGTTGTTCAGGTACGTCTGTACGAACGAGCTGTTCTGGCGGTCATTGCGGTTGGCGTAGGTGCGCTCGACCTGACGCATGAGGTTCTCCTGGGCACGTTCGAACTCACCCTGGGTGAATCCGTAGCGGCGCATACGCTCCATTTCGGTGTAGAGGGTTTCGAATCCGCGGTTGAGTTTTCCCTCCTGGGTCATGGCGATGAAGACCGTGGCGTTGAGCGTGGGGATGACGCCGATGACGTCACCCGAACCCATGCCGGCTCCGAGGAACGGCGCATCGGGCTGCATGGCGATCTCCTGCAGGCGGGCATTCTCCATGACGGTGATGTAGGATTCGATGACGTTGGCGGCTTCCCAGCTTACCGTATTGGCCAGAGCCGAGGGGAAGGCCGGGCGTTTGATGAAGAGCTGGACCTTGGTTCCCTGCATCTCGGGGTCGGTGTAGATGCTGACGATCGGCTCCTCGTTGTCCGGGACGACGATCTTCTCCTTCTGTGCGGCGTCGGCGGCCGGGGCCGGGATGTCGGACATCAGCTTCTTGATCTTGGCCTCGACGGCCTCGGCGTCGATGTCGCCCACGACGATCACGGCCTGGTAGTCGGGACGGTACCATTTGTGGTAGAAATCGGCGAGCGCCTGGTGTTCGAAACTCTTCAGGCCGTCGAGATACCCGATCAGGTTGCGGTGTTCGTACCTGGTTCCTTTTCCGAGGGCCTGGAGGAGCTTCATCGAGGAGCGCCACGAGGCTCCGTCACGCGTGCGGAGCTCCTCCATGATGACGCCGCGCTCGGAGTCGATCTCCTCGGGGGCGAGTGTGATGAAGTGCGACCAGTCGTGGAGGATCAGCAGCGCCGAGTCGATGATCCCCTCGCGCGAGGTCGGGACGTCGGAGATGTTGTAGACGGTCTGGTCCCAGCTGGTTCCGGCGTTGAGGTTGGCCCCGAACTTCACGCCGATGGTTTCGAGGTATTCGATCATCTGCTTGCCGGGGAGGTTCTTCGTACCGTTGAAGGCCATGTGTTCGAGGAAGTGGGCCAGACCCTGCTGGGAATCATCCTCCTGGATGGCTCCGACGTTGTGGATGATGTAGAAATCGGCCTGACCTTTGGGCTTTTCGTTGTGACGGACGTAGTAGGTCATACCGTTTTCGAGTTTTCCCGTGCGGAGCTCGGGATCGGCGGGAATCGGCTGATTCATCTGCGCCGCGGCGCTGCAGACGGTGAATGTCGCCAGCGCGAACAGAAGCAATCTCTTCATTCGAGTGTTTTATTAAATGAGTTATTGGTTTTCGGATTTGTCCGGGCGGTATTCGATGATGTCGCCGGGCTGGCAGTCGAGTTCGCGGCAGATGGCTTCGAGGGTCGAGAAGCGGATGGCGCGGGCCTTTCCGTTCTTGAGGATCGAGAGGTTTGCCGGGGTGATGTCGACGCGCTCGGCGAGTTCCCCGAGCGAGATTTTGCGTTTTGCCATCATGACGTCGATATTGATGATTATGGCCATGGTGACGGATTTTAGATAGTTAGTTTCTGTTCTTCGCTGAGGTTCTGGCCGATGGCGAATACCTCGGCGGCGAAGAGGATCAGGATTCCCATGATGACCATCGAGTAGGAGAGGTCGAATCCGGTATCGACGGTGTAACCGCTGTTGGCGAGGAGTTCGGCGGCGCGGAGGTTCATGATATGGTTGAACAGCGAGTTGGCCAGTTCGATGAGGATGGTCAGCATGCCGATCGAGCGCAGGTACCAGACGTTGCGGCGGTTGAGCGGCCGCTCTTCGCGGATGGAGCGGCGTACGGAGCGGATGATGATGACCATCAGTATGATGACGGCCAGCAGGAACAGCGGGATCAGCAAGGCGAAGAGGTAGATCCAGGGGCTGCCGCCCACTGCGTGGAAGGCGATTCCGAGCGGGGAGACCGTTTTGGCGGGCTCGTCGACGATGAGGTCCATGCGCGTGACGACGGGTTCGATCTCGACGGCGCCGTTACGGATCGGGGAGGAGTTTTTGCTGTCGTCGATGATGTGGACGTCGCCGAGCAGATAGATCATCCGGGGGTCTCCCTGCTGGAGTTTTTCGGCGATCCGGGTCCCCATCTCCATTCCGTCGGCGGCTCCGCGGCCGAAGTCGCCCAGGAGGCTGTGGACAAGGCCTGTGGCGATGACCAGGAAGAGGGCGATGTAGAGGAACAGCAGCCGCTTGAGGAGCGATTTTTTGTTCTGCATGGCTTGTGCTTTGTTGTTGCGAGAGCAAAGATACGAGAAAATTTCGAAAAACAAATAATATTTATCGTTTTTCGGTAAATTTCGATCGAACATAAAAAAAGACGGCCCGCAAAGGGTCGTCTTTGGTTTTTGGGCCGGAGGAGTTACTCCACGTTGTCCTTGAGCTGTTTCCAGAAGGAGGCGTTGACGGCCATGTCGATCGAGATGACCAGGACGTAGAGGACGAACATCACGACGAAGGTGATGAATTCCACGTCGATGGCGTAGCAGAGGACCTGGAAGATCGCCAGGAAGATACCGGCGATGATGCCGACGACGAGTTTGGCGGCGAACATGATCCACTTGCTGCCATAGGTGGCGTCGTTCGACGCCTTGATGGCCTGGATGGGGTTCTTGCCCTTCTCGATGAGGAAGTAGTAGGAGAGCGTCCAGGCGATCGAGAGCACGATGGCCGGCACGAACATGAAGATGACCCCGATGAGGATCGGGAAGATCATCAGACCCATGGTGATGAAGTATTCACCCATGTACCGGCGGTATTTGCCCTCGAAGATACTCAGCGGGTTGATGATTTTGCCCTTGGCCAACTGGGTGGGCAGCAGGGTGATGGCAATGGTCGTCCCGACGTTGATGTAGGGCACCCAGATGGTGATGAGCCAGAGGATTACGGCGGCGATGACCGAAGGTGCGTTCTTCAGACCGATGGAAATCGCGTCTTTCAGCGTTGTCGAGAAGTCGAGTTTTTTTGTCTCCATAAGGTGTGGTTTTGAGATGAACGATATGGCAATATAGTGAAATTTTTTTATATTTGTACTGCTAAAATGCGGATATGGCAGAGAAATCGCTTTATAATTACCGGGTGGAGCCGCAGGATGTGGACTTCACGTTGCGGGCGACGCTGGCGTCGCTGAGCTCCTCGATTCTCAATACGGCGGGCCTGGACGCCTACGGCAAGGGGTTCGGAGTGGATGTGCTCAATGCCGACAACCATTCGTGGGTGCTGTCGCGGATGGCCGTCGAGATCGACCGTCGTCCCGAACAGTACACGGGCTATACGGTGGCGACGTGGATCAGCGACTACGGCCGGGTCCTGTCGACCCGAAACTTCACGCTGACCGACGCTGCGGGCCGCGAGTTCGGACGGGCCGTGACGCAGTGGGCGATGATCGACCTGACGACTCGCTCGGCCGTGGACCTCTCGTGGGTCGGGCGCGAACACGAGGAGGCGGTGGTTCCCGTGCCGCCGCCGGCAGCCATGCCGCGCAAGATCCGCTCGGTGGCGCCCACGCAGTGCTCCGAACACCGGGTCGTTTACAGCGACATCGACTTCAACCGCCATGTCAATACGATGCGCTATATTGAGATGATGTTCGACATGCTTCCTGTCGAGATGCTGACGTGCGAGTTGCCGATGCGTCTGGACATCCACTTCCTGAAGGAGAGCCGTTTCGGGCAGACGCTGACGGTGGGTTGCGAGTTGCGGGAACGCTTGGCGCTGTTCGAGATTTCGGCCGACGGCACGGTGGCGGTCCGGGCCAGCGTGGAGTGGCAGGAGAACCGGGCCTGAGCATATGCGTCCCGGGATCACCGCCGGGTCTTTTCCGCCCGGCCCGGGGAGCCCAAAGGGCCCGGGAAGGACGAGGCGTGTAGGACCGAAGGCCGGGAGGTGCGCTGGTGCGGACTTTGGGGCGATAACCTGTATCAAGCTATGAAAATCACCATTGTGGGGCCCGCCCACCCGTATCGGGGCGGACTGGCGTCGATTCTGGAGATCCTGGCGCGGACGTTCCAGCGCCGGGGTGCGGAGGTTGAGATCCGGACCTTCACGCTGCAATACCCGTCGCTGCTCTTCCCGGGGAAGAGCCAGACGGTGACGACGCCCGCTCCGGCCGATTTGCACATCACGCGGTGCGTCCATACGGTGAATCCGCTGAACTGGTGGCGGGTCGGGCGCCGGATCGGCCGCGAACGCCCGGATTTCGTGCTGATGAAGTACTGGACGCCCTTCATGGCGCCCTGCTTCGGGTCGATTGCGCGCCTGGCGCGCCGCAACGGCCATACGAAGGTCCTGTGCCAGGTCGATAATGTCGAGCCCCACGAACACCACCTGATCGACCGCCCCTGCAACCGTTATTTTCTGCGTTCGGTCGACGGCTTCATCTACATGTCCGAACAGGTCCACCGCGAACTTGCGGCCTATACGTCTGTTCCGGCTTTGTTTTCGCCGCACCCGCTGTTCGAGAATTTCGGCGAACGGGTCGAACGTTCGGAGGCCTGTGTGCGTCTGGGGCTGAATCCCGATCTTCGCTACGTTCTTTTTTTCGGGCTGATCCGCGACTACAAGGGGCTGGACCTGCTGTTGGATGCCTGGGCGGCGCTTAGGCGGAAGGGCTGCACGGAGGGTCGCCGCCTGATCGTGGCCGGGGAGTTCTACACGGCCAGGGAGCCCTATCTGAAGCAGATTGCCGACCACGGCCTGCAGGAGGAGGTGCTGCTGCACGACCGCTTCGTGCCGGACGAGGAGGTGAAATACTACTTTTCGGCGGCGGATTTCGTGGTCCAGCCCTACAAGACGGCGACGCAGAGCGGCGTGACGCAGATTGCCTATCAGTTTTGCGTGCCGATGGTCGTTACGGACGTCGGGGGGCTGGCGGAGGTCGTTCCGGACGGCCGGGTGGGGTATGTCTGCCCTCCGACGGCCGAAGGGGTCGCCGCGGCGATCGAACGGATGTACGAAGGGGATTCGCTGGAGCGTTTCCGGCGGAACTGCGTCGAGGAGCGGCGGCGTTTCTCGTGGGAGGAGATGTGCAGCCGCATCCTGGAGTTGTACGACCTGGTTGCCGCGCGGTAATTCTCTGTGCCGGGCTCCGGTTCGGAGCAGGAAAAAGGGACGGAACCCAATCTCGGGTTCCGTCCCTTTCGGTTCGGATGCCTATGTCCGGCTTGTGCGCCCGGGGAGTGGCCGCCGCCGGAGTTGTCGGACTCGATAACAAACTCCCGGTCGGTTCACGATACCCGGTCCGTGGGGCGCACGGCCTTCGGCGATCAGGCCTTGGCCGCCGGCTCCTCCGACTCGGAAACATTCTTCCAGCCCAGGAGAATGATGACGAAGGCAATGATTTCGAGGATCGTCTCGATGACGCTGCCCACCAGCGGAATGAGGCCGATCACCCATCCGATGATTCCGAGGATCATGGCCGTGAAGAGTTTCGACATGCCGCGGCGCGCCCCTTCGGGGAAGGTCACGGAGTTTTTCAGATTTGCATAGGCGATCAGGAGGAGGATCCACGCGATGAGGTTCAGGATGCCGCCGACAAAGCCCAGCATCGGGATGCAGACCACGATGGCGGCCACGATGGAGAGGATCGTCGCGGTGCGGATCGATCCGATGCGCGGCGCGTCGGCCGGATTCACCTGCTGTTTGAAGATGTCGAGGGATTTGATGAAGAGCCAGTATCCGTAGATGACGGCCACGGTGGCGAGGATCTCAAGCGCGTCCCAGAAACCGAAACCGCCACCCGAGAGGTTGCCTTCGCTCAGGGAGGCGAGGGTCGATGCGGCACTTCCGATCGATGCGAAGAATCCGAAGATCGCCGCGGCGATGGCCGCGAAGGTGTAGATCTTTACGGCTTTATAGAGATCGCCGGTTGTCTGTTTCCACGAGTAATTCAGATTGTCCATAGGTCAGTTGATATTTGGTTTTTCGAGTCCGTAATTTTTTCTGCGGTCTTCTATCTTGAGGTAGAAACTGAAAATGAAGGCGAGGATGCCGAATGTCGAGAAGATGATCATCGGCACGGTGTAGCCGCCGGTAGCGTCGAGGACCAGTCCGATAAGCAGCGGTACGAGGCAGAGTCCGACGTTTTGGATCCAGAAGATCAGGCAGTATGCCGAACCGAGGACCTTTGTGTCGATGATCTTCGGGACCGAGGGCCAGAGTGCTGCGGGAACGAGCGAGAAGGAGACGCCGAGCGTGACGATCAGCAGCAGTGCGAGCCACTTCGAGGGGAATGCGGGGAGCAGGAATGCGAAACTCAGGTGGCAGGCGATCATGATGATGGCCCCGGCCATGAGCATCGTGGCGCCTTTGCCGCGGTAGTCGAGCATGGCGCCGAGGAAGGGCGTGAGGATCATGGCCAGGATCGGGAAGCAGCTGAAGAGTTGCGAAGCGGTTCCGGCGTCGACCTGGAGGGTGACTTCGAGGAAATTGGGGGCGTATCGCTGGAAGGGGAAGATGGCCGAGTAGTAGAGCACGCACAGGAGGGCGACGAGCCAGAACATCTTGCTGCGGAAGATCAGACCGAGGTCCTTGACATGGAACTCTTCATCGGCGGATTTCTGCTCCTTGAGTTCTCCGGCGGCGATGAGCTGGCGGTCGAGTTTCCGGTCCATGTAGACGAAGACGGTGTAGCAGAGCAGGCCGACGACGAGCAGGGCGGTGCAGAATGCCACGGGAGCCACGACCGACTTGTCGAAATGGTTGGAGATCATGGGCGAGAGCCACATGACGGCGAAGACGCCCAGACGTGCGATGGCCATTTCGAGGCCCATGGCGAGTGCCATCTCCTTTCCTTCGAACCACTTGGCGATGGCTTTGGAGACGGTAGTTCCGGCCATTTCGCATCCGCAGCCGAAGATCATGAATCCCAGCGACGCCATCTTGGCGCTTCCGGGGAATGCCGCCCACCAGCTGTCGAGCCACGCGCAGAAGGCCGTGGTCTGGAACCAGTCGGAGATTCCGACGAACTTGATCGAGGCTCCGATGACCATCAGCGAGGCGGAGAGAAGCCCTGTGAACCGGATTCCCATCTTGTCGAGGATGATTCCGGCGAAGATCAGGAAAAAGAAGAAGACGTTGAGGAAGTATTCCGAGGCGGCATAGGTTCCGAACGTCCCGCTGTCCCATCCGCGGGCGGATTCGATGAGGGATTTGAGCGGCGACATCACGTCGACGAACATATAGCCGAAGAACATCATCAGGGCGATGAGGATCAGCGCCGTCCATCGGGCCGCAGGCGAATCGTTGAGTTTGCGTTGGATAGTTGCTGTCATGTTATTTGATTTGAATTAGTCTTCGAGATGTGCGTAGCGTTTGAGGATCTCGTAGGCTTCGAGGATGCCGAGTTCTCCGGCCTTCGAGAGGTCGAGGCACCCCTTTCGGGTATCCTTCATGAAGATCTGGATCACGCCGCGGTTGTAATAGGCTTCGGCGAACGAGGGGTTCAGTTCGATGGCCTTCGAGTAGTCCTCGTAGGCTTCGGGGAGACTGCCCGAGAGGGCCTGGAGGTTGGCGCGGTTGTAGTAGGCCTCGGCGAAATCCGGGAAGAGCTTCACGGCCTTGTTCAGGTCGGCCACGGCCTCGTCGTAGCTGTAGGTCCGTTTCGAGTTGTTGTTCAGTCGGTTCGCAGGGTCCGAATCGATCGAGATCCGCTGGTAGGAGTTGTCGATCGAGGAGATGAAGTCGATCATCTCGGCGCGGGTCGTCGAGCGGTTCAGGTAGAGGAACGGATTCGAGGGGTTGATCTCGATGGCTGTCGAGAAGGTGTTCACCGAATTGGTGTACTGTTTGATGAGCGACTGGGAGACGCCGCGTTCGAAGAGCCGGGTCCACGACGTGTCGCCGCTCTTGAGCCGCAGGGCATACTCCTTGTCGAGCATCACGAGCGTATCGGGTGCGATGTTGCTTTCGCGGCACGAGAGGGTGAGGTATTCGTTTCCGATGCGTTTCTTGAAGTCCTCGATGCGCTGCAGGCGGTAGGTCCGGATTTCGGGCAGCGTGTCGGGGCGCATGAGCGTGAACTTGAACAGCGGCAGCAGGCGCATCTCCTCGTGCCCGCCGTTGTGGCCGGTGATGCGGTCGAAGCTGCTCCCGGCGAACTTGCTGTCGAACGACAGCAGGCGGTCGAACCGCTGCGTGGTGTCGGCGAAGATCGAATAGGTGCTGTCGCTCAGGCGCGAACGGTATTCGGCAATTTTCCGCTGGGCGGTTTCGCGGTCGCTCCGGGCCCCTTTGGGATCCTGGAGGAGTTCGCGCAGACGTCCGCGGTAGATGTAGGCGTTGGCGAAGTCGGGGTAGAGCTCGATGGCCGAGGTGTAGTCCTTGACGGCCTCCTCGATCTCACCCAGCTGGGCGTGCACTCCGGCGCGGTTGTAGTAGACCAGCACGTTGTTCGGGGAGTAGAGCGCCACGCGGTCGTAATCCTCCAGGGCACGGTTGTAGTCGCCGATCTGGGTGCGGAGCATGGCCCGGTTGAAATAGGTGAGCGAGTTGGTCGAATCGAGCTGGATCACGCGGTCGAAGTCCGCCAGGGCCTGCATCGGACGGTTCGTGGCGTTGTAGACCAGCGCGCGGTTGAAGAACGAGAGCAGGTACGTGGAGTCGCACTCGATGGCCTTGTTGAAGTCGGCCTCGGCCTCCTCGTAACGCTCCTGGTCGAGATAGAGTCCTCCGCGGCGGTTGTACCCGTTTGGGTTTTCGCGGTTGGTGCGGATGGCGGTGTTGAAGTTTTCGTAGGCCCGGGTGGTGTCCTTGAGGTGGAGGTAGCTCAAACCGCGGCAGATGAAGGCGTCGGCGACCTTGTTCTCCTGGCGGATGAACTTGTCGAAATCCTCGATGGCCTCCTTGAACTGCTGGTTCAGCAGGCGTGTGACGCCGCGGCTGTAATAGGGTCCGGGGAGGTCGGGCCTGAGCTCGATGGCCTCGCGGAAGTCCTGCAGGGCGTCGTCGTAGTTTCCCAGGCGCGAGCGGGTGATGGCCCGGTAGGTGTAGGCCTGCGTATAGACGGGGTTGAGGCGGATGGCCGTCGAGAAGTCCTCCTCGGCACCTAACAGGTCGTCGAGGTTGTACTTGGCGATACCGCGCAGGAAATATCCCTCGAAAGCATCCTCGTCGAAGCGCAGCAGGGTGTTGAGCGTGCGGATGGCTTCCTGGTAGTCGTTGTTCATCATACACGAGCGGCCCATCCAGAAGAAGTATTCCCGGTTGTACTGGGCCTGGGCGTCGGGAGAGCACATCAGTGCGATACCGGACAGGAGTGCGATGATGAACTTGCGCATTTTTCCGATTTTTTGTTTTAAACGGCCTTTTTCGTGGTTTTATTGTTTTTCCGGGGGATGTCGGGCATTTGCTGTGGATCGGTTCTGCTATTCCGTTTCGTATCCGAAGCGGCGGAGCTGTCGTTCGTTGTTCCGCCAGTCGTCGCTGACCTTGACGAAGAGCTGCAGGAAGACCTTTTTGCCGAGGAACTGCTCCATGTCTTCACGTGCGGCCTGCCCGACCCTTTTGAGTTTTTCGCCCTTGTGTCCGATGAGGATTCCCTTCTGGGAGTCCCGGGCGACGAAGATCGTGGCGGCGATTCGGTCGATTTCGGGCTCCTCCTTGTAGGAGTCGATGGCGATTTCGCAGCAGTAGGGGATCTCCTTGTCGTAGAACCGGAGGATCTTCTCGCGGATGATCTCCGAGGCGAAGAAGCGCAGGGTCTTGTCCGTGAGGGTATCCTTGGGGTAGAAGGCGGGGCCTTCTGGGAGCAGGTCGAGGATGGTCTTGAAAAGGCCTTCGATATTGAACTGTTCGCGGGCCGAGACGGGGACGATCCGGGCCTCGGGGAGTGTTTCGTGCCACTTGTCGACGAGCGCATCGAGCGAGGCGGGATTCGAGAGGTCGATTTTGTTGACGACGACGATGGTGGGAATCCCGCAGTGGCGGATATTTTCGAGGACGCGGGATGCGCGGTCCGACTGCTCGACGGTATCGGTGACGTAGAGGATGATGTCGGCATCGGTGAGTGCGCCGTCGACGAACTTCATCATCGACTCCTGCAACTTGTAGGCGGGTTTCAGGATGCCGGGGGTATCGGAGTAGACGATCTGGAAATCGTCACCGGAGACGATTCCCATGATGCGGTGGCGGGTGGTCTGGGCCTTTGCGGTGATGATGGAGAGGCGTTCTCCGACCAGCGCGTTCATGAGGGTGGATTTCCCGACGTTGGGATTTCCGATGATATTTACGAAGCCCGATTTGTGCATGGATAGTCTTTTTTGATCTTCAAAGGTAGAAAATTATTCGATTTTTTCCTATATTTGACCAATACAAACACATAAAATGTTGCCTATGAGGTGATAAAGATTTGAATTTCAGTTTTACGGGAACTGTCATGTGCCGTCACCGCACGAAAAGCGCCGGCACGAACATATAAAAAGCGTTAGCTTTACACTTGTCTTTCGAAATCTGGAAAATTTCAAGCACAACAAGAGTAAGGCGTAAACGCTCACGTACTGCGTGGGCTTTACTCTGTTTGTTGTGCACGGTTATTCCAGAACCTCGAAAGGCAAGCAAAGTTCTGTCCCACGTTTTTTATATGCATTATTGGGGTAATAAGCTGGGGACAGAGCGCTTGGACGGAGATAAGTCTGTCTGATATTTGAAAAAATGGAAAAACAATGAAAAGATTTTTTGTTCTCGTCATGGAATATGCAAAAGGCACTCTTTTTTAGAGTGCCTTTTGTTCTGTTTGTCGTTTTTTACCGCCGGCGCATCATGCCGGGCATCTTGGGCATCTTCAGCCCGCCTCCGGCCACGGCCTTCATCATCTTGCGCGTGTCGTCGAACTGCTTCATCAGCCGGTTGACGTCTGCGACGGTCGTTCCCGATCCTTTGGCGATGCGTTCGCGGCGCCGGGCGTTGATGATCTCGGGGTGTTCGCGTTCTGCGGGGGTCATCGACGAGATGATCGCCTCGGTCTGCTTGAATACGTCGTCCGGGATGTCGACGTTCTTCAACATCTTGCCCATGCCGGGCAGCATTGAGGCCAGGTCCTTCAGGTTGCCCATCTTCTTGATCTGCTGGATCTGCGCGATGAAGTCGTTGAAGTTGAACTGGTCCTTGACGAGTTTTTTCTTGAGTTTGCGGGCCTCCTCCTCGTCGAACTGCTCCTGGGCGCGCTCGACGAGCGAAACGACGTCGCCCATGCCGAGGATCCGGTCGGCCATGCGCTCCGGGTGGAAGACCTGCAGGGCATCCATCTTCTCGCCGCTGGAGATGAACTTCAGGGGTTTGTTGACGACCGAACGGATCGAGATGGCGGCACCGCCACGGGTGTCGCCGTCGAGTTTGGTGAGGACCACGCCGTCGAAATCCAGCCGGTCGTTGAACTCCCTGGCCGTGTTGACGGCATCCTGACCGGTCATGGCATCGACCACGAAGAGCGTTTCCGAGGGTTTGACGGCGGCCTTGATGGCCGTGATCTCCTGCATCATGGCCTCGTCGACGGCCAGACGTCCGGCTGTATCGACGATCACGACGTTGTAGCTCTTCTGGCGGGCGTATCGGATGGCGTTTTCGGCGATCTGGACGGGATTTCGGTTCCCCTCCTCGGTGTAGACCTCGACGCCGATCTGGCTGCCGAGGACCTTCAGCTGGTCGATGGCCGCGGGACGGTAGACATCTCCGGCGACGAGCAGCATCTGACGCCCCTTCTTGCTTTTGAGCATGGCGGCGAGCTTTCCGGAGAAGGTGGTCTTACCGGAACCCTGCAGACCGGCGATGAGGATGACGGCCGGGGTTCCTTCGAGGCGGATGTCGGTGGCCGTACCTCCCATCAGTGCGGCGAGTTCGTCGCGGACGATCTTGGTCATCATCTGCCCGGGCTTGACGGCCTTGAGCACGTCCTGCCCCAGGGCTTTCTGCTTCACCTCGTCGGTGAACGACTTGGCGACCTTGTAGTTTACGTCGGCGTCGATCAGCGCGCGGCGGATCTCCTTGAGGGTCTCGGCGACGTTGATTTCGGTGATGCGGCCTTCGCCCTTGAGGAGTTTGAACGACCGTTCGAGTTTGTCGGTCAGGTTTTCGAACATATCTCTCTAAAATTTCGTGCGGTTATATTTCGCGCAAAGTTAAGAAATAATTCAGAATGCGCAATTCCCGGGAGGGCCTTTTTACAAATGGCAGGCGGGGCGCAACGATCCGAAACCGTAGCGCCCCGCCATTCCGATCCGGCCCCGTATGCCGGGCGGGACCCGGGTATGGATTACTCTTCGTCCTGCTCGGACTCGATTTCATCCTTGTACTGGTCGAGAATCTCCTGCGGGATTCCGTCGCAGCGGACGTAGCGCGAGACATTCCCGGCATCGTCCGTGGCGATCCACGTCATGCGGTCGCTGTAGAGGTCGCGGATGATGTATCGGTGCGACCAGTCTCCGTTCTCGTAGTCGTACATGCCGCGGATCACCGACCCGAGCGACTCGTCGGTGTAGAGGCTGTATTCGCCCGTGATGCGCCGGGGTCCGAAGCTGTCGAGATTCTGGTAGATGGTGAATTCGTTTCCGTCGCGGTAGGCGAGTTCGAGATAGACATAGCTTCCGTCGGCGAGCGGGGTTCCGTTGCTCCAGGATTCGAGTTTCCAGGTTCCCGAGATGTTGTAGAGCGACACGTCGAGTCCGGGATCTTCGTAGCTTTTGTCGTCGTCGCAACCCGTGAAGGCCGCGGCGAGGATCAGCAGAAGCGAGAATTTGAGGATGTTTTTCATATTTTTTAATCAGTTATTCGCGGTTTTGGAATCGTTGTAGGGTGCGGCGATGCGGACCATGACGGAGCTCTGCCCGGGCTGAAGCCCCAGTCCCCGCAGGAAGAGCGGAATGCGCCCGGGGGCTTTCCCGGCCGCGGGGTCGAACCGCACGGTCAGTTCCCCGACCCCTCCGGGCGGGAGGGTCTCCGGGGCGAATCGGGCCCGGACGCAGGGGGGCAGGATCCGGGTATCGATCCGCACCCGCAGGGTGTCGTTCCCGCCGTTGAGGCACTCGATGGTTTCGACCTGGGGGCGAGTCCCTTCGATCCGGATCTCCTCCTGCTTGAGGAGCAGGTTTCCGTGGGCGTGCGGATAGGCGTAGGTCGGACGGGCCGAGGGGATGACCTCACCGGCGAGTTCGAGGGTCGCCGAGGGGGCATTCCCGGCGAGCTGCGTGAAGATGAAAATCTTCCTCACGAAGCGTCCCGGATGCCCTTTGGGGTGGTAGGTCACCGTCACGGAGTCCGTTTCGCCGGGTTTGACCGGCCGTTTTCCGCAGGTCGGGACGGCGCATCCGCAGGTGGTCTTCACCCGGGTGATGACCAGGGGTTTGTCGCCGGTGTTCCGCCACGTGAAGACGAAACTTTTCGGGCCGTCGTCCTCGCCGATAGCTCCGGTTTCGATCCGCGTGCGGTCGAAACGCATTGCCTGTGCACCATGGGCCAGTGCGGGTTGTGCCATGCTGTCGAGGCGCTCACGCGGGACGATGTGGAACTGCCCCCGGGCGGGACGTGCGGCGACGAGTGCCGCCGCCGTCCCGAGCAGGACCAGTACGTAACGTATGAAGCCTTGGTGCAGCATGGTTTTTTCTTCGGGCTGTTAGAGCCAGCCGCTTCCGTTGGCCGACTTGCGGACGGTGATGTTGAACGAATGGGTCTCACCGTTGCTGGCCTTGATGGATGCCGGGGTGGCACCTTCGGCCAGACCGGTGAATACGGCCTTGCCGTTTTCGATCTTGCCCGAAGCGATCGCGGTGTTTTCGATCGTAAGGGTGTAGGTCAGCGATTCTCCGTTGACGAAGTAGCGGGCCGGGGTCTCGATCACCTTGTTTTCCTCGCCGATTCCGAGGTAGATGTTCGGGAAGGAGACCGCCGTGCCGGCCGATTCGTTTTCGACGGCGGCCAGAAGCTTGTCGGCATTGACGAGACCTCCGCTTTTGCCGGCGTATTGCGACATCTCTATGATTCTGGGATAGGTTTTGCCCAGGTCGGTCACATAGTGGTAGTACTTCTTGTCGCCGGTGAGGTACTCGTCGATGGGGGTGACGCTCTCGACGATCAGTTTGCGGAATTCGGCAGCCGTGAAGTGCTTGCGCAGCTGGGCGGCATACGAGAGTCCCAGGGCGGCCACACCCGAAACGTGAGGACAAGCCATCGAGGTACCCTCCATGTAGCCGTAGCAGGTGTCGTCGCTGACCTGCGGGGGCAGGGTCGAGAGCACGCATCCCACGGCACCGCGGGCTGCGGTATACTCCGGGGCCGACGGGTCCTTCTCCCCGTCTTCGCGGATGTCGACATAGTCGAAGTAGTAGTCCTGGTCACCGCCCGGGGCCGCGATGTCCGAGAAGGTCCCGTAGTTCGAGAAGGTTGAGATGGTGTAGTCGCCGGCGATGGAGTTCACGGAGATGCAGTACTCGGCGGCTCCGGGGAATCCGGCCGCGGGGGCGTATTCGTTTCCCGAGGAGAAGATGGGAATACCGCCTTCGATGGGGCCGTTTGGCGATCCGGCGTTGTAGACGAAGTAGTCGAGCGACGCCTTTTCCAGCGGGCAGGCTGCCTCCCACTCCTCCTGGGTCGCGAAGCCCGGGGTGTTTTCATATCCGTTGGCCGCGCTGGATGTGTATCCCCAGCTGCACTGCAGGATGACGGCACCGTTGTCGGCGGCATACTTGAAGGCGCGGGCCAGGTTGATGGTGTTGCTGGACGCGCTTCCGGAGAAGATCTGGCACGACATGATCTTGACTCCGGGCTCCTCTTCCGTACCTCCGGCGATGGAGGCGATTCCGATTCCGTTGTTGTTGCGGGCGGCGATGACACCGGCTACGTGCGTGCCGTGTCCCGTGTCGGCCGAGGCGTCGCACGAGATGATTCCGGTGTTGTTGACGAAGTCGTATCCGTAGTAGTCTCCGGCATAGCCGTTCCCGTCGTTGTCTTCACGAGCCCCGTAGGTTTCGCCCTCGTTGATCCACATGTTGTTGATCAGGTCGGGGTGACGCCAGTAGATACCCTCGTCGAGCACGGCCACGACGATCGACGGATCGCCCGTCGAGCGTTCCCAGGCCTTTTCGCAGTTGACATCGGCACCGACCTTGAATTTGGCTTTGGCCACTTCGGGGTCCTCCTCCGGATCGATGATGAAGTAATCCTTGTAGCCGCGGTTGATGATGTGCCACTCCCATTTCAGGAGATGGTCGTTGTAGACGTACCCGTTCTCGCCGTCGGCGCGGGTTGCCGGGGCGTTGAGCAGCCTCTTGGGGAAGGGGACGGGCTTGCGGTCGGTGCGGTAGGCGCGTTTGATGGTGCGGTTGGGCGTTGCGGTCTGCACCTCGCCGAGGGCCGAAAGCCGGTCGACGACCTCCTCGACGCTGTACTTGTCGCTGAAGCGGACTACATACCACAGATGGAGCCCGGCCTCGCGTGTGCGCTCCTCGTGGAGGGCGTCTACCGGGAAAATGCGTTCCAGCTCGCATTCGCCGAGCATGTCGAGGACTTCGTCCACGGAGTAGATTCCGCTGCGTGTGGCGGGAGCCCCGCTTCGGGTTTGGGCCAGGCCGCGTTCGTCGAGCATGTCGCTCACCGCGGCATCGAACTTCACGATGACCTCTCCGGCCATCTCCGCGGGCTCCGATGCGGATTCGGAGCCGGTGGAAACGGAGGGTTCTGCGAGGTCTTCGGTTGAGCAGGCATTGAAGGCGATCAGCGACAGGGCGCCGAAGGCCGATATGAGATATTTGTTCATTTTCATCTTGTCGAATCGTTATTATCGCGTGGTTCCGGCGTCGTCGCCGTTTTCGGCGTCGTCTTCATCGGTCATGTTGGCCAGTTTCTTTTTCGGATAGGCCTGGTAGTAATAGTCCATGTTCGCGGGTTCGTTGGAGAAGCCGGCCAGATTGCCTTGCTCATCCTTTCCTTCCTGGTTGAACAGCAGCGTGAAGGGGTCCCACCAGTCGAGAGCCGGGTGATAGAGCACCCAGTCGGGCAGGGCGCCGGTCATACGGTTGAGGTTCAGGGCGAGCATCCTCAACTGGGGCATCACGCGCTTGATCCGGTTCTTGACCAGGATACACTCCCCTGCAGCATCCTTGAGCGAGTCGGGAGCCTCGGTGTAGACGGGTATCGACTCGTCATCCTCGAAGTCGGGAATCTCCCCCTGGAGGTAGTTCACCGAGAGGATGAGCGTATCGAGTCCGGTTACGCCCCCGGCTTCGTCGGCCTCCCATTTGAACAGCCAGTCGGGGAACGCTCCGAAGCTCTTGGTGTCGGCGTTGTACTTCGTGTGCTGGAAGAGTCCGCCCAGATCGGTGGCGATGTTGTTGCTCAAATCGTAGACCAGGCGGCGCTGGTTGTTTGCCATGCGCAGGACGTGGAGCTTCGGGAAGTTCGTCGGGTTGATGATGTCGGGGATCTTCTCGAAGTTGTTGCTGCTCAGGTCGAGGTACTCAAGGTTCCGCAGGTTGGTGAAGTTCTCGTCGAGTTCCGTCAGTCCGTATGCACCGATGGTCAGGCGCTTCAGCTGGCTGAGTTCGCAGATGTACGGGCCGGTGCTGAGGCTGAGTTGGAAGGTGTTGACGTTGCTGTAGAACTCCAGTTCTTCGGCTGCGGTGAGGTATTTCACCTCGAAGGGAATCCCCTCCTTGATGGAGAACATGTAGAAGCGGGCGGCCTTGACACGGCCCTTGAGCGAGTCGACATACCCCTCCATTCCCTCTTCCCAGAGGGTTACGCCGGCCCAGTTGTCCATTTTTTCGCCGGAGCTTTCCCAACTGGATGCCCAGACTTCGAGTGTGCGGGCGATGCTGAGCAGGGCCACGGAGTCGCCTTCGCGCGAATTCGGGGTGATAGGCTCTGCGGCGCTCTGTTCGATGGTGAGTTTGTCGTTGCGGGCGAGCATTTCGGAGGTCACGTTGCTCTCCGAGGTGGGGACGAAGGAGACTTCGGCGGAGCGTTCGTCTCCGGAGTTGATACCCCAGTTGAAGCGGATGGTGACCTCGCGCGGGCGGAGCCCGTGGTCGAGTGCGACGTCATAGCGGTCGAACTTCACCCAGCTGGTCTTGTCGTCGGGGACCTTGACGTCGAAATCGACATTGGTCCTGACCTTGACGTCGAAGTAGCGTTTGTCGAGCGAGGCGTAGTTTTCGATATTGACCGTCGGCTCGTCGAGCGTGATGGCGTAATCGAATCCCTTCTGTTCGATTCGGATTTCCTGGTATTCGGCGCTGTTTCCGGTTTTGACGATACGCACGACGCCGTTTCTGACGGTGTTCGTGATGGCAGAGTCGATGTTCAGGCTGCACTCCGTGGACTTGTATCCGTTTGCAGGGGATACGGTGATCCAGGGCACGTTCGAGATGGCGACCCAGTTTTCATTGGCCGAGACCTTGATTTTTTTCGTACCTCCGACGGCATCGATGGAAATCGAGTTGGTGTCGGTTCCGAAAGCGACGGATTCGTCGTCCGTGGAGCAGGCTGCCAGAAGTGCCGCTGCCGCGAGGAGCGAGGTTGCGATATGGTTGCGTATTTTCATGGTTATTCGAGCATTTCGGGACAGTTGATGATATTCTGCGTTTTGTCGTAGATCAGGTTGTAGGCGCCGGCCTGCCAGTAGTAGCAAATATCCGAGGCATCGAACGTGATGTTGGGGTTGTCGCTGATGTCGAGGTTGTAGATCAGGTAGGAGATCGTGTCGTCGATTTTCCGCAGGTCGTTCGAGCCGACGAAGAGCCCTCTCAGTCCGGTGTGCTTGTAGATTCCCGTAGGCCACTCCTTCAGGCAGCGGTTACCGTTTGCATCGCGCTGGCCGCGGACGGCGTAGACCGTCAGGGTCATGGCATCGGTCGCCTCCCAGGGGAATGACGCGAAGCTGTTGTAGGAGACGTCGACTCCGTAGAGATAGGGCAGCGATCCGGCATGGAAATCCTTGGGGAATTTCGTCAGACTGTTGTATGTCAGGTCGATCGAGATGAGGTTGGCCATGTGGGTGGGCTTGGGGCTGGTGAAGCACTCCTCCTCGAATCCCGTCATGCCGTTACCGGCCAGCAGGATGTAGCTGATCTGCGAGTTGCTCTTGGCCAGGCAGGCGGGGTACTTCTCGATCCGGTTGCCCGAGAGGGTGAAGGTCGTGACGTTGATACCCTGATAGGTTCCGTCGTCGGCGTTTTCGAAGCCGTCGATCTGGTTGTATGCGAAGTTGGCGCTTGAGAGGAAATACGCGCTGGTGCTTGAGAAGATGTCGGGGACCTTCGTGAGCTGATTGTACGACGCCGAGAAGGTATCCAGGTCATCGGTATTGCAGAAGATCCTGCGGCTGTTGTGGTCGACGGTCCTGAAGCCCTTGATCAGGTTGTTGTCGAGGTATAAATCCACGGGTCTGAAGTTGTTGCCCGGGGCGTCGATATAGCCGTCGCCGGTCGATCCGATCTTGTTGTTGGCCAAGTCGAGCAGTCCGAGACGTCCCATTTTGGCGAGGTCTGCGGAGGGGAACTCTTCGAGGAGGTTGTCGCGGGCGTAGAGCATCTGAATGACGCCCTGCGAGCTGCCTTCAGCCAGATTGTGGATGGTCTGCAACATCTCCTCGTTGCTCCAGCCGGGGTTTGCTGCGGTGCCCTTGTTGCAGGAGAGGTTGACCTGGATCAGGGCGGGCATCTCTTTGACCTCATCGGGCAGGCCGTGGAGGTTGGGGCAGTTGTAGACTTCGAACAGGGTGCAGGACTCCAGTTTCCCGATCGTCGAAGGGAGTTCCGCGATGGGGCTGTTGGCGATGTAGAGGTATTCGAGCTTGGTCAGGTTGCCGATTTCGTCGGGCAGGCCCGTGAGGTTGTTGCAGAACCGTCCGGCGATGACATCCTTGGGCTGGATTTCGAGTTGTTTTCCGGTTTTCCGGTCGAAGATCTGGTCTTCGGTATACCCCTGTTCGTAGAGGTACATGGCCGGGCTTGTGAGGCTGTGCTCCTTGAGGGCCAGGGCGCAGGGGTAGGACATCTGGGGCTGGATGTGCGTAGCGGCCAGATATTGGCGGTTGTACTCCATCCGGTTTCGGTTCCGGTCTTCGAGCGACTTCGACTGGTCGAGCATCGGGTCGTAGGTTCCGGTGTTCATGTCGTTGTGCGTACCGAGATAGAGCTCGACGAGCTCGGTGAGCTGGCCCAGGGCTGCGGGCATGTCGCCGCTGATCCCGAACTCGCTCAGCACGAGTTTGGCCACGCGGCCGTTGGAGTGCACCTCGACACCGGGCTGGGTGGTCCAGAGGTCGGGGGACTTGTTGAAGTCCCAGTTGCAGCCCTTGGCGTAGGTCTGACCTCCGTAGTACCAGTTTTCGCCGTCGAGGGCCTCCCAGATGGCCTTCAGGGCGTATCCGTCCTGAATGTACTCGTCGGCCTCGTAGAGGGTTACGGGGACTTCGGCATCGACGGTCTCGTTGTCCGTGACGGTGAAGTTGCTGTCGGGGAACTCCTCTCCGGTGTGGGATTCGAGCACGAGTTTGTTGGAGTCGTAGGTGACGAACCCGGTGATTTCGTAGGTTGCGGCGGGGAGCGAGAGGAGCGAGTCGCAGGTGATCGACGAGGTCTGATACCCGAAGTCGTCGCTTTCGCGGTCCTCCTCGTCGAAGTGGATCGAGAAGGTGGACTCCAGGTAGGTGAAGGTGATCTCCTGTTCGTCGGAGTTCACCTTGTGGACGGTGACGTCGAAATAGGCGATTTCGTCGAAGGTATACTCCCGGTTTCGCGAGGAGGCGCGGGATTTCCACTCGCCGGTGAGCTGTGAAATGTCCTTGATCAGGTTGAAGCGGACCTTGCCGCGGGGGGCGACATTGGCCGTGAGGTCGTGGACGGTCAGGCCGCCTGCGACGATATTTACGATATTGTTGTTATTGGAGTGGTCGGGCGTACCGCGGTAAATCTCTTCATCGTCCACGTCGTAGAGGCTGAAGGATACGATCTGGTACTCTCCGGCCAGGAGCTGGAGCTTGTCGCTGCGCAGGCCGAATTCGGCGCTTTGGTTGTCGGCGGCGCTGAGGACCATGGTCTGCACGATGGATGTATTTCCGGATCGGAGTTCGACGCTCAGTTTCCGGGCGGCATGCAGGTAATCGAGTTCATCGACAACGGCCCGGGACTGCGAGGCGGGAGCTCCGGGATAGGAGGCCTCCTTGTAGATTTTGAACTGGATGTATCCGTAGTCCCTTTCGCGGTTGTCGATACCGTCGTCGTCGGAACAGGCTGCGGAGCAGAGTGCGGCACAACCTGCGGCGAAGGCGAATATGGTTTTGAAATTGAAAAGTTTCATGGAAAACTAATGTCTTGTAAACTCTTTAATTATAGTTTTTGAAAACAGGGGCCCCGCCCCATTCAACGGGGCCCTGTTTTGCTTTCTGTCGGTGTCAGAATTCTCGGATGCAGATGATGCAGGCCAGCTGGTTATAGTTCGAGTCGTAAATGCGGATGAATCCCTGACCGCCGGTGTACGTATTGCCTGAAGCATCCATGGTGACATAGATTTCGTTGTCATAGGATTCGGTACCCAGCCAATTCCCCGTCGATGAGGCTATGATGTTGGCGTATTCTCCGTTCAACAGGAAAGAGATGCTTCCCATCAGGTCGAAAGATTTATAGGTCAATCGGTACAGTTTGCCTCCGGCTGCGATAACATCCCAGTTGTTGGCGATGTCCTCATCGGCATCGGGATCTCCGTTGGTCAGATCCTCAAACGTATAGTAACCCAGTGGTTGATACATCTGGTTGTTTTCACTCTCCGAGATGAAGAATCCGTCGTCGCTTCCGCCTCCGCCTTCACCCTCCTGCTCGATCGTAGCGATCAGATAGGGCTCGTATTCGGGCAGCAGCGCACTTCCGTCGCCGAACATGGCATCCGGGCCTCCTATATTGTTCAGGTTATCGGCCATGGCCTTCGGCAGGGCAATTACGAGCACATCGCGGGTTTCACCCTCGTTGGCCTTGACGCTGACAGTATAGTCGTGCAGCTGGAAGGCACTGCCGTTCTCATCCCACGAATCCTTGATAGTTACCCAATCGTGCTCGGATGCCTTGTAGCCCCAATACCATCCGCCATTCTTTTCACCGATAAAGAATTCCACGTCTTTGGTGCTGTACAAACTTCCTTTGCTCGACTTTTCTTCGCTGACCGTACCGTTGGAATCGACGGCATACCCTTCGGCATTGAACGAGAAGGCAGCGGTTGCTGCGCCCGAGCCGTTGCGGACTACCTTGGTCAAATCGGGCAGGACGAAGCAGTAGCGGTTGTGGGCGTTGTTGCCCGGATCCGTAGCGGGGTCGATGTTGCTGTCATAGAAGTCGATCATGCCGATGGCACCGTTGATCTCCTGTTCGGTGATCTGTGCGAAGTCGGCCGTGACGAAGTACTCGCCCTCCTGGGGACGTGGCGTATAGGTGAGCCAGTCGGGGGTCGAGGCGAGCCACTCGAAGTTGCTCTCCGCCTTGAATACCTGCATGTATCCGGTCTTTCCGGTGAACCAGATCAACTCCGGGGCTCCCTCGGGGGCCACTTCGGGCGCGCTGCTCTCCGTGTATTTGGCAACCGGGGTTTCGCTGTATTCGAAGGAGAAGTCATACGCCTCCTGCGTACCCTCGTCCGTGAGGAATCCCGACAGATAGATGTCGAATTCGCGTGCGGCGGTCTGACGGGTAACCTTGGCGATGACCTGGGTCTGTCCGCCCATGGTGAGCGACACTTCGCACGAGGGGGTCTCGTCATAGACATCCTGGTTGGTCGTGATTACCTGGATGGTGACGGGTTCGGTGCTGGCCTTGCCCGAGATCGAGGAGGTCTCTACGACGCCGTCGCTCAGTTTGAACCACTCCGAGGTTTCGGCATCGGTCGGGATGCTCACGGTCCAGTCCATATTGGGGGTGAATGAGACGTTGCAGGAGGTCTCACCCGCCGGGATGTTCAGTGTGGCCATATCCGGGAATACGGGGGTAGGATCACTCGTGTCTTTGCCGTTGTCCTCCGAGCAGGCGGAGAGCAGCAGGGCCGAACTTGCCAACAGAACCGATGTCCAGTGTAAAATCTTGGTTTTCATAAGACATTGCGTTTAGTTGTACTATAATTAAAGAGAATGGGATTTTTGAATCGTTCGCATGTTATTCCCGATCCGCGTTGCCCTGATTGTTGCGGGGATAATCCGGATCGTCTCTGGGGTCCCGAGCCCCCGACATGTTGTTTTCGATTTTCAGCCGCACGGCCTCTTCGAGCGATACCCATTCCAGGACATTGTAGTAATGTCCGACCGTTCCCACCATCGTTCCGAGGTCTTTCAGATAGACGTACAGCCAGATGGATGCGTATTTTTGGCACGTATTGTAGTAAGAGTCGTAATAGGGGCTCACGGTACCCAGGATCTTGTTGTCGGCATTGATCTGCCCGAAGACGGTCTGTTCATCGCTGAGGACCTGATCCTCGTCCATTTCGATGACGGGTTCCATGGGGTCGTCGTTCGTCAGCCGCATGGTGACGTCATAGCCGTCGTAGAGGAAGTCGTGAAGGATGATCGTATTGGGCTCCGTGGGGTGCTTCTCGGTGAGGATCAACCGCTGGTAGTTCTGATCCAGCGCGCTGGGGTAGTCGTAGAGCAGCAGCGACGTGACCACGCACCAGCCGTCGAAGGCGTCCAGATCGTAGTCGCAACCCTTGTAGAAGACGACTTTCGTGTAGTCGCTGCCGGCATAGAGCCCGGTCCAGCGTACCTGGTCGGGGACCAGCAGGTGGAGCTTGAATCCCAGGGAGTCGGTATCCTGAATATGGTCATAGATACCTGCGACCTCGACATTGGCGGTACGTTCTCCGGCGGGGATGGTGATCGTGTTGGATTTCAGACGGTAGTGGTAGCCTTCGATGGCGTTGCTGCCCTGGTCGATGACCTCGACGGCGAAGGTGCGGTCGTAGTCGCAGGCGACGGTCGATGCAACCGGAATCGAGAAATAGGCCCCGTCCGGGAATACCATGTTGGTCGACAGGGTGTCGGCGAACATGATGTATTCGGCATCGGAGTAGGTTTTTTTATCCGAGTTACATCCTGCAGCGAGGAGGCCTGCCAGGGCGGTCGCACACAGTATTGCGGTAATTCGTCTCATATTGGGTATAAGTCTTTGAAATCGTTGAATGCGTTAGTTGTTGCTCTCGTTGGGTTCGATTTCTGAACCGGGGGCTTCGAGTTCGTGGCGCGGGATGGGCCATACGAACCGGGGGTCATCGGCTTCGATCTTGAGCGAGCTGCCTTCGGCGAGCGAGCACGACTGGGGCGTGCGCTCGAATCCCATGTGCCAGCGTTTGAGGTCGTTGAGGCGGAAGCCCTCCATGTAGAGCTCGCGCACGCGCTCCTCGGAGATGGTTTCGAGCCAGTTGTCGGCGCTGACGGTGAGCGAACCGGTGCTTCCGCTGTAACGGTTGGCCCGCAGGTCGGAGAGGTCCTTTCCGGCAGCGGCGAAGTTGGGGGTATCGAGGCGGCAGTAGGCCTCGGCCCGGATCAGATACTGCTCCGACAGGCGGAAGAGCTTGGGCATGCAGTACATGTAGAGTTTGTCGGCAGCGATGAGCTCCTGGTTACCGAAATACTTGACCAGTACGGGCCATGTCAGGCCGTTGGCATATCCCGTCGTTACCTCCTGGAAGTAGGTGCTGTACCGCAGGTCGTAGCCTGTGGCGTAGGCGTCGAGCACCCACTGTGCGGGGACGTAGTCGGGATAGTAGTGCTGGTAGTCGCGGTTGATGTTGAGGAACACCTGTCCGAGGGCTCCGCCATAGGAGGTGGATGTGTATCCGATCTGCCAGATGATCTCGGTACCCCAGTCGTATGCCCACATGTAGGCGAGGTAGGTCGTCGAGCCGGAGATGACCGAGACGTCGGTGAGTTTGATTCCGGCCTTGTTGTCGATGACCTTCGAGGCGTAGTCGATTGCCGTCTGGAAGTCCTGCATGTAGAGGGCCACGCGGGCGTGGAGCGCCTGTGCGGCGGCGGCGGTGGCGTAGATGGAGTTGTACTGGTCGTAGTCGTTGTCGAGCAGTTCCTCGGCGTGGCGGAGGTCCTCCAGGACGAACTCGTAGGAGGCCTTGAGCGAGGCGCGCTTCATGGGTTCGGGCTCGGAGTATTTCGAGCGGAGGACGACGCCGAGTTCATTTTCTGCGGTTGCGGGGTCGTATGCCTTGCAGAAGCACTCGATGAGTTTCGAGTAGCAGAGGGCCCGGATGGTGTACACCTCACCGGTGTAGAAATCCAGATAGGTGAGGTTGTCGACATCGGTCTCCTGCTGCTTGACCTGGCCGATGCGCTCCAGGAAGAAGTTGCAGCGGCTGATGATGGCGTAGAGTCCGGCATAGACGGATTCTACGTCGGTGTCGGTGGAGAGGATGTTCCAGAGCCAGGCGGGACCGTATGTATTCGAGAAGTCCTCGACGGCATAGGCCAGGTCGGCCTGGATGTCGGGCATGACGGTGAGGGTCCCGCTGAAGAGCGAGCTGCTTTTCAGTCCGGCATAGATTCCGGTCAGGATCTGTTCCGCGTCTTCGAAGGTCTGCATGGCCTCGCCTTCGGGGATGGCCGATTCGGGCAGTTTGTCGAGACACGACGAGGTCGCGCCTACCAGCAGCATTGCGGCGATAAGGGTTTTTATATTTCGTAACATGGTTGTCGTCAATCGTTTTAGAACATGAGGTCGAGGCCGAAGGTGAATTGCCGCGACATGGGGTACTGGGCCTGGTACATGTTGCCCACGCCTTCGGGGTCGAGACCCGAGAACTTGGTGAACGTCAGCAGGTTCTGCGCCTGGGCATAGATTTTCAGGCCGCTGATGAACCGGGTCTTGCGGATCAGTTCCTCGGGGAATGTGTAGCTGATCATGAGGTTCTTCAGACGCAGGAAGGAGGCATCTTCGAGCAGCCGGTCGTCGAATTCGGTATAGACGCCGTGGCGGGGGATGTCGGTGTTGTCACCGGGCTGTTTCCAGCGGTCGAGCAGCCTGCGCGACTGGTTGTAGGTGCTGAACCGGCCGTTCGATTCGTCGAAATAGCGGTCGTTGTTCATCATCCAGCGGTCGGCGACCCAGGAGAACTGCGCCGAGAGGGAGATTCCCTTCCAGGCGAGGGTCGTCCCGAAGCCTCCGGCCCAGGGGGCGTACATGCTTTTCCCGACGAGGACCTTGTCTTCGTCGCGCATTTCGGTGGTTATTTCGCCGTCCCTGGTGTACCAGAGGGCGTCGCCGTTGGCGGGGTTCACGCCGGCGAAGCGGTTGACGTAGAACTCTCCGGAGTCGTGTCCGACGACGAGTTTCATCGACGTGGCGGCCATTTCATACTCCTGTACGCCGTTGTAGAGCTCGACGATCTTGTTTTTGTTGTAGGAGACGTTTGCGTTGAGCGACCACATGAAGCCCTTGGTTGCGACGACCGTACCGGAGAGGTTGATTTCGGCGCCGCGGTTGACCATCACGCCGATGTTGTCCCAATAGTATCCGTAACCCTTGTAGGCGTAGGACTGGGGCACCTGCATGAGCATGTCGGTGGTGCGTTTGTTGTAGAGTTCGAGGTCGACGTTGAGCCGGTTCCAGAATCCGAGGTGGAAGGCGAGGTTCGTGGTCCAGAGCTTCTCCCACCCGAGGTCCTCGCTGGCGGGCTGGCTGGGGGCCATACCGGCATTACCGTAGTAGTCGAGGCCTCCGCTCACGAGGGCCAGGTGCACGTAGTTGTTCGGTACGGAGGAGTTGCCCGAGGTACCGGTGCTGACGGCGATCTGGGCGTTGGTGAGCCAGCGCCGTGCTCCCTCCATGAAACCTTCGTTGCGGAGGTTCCACATGAAGCCCAGGGACCAGAATCCGGCCCAGCGGCGGTTGGCACCGAAGCGCGACGAGGCGTCGGCACGGATCGAAAAGTCGGCATAGTAGCGGTCGTCGTAGTTGTACTCGCCACGCCCGAAGAACGAGAGGTAGGCATAGTCGTTGTCGGTGGTGTCGAGCCACGACGAGGTGCGGGTACCGGAGGAGATATTGACGAGCTTGTCGTTGTTCTGGCCTTCGGTGAGGATCGAGAAGTCCTCGTAGTGGTAGTCGAGGCCCTCCTGGCCGAGGAGGAAGTTGAAGGCGTGCTTGCCGTTTACGCGGAACTGGTAGTTCAGGGTATTGGTGACCGAGAGCGTGAGGCCGTCGGTGGACATGCGCTGGGCGCTTCCTTCGCCGAGGTTGGGGGCATAGCTCGGGGTGGAGGAGCCGAACCCGGTCATGTGGGTGTAGTCGACGTTGAACTGCGACTTGAAGGTCAGGCCGTCGATGATGGTCGCTTCGGCGAAGAGGCTCGACACGAGTTTGTATTTCTTGTATTCGCGGCGGTTGTTTTCGAGCCATTCGAGGGGGTTCTGCCCGTCTCCGAGCCAGGAGCCGTCATTTACCGAAGCGAGCGATCCGTCGGGACGGTACGGGTTCCAGTAGGGGAGCATGAAGCGGGCCGCGGAGATCGGGGTGACGAGCCTGTATTCGCCGTCGTCGGCCTGCTCGATGTTCTGGTAGTTGAGCATGGTGTTGGTCCCGATCTTGAGCCACTTTGCGGCGCGCTGCTCGATGTTTGCGCGGATGGAGTAGCGGTCGAAATAGGAGCCGACGGCGACACCGTCCTGGCTGTAATAGCCGCCGGAGACGAAATAGTTCGTCTTTTCGTTGGCGCCCGAGACGGAGAGTTCGTAATTCTGGAGCAGGGCGCTGTTGTTGTAGACTTCGTCGAGCCAGCAGACGTCGATTTGGCTGAGCCGGTTGTAATCCTTCCCGGTGGAGAGCCCGATCTCCTTTTCATACTGGATACGCTCGGCGGTGTTCATCAGGTCCCAGTTTCCCTTTGCGAGCTGGGAGAAACCGAGCTGCATCCGGTAGGTGATGTTGGGCTTTTCGGCCATCCGTCCGCGCTTGGTGGTGATCACGATCACGCCGTTTGCGGCCCGGGCGCCGTAGATCGAGGTCGACGAGGCGTCCTTCAGCACGGAAATCGACTCGATGTCGGCGGGGTTGATGGCGTTGAAGTCACCGCTTGAGATGGCGATACCGTCGAGGATGTAGAGGGGAGCCGTCCCGGAGTTGATGGAGTTCGTACCGCGGATATTCATGGTTGCGGCGACGCTGGGTTCACCGGAACTGGAGAGGACGGTCAGGCCGGGGACCTGTCCCTGGAGGGCCTGGTCGAAAGCCGCGGTGGGTGTCGACTCGACCTTTTCGGCCTTGACGGTGGATACGGATCCGGCGATGGTTCCCTTTTTGCGGACGCCGTATGCGATTACGACGACATCGTCGAGGGCCTGTGCTTCGGGCTGGAGTTCGACGTTGTGTGTGATCCGGGCATTCCCGTCGGGGACGGTGAATTCGACGACCTTGTAACCGATGTAGTGGTAAGAAAGGATGGTTCCGGGCGCGACGGCGATGGAGTAGGAGCCGTCGGCGAGCGTACTGACGCCGCTTGCGTTTCCGGAAATCACGTGTACGCCGATCAGAGGGCTTTTGTCCTCGGCCGACGTGACGAGACCGCTAACCGTGATGGATTTCCCCCCCCCTTGGGCTAAGGCGGGAAATGCACACAACAGGAAAGCGAATTTCAGGAGTAAAGATTTTGTTTTTTGCATGGTGAAATTCTTTCTGTCGGTGCAAAAGAAGGGATTATAAATGATTAAAACAAGTTTGTATCTGGCGCGGAGTGTAAGTTACGGGGTTTCGGATGGCATTCGGCGGTATTTTTCAAATAATTTAAAATGCTGGTTTTTAGCGTTTTGCGTTAAAGTGACGATTTGTAACCAAAAAGGGCGAAAAAAATAAAAAAATATTTTTATAAATTTCTGAAAACAGGAAAAATCGAGGTATTGCAGAGAAAATCGGATTACTACCGTGTCTTGCCGTTTTTCTCGTTTTAGGGTCCGTAATATACGAAAAATGGCCTTATATGCACGTTAAACAGGAGTTTCGGGGTTGGGGAGGCGATGGGCTCCGCCCCGGGACCGGGTGTTTGGCTCTTGATTTGGACGTATTGTGTCGATCGCATGAATTGAGGGCGCCGAAAGTTACGGATTGTAATCAAATTCGGAAATATTGCTATCGATACGAAATTTTCCGTCCTGTTTTTTCGGGTTGGTTTCCGCGATTTTTTCGGGCCGGTTTCCGGCCGATTTCCGCATCCCTTTTCGAGGGCTTCCGGTCTCCCGTCCGACAGCCTTCCGGCTCTCTTTCCAGCATCTCTTTCCGACCCTCTTTCCGGCACTCTTCCCGACCCTGTTTTCGACCCTCTTTTCGGGCCGTTTCTCCCGCTTTCCGATACACCCCGGGCAGCGGAAGGGCGGATCTCAACGGATCAGTCCGGCCTCGTAATAGATGATGATCTGCTCGATCATTCGGTCCTCGCCCTCCTTGTCGTACTGGGACTTGAGGTCCTGGCCGAATATTTTGGAGATCCCCTGCCAAAATCCGGCGACGAATCCGCCCCGGAACTCCTTGAGGACCTCGTAGGCGGTATATTCGGTTTCGCGGTCGATGAGTTTGAGCAGGACGCGGCCTTCGGTTCGGGTCATGCGTTTTGCGACGGGGGTGTACTCCTCCTTGATTTCGTGATAGACCTGTTTGATATACTCTTTCTGTGCCTTTTTGGTCGGGAGCCGGCAGAGTTCCTCCTCCATGGTTGCCATCTTTGCGCGGGCGATTTTGGCGATGGGGTATACCTTTTTCACGGCGTTGACGAGCCTTCGGTAACGCCTCAGGTCGACGGGACGGCTGAAGACATAGACGGGGAGAACATGCACCAGGGGTATGGAATCCCCGTTCTGGACCTCCCATTCCTGATGCCAGAATCCGCGGCCGCCCTGCGCCGACACTTCGGAGCGTGCGGCACAGAGTGCGAGCAGGAGGAGTATCCATTTTTTCATGAGCGATTAATTTTTCCTATTTTTGTCCCCGGATCCGGAACAAATATAGTGATTCCGGAATCAAACGAAGAACAAAAAGGGAATATTATGTTGGAAAAAGGAGTTTCGGCGAGCTGCACCACGACGGTGACCGCCGAGAACACGGCAGCGGCGATGGGTTCTGGCGACCTGCCGGTTTTTGCGACGCCGGCGATGGTCGCGCTGATGGAACATGCGGCTTTGGAGGCTGTGGCTGCGGAGTTGCCTGAGGGTTCGACGACGGTGGGAGCCGAGTTGAACGTCACGCACCTGAAGCCTTCGGGTTTGGGCACGGAGATTACGGCCACGGCGATACTGACGGCGGTCGAGGGTCGGAAACTGACCTTCAACGTCGGGGCCCGGGATGCCGGGGGGATGATCGGCGAGGGCACCCATGTGCGCTACATCGTGGATCGGGCGAAGTTCCTGGCGAAACTGGGCTGATTGTCGGCCGGCTGTCGGGGCGGGGCTCCGCAGTCGGGTGAAAAGGGCTTTGCCGCACGGTTTTTTTGGGAAGCGGGGTTTGGATTTGTAGAATTTTTCGTATCTTTGTCCCGCTTTCGAGCATGAGTTTGAGCTGTGGTGTAATGGTAACACAGCAGATTTTGGTTCTGTCGTTCTGGGTTCGAATCCCGGCAGCTCAACGGTACCGCACTGATTGTCAGTGCGGTATATTTTTTGTTGTATGGGATGTTTGCCCGGCACTGCGGCACCGGGCGGGTTTTCCGGCTTTGGATTTCAGCGGTTGTTTTTCAGGGCCCGGGCCAGCTGATCGGGGCAGGAGGTGCCTTTTCCGTGGCAGTCGATTCCTTCGAGGCGTGCGATAGCCTCTTCGACCTTCATGCCGCGCACGAGGGCGGCCACGCCCTGCGTATTTCCGTGACAGCCGCCCGTGAATGCGACTTTGCGGATGATTCCGTCTTCGATGTCGATATCGATCTGCCGGGAGCAGGTTCCCTGACAGTGGTGGGTTATTTTCTGCACCATGGTGTTTTTCGGGTTTGTTTCGGAGTGCAAATATACGAAAGCGAATTGTTTCGGCAATCGGATAAAATCGCTATCTTTGTCGTTGCGAACACAAAAAATCTTTTAGGCATTATGAAAATCATGGGAATTGCGGCCGCAGCATTGCTCTTTACGGCCTGCTGCAGCCAACCGGAATCGACGGTGCGTCTGTTCGACGCGCAGGCCTTCACCGCGACGGTGGAGGGGAAACCGGTCACGCTCTACACGCTTCGGAACGGGGATCTGACGATGCAGGTCACGAACTTCGGAGCGCGGGTCGTGTCGCTCTGGACGCCCGACCGGAACGGTGTGGCGGAGGATGTGGTTCTGGGTTACGAGTCGATCGACCGCTACCTGGACAATGGCGGCGAACGTTTCCTGGGAGCGGCTCTGGGGCGCTACGCCAACCGCATAGCAGGCGGTCACTTCACGCTCGACGGCAAGGAGTACACGCTTCCGCAGAACGACAACGGGCAGACGCTGCACGGCGGTTTGAAGGGCTTCGACAGCGTGGTTTGGGATGTGGAGTCGGCCACCGACACGACGATCGTCTTCCGCTACCGTTCGGCCGATGGCGAGGAGGGTTTCCCGGGGAACCTGGACGTTACGATGACCTACACGCTGACTCCGGCGAACGAGTTCCGCATCGACTACCGTGCGGAGACGGATGCCCCGACGGTGGTGAACCTGTCGCACCACTCGTTCTTCAACCTCAAGGGCGAGGGTAACGGGACGATTCTCGACAACGAACTGTGGATCAAGGCGGATTCGACGACTCCGGTCGACGGGGTCCTGATTCCGACGGGCGAACTGGCTCCGGTAGAGGGTACGCCGTTCGATTTCCGCCAGCCGACGGTGATCGGGGCCCGGATCGAGAGCGACAACGAGCAGCTGAAGAACGGCCACGGTTACGACCACAACTGGGTGCTGAGCCGCGAAGGCGATGGGGTTGAGCTGGTAGCTTCGCTTTACGAGCCGACGACGGGCCGCGTGATGGAGGTACTGACCGACCAGCCGGGACTTCAGTTCTACAGCGGAAACTTCTTCAACGGCAAGAGCATCGGCAAGTACGGACGTCCGCAGTCCTACCGGGAGTCGGTAGCGCTGGAAACGCAGCACTTCCCCGACAGCCCGAACCATGAAAACTTCCCGACGACGCGCCTCAATCCGGGCGAGACCTACACGCATACGTGCATTTACCGCTTCTCGGCGCGTTGAATTGCTGCCGGGTGGGACGAAAAAGGGCTGCAGGAATTCCTGCAGCCCTTTTTGTACGTGGTAATGATGCCAAAAGTGGTTGGTGTCGTATTGGATCAAATGACCAGAATTGTACGATTCTGGTCATTTGCGTTTCTTAATAATTCCATCATTGCTGTTCAGGAAAAGATACCACTTTACAAAGTCCTTAAAATGTTGTTCCGAGAGTCCACGATGGATTCTTAAATTATCCTTCAAGTGACCGAAGAACGACTCAATAGAATTTGAAGATTTAGGTACATTAGGGTATCGCGTGTATGAAAACAGATCGGGTATGGCACGCTTGATATGCGAGACACTTCGATGCAGCATCTTATGCGTAAACCACCATCTTCCCGACAGCTCATCTACGGTTTTTTCATTGATAAATGGTTCGTGTCGCCGATACCAGTCAATAAAAGCCCGTATCCATAACTGTGCCTCATCATGTGTTTGTACTCCATTTAACAAGTGCACCAGTTCGAGGAGTTCCTGTGCCGCTACGGTCTGTGGTTTGCGTGTAATCCACGTCTCTATCTCTCGCGCTACATGTACCGTACAACGCTGCAAGATCGCCTCCGGACACACTTCCCGCACCGCTTTTATGATATTGGGAGATCCATCACAGGTGACACTCTCAATTTGAATGCCGACATCGCGTATAGCCGTTAGGTCTGCTTTCAAATCCCGCAGCGTTTCACTCCTGGTTATGCGATAGAGGAGGGTCATCTTGATGTTGTGATCCCGATATACAACCAGACAAATCTTATTTGAGAAGTAGGTGCCGTCGATCAGAAGATTTACCTTCTCGCGTCGCTGTATCTGCCATAAAGGGCACTGGGGCAAGAGCCGATAGAAGTATCTTTTTAGGGTGCGTTCGCTGTATCCGCTCTCACTCGCAAGGTCACAAATACGCTGTTTACCGCGAACCCAACGCGCGAACCATATAAACTTGTTTTTATCGGAAATCCAGTCTCGACGATCCGTAAAATAGCTGCCACAATTCTTACAATAATAGCGGCTGCAACCGCTACGAGTACCCCATTTTATTGTCTCTAAAAAGCCACAATGAGGACAGCGTATTTTTCGTTTTTTTGACATAAAAATAGAGATTAGTAGAAACCCGTTTCTACTAATCTCTATTTTATCCTTATAACTACCAAATATTATGTCGGTTACATTTTATACCACCAACCAATTTTGGCATCATTACCTTGTACGTGGTATTTTCGTGGTTTTGGTGCGACCCGTTTTCCGGATGCTTCCGCCTGCCGTTTTTCGGTTGGCCGCTTCCCGTTTTCCGGGTGCTTCCGCCTGCCGTTTTTCGGATGGTCGCCTCCTGTTCTCGGATGCCCTCCCGTTTCCCGGTTGGCCGCTTCCCGTTGTCCGGGTGCTTCCGCCTGCCGTTTTTCGGATGGCCGCCTCCTGTTCTCGGATGCCCTCCCGTTTCCCGGCCGGTTCGGATCGCTCCTTCCGACGATTGACTACTGGCGCTGGAGATCCGAATTGTCGGCCACGACCATGTTCTTGTCGATGCGGAGGGTAACGTTGCTGTCGACCTCAATGAGCAGCGAAGTCTCCTTGACCTCCTTGACGACGCCGTAGATACCTCCGGCGGTGATGATCTTGTCACCCTTTTTGAGTCCGTCGCGGAAGGCCTGCATCTGCTTGCGGCGCTTGGCTTCGGGACGCCACATGAAGAGCCAGAGGACGAGCACCATCAGGGCGATCATGATGATGAAACTGTACTGCTGCATGAAACCCGGCTGGGGTTCTGTGGGAGCAGCCGCGGAAGCGGCCTGAAGGAAATTGATCATAATTTATTCTGTTTTTGGTAAAAAATTCGGGTGTTTGGAAAAGTTAACGCGACAAAGATAGAAAATATTGTCGAAAAAACAAGGATTTAATCGACATCGGCCTCGATGAGGAGCCGCAGGGGCTTCGGGGCTCCGGCGAGGATCAGGTCGAGATTCTTGAGTTGCCAGCCGTATTGGCCTCGGGAGTCGAAGGTGATCTCCATTTTCCGGGATTCGCCGGGTGCAAGGGGCTGCTTGTCAACATCGAGCGACGTGCATCCGCAACTGCGCCGCACGGAGAGGATGACGACGGGTTTTGCGGAAGCGTTCTCGATCCAGGCCCGCTGGACGGCAATCTCCCCGGAGCCGAGGTGCCCGAAACGGATGGTGTCCGTTCCTCCGTGGCGGATTGTCGAGTCCGTGATGGCGATGGTCCGGCCCTTTTGGGCGGTGGATTCGACGGGCCGCGGGGCACGGCCTCCGCAGGCCGTCAGGAGCGCAAGGAGCACTCCCGCAAGGCTTCCGGGGATGGTGAATCGGCAGAGTCGGCGACGGGACATCGGGATCGGGGTCAGATGAGTCCGCGTCCGGCCTTTTTGATGCGCCCCTCTTCGGTGAGCGAGGCGACGATCTTGTCCAGCACGCCGTTGATGAAGGTGCTGCTGCCGGGGGTGGAGTAGTATTTCGAGATCTCGATCCACTCGTCGAGGGTCACCTTCACGGGAATCGAGGGGAAGGAGGTCAGCTCGGCCATGGCCGTCCCGATGATCAGGTTGTCCATGAAGACGATGCGCTCGACATCCCAGTTTGCGGTGAATTTTTCGATATAGTCCTGATAGGCGTTGTAGTTGATCAGGGCCTTTTCGAAGAGCGTCTTGACGAATTCGGGGTCCTCTTCGCTCTTGAACTTGGCGGGGACGCGGAGTTCGGTGTGCGAGGCGCGGAGTCCGGAGAGGGTTCGCATGATCATCATGATGACGTAGGGGAGGTCGTCGCACCAGAGTACGGAGATCTCTTCGAGGACGTCGTCCAGGGCGTCGCAGTTCTGGAGCTCCTTGAAGAAGGACTCCAGGAGGCGTTTGTCCTCGTCGAAGGATCGTTCTTCGCGGAGCATGTACTCCTTGTAATAGTCGCTGTCGAGGAGTTGCGTGTAGAGGGTCCGGATCAGTTCGGGGTAGCGTTGCCAGCCGAGTTTTCGGGCCGCGATGCGGTCGTTGACGGCGTCGGAGTTGGCAATGATACGGATCACGGCGTTGTCGACGAACTTGGTGTTGGGGTTGAGATCCTCGTGCGTGGGGAGTTTTTTCTGTTTGGCGAGCTCCTGCCGCTGTTCGGCGTAGCGGGCGACCTCGACGGGGAGAGTGATAATCTGGAAATAGAGGTCGTAGGCCTTGTCTACGGAGGCCATCAGCGTTTTTTCCGAAGCCATCATGTTGTCGGCGCCGGATTTGAGATGGGCGAACAGCGCCTTGATGACCTTGATGCGGAGTAATCTTCTGCTCAACATAGTTAGAACGATTTTTTCGGGCGCAAAGGTAGTGAAAAGGGTGTAAAAAATGAAAAAAAGAGGAATTAAAAAATTTCGGGACTTTCTCCGGGTGCTTTTCGCGTGGTCGAAACGGATGATTTTGGGGACCCGGGTGTCGATCTTCGCATTAAAATTTCTAATTTTGCAACCGTATGGAACAACAGACGGAAAAACAGGGCTTCGACGTGATTGTCGTCGGGGCGGGGGCTGCGGGCCTGATGGCTGCCGGGACGGCGGCCCGGCAGGGGCGCCGGGTCCTGCTGCTGGAAAAGATGGAGAAATCGGGCCGGAAGGTCCGCATTACGGGCAAGGGACGCTGCAACGTTACGAATGCGCGGCCGGCGGAGGAGTTCGCCTCGCAGGTTCGCACCAACGCGGCGTTCTTCGCGCCGGCCTTTGCGGGGTTCGACAACCGGGCTACGATCCGCTTTTTCGAACGGCGGGGCGTGAAGTTGGAGATCGAACGCGGCGAGCGGGTCTTCCCGAAGAGCGGCAAGGCGTGGGACATCGCCAACGCCCTGCTGGACTACTGCGTCGAGAATGGCGTCGAGATCCGCTACGATACGCGCGTGACGGGGATCCTGACCCTCGGGGGGCGGGTTTTCGGCGTGAAATACATCAACAAGCGGGGCTTCGAGCGCAAGGAGGAGTGCCCGGCGGTGATTCTGGCCACGGGTGGGGTTTCGTACCCGGCGACGGGTTCGACGGGCGACGGCTATGCGTTTGCCGCCGACCTGGGCCACACGATCGAACCGCTGCGTCCGTCGCTGACGCCGCTGGTGACGTCGCACCCGCAGGCCCGCTACCTGCACAAACTGCTGCTGCGCAACATCCGTGCGACGCTCTATATCGACAACGAGCCGGTGCGTGAGGAGTTCGGCGAACTGGGCTTCTCGGAGCGGGGGATCGAGGGTGCCGTGGCGCTGCGCATGAGCCGCGATGCGGTCGACGCGCTGATCGACGGGCACCGGGTGAAGCTGGTCGTGGACCTGAAACCGGCCCTGAGCGAAGAGGTCCTGCGGGAGCGGATCGCCCGGGAGCGGGCGGAGCTGGCCCCGACGGAGTTCTTCGGGGAGCTGCTGCGCAAACTGGTCCCGCAGCCGCTGGTGATGCCCTTGGCTCACGAGATCGACGTCCATGGAAAGACCTACCAGTCGAAGATCACCGACGGGCAGATTACGCGGCTGATCCGCACGCTCAAGGGGCTGACCTTCCCCATTACGGACTATGCCCCGTTCGAATATGCCGTGACGACGGCCGGGGGCGTTCGATGCGACGAGGTGAACCCCGAGACGCTCGAATCGCTGAAGGTTCCGGGGCTCTACCTGGCGGGCGAGGTGCTGGACCTCGACGCCAATACGGGGGGCTATAACCTTCAGATCGCCTTCTCGACGGGCCGCCTGGCGGGGCAACTGCGCAAATCCAACCCCGAACGATGAAACTTTCCGGACACCGTTTGTCGCTGCACCTGCCGCGCCGGGTTGCCGAGTTGCACAACCGCCTGTCGCGGGCGCGCTACTTCCGGGGACACGGGGTTCACTCGCCGTTCGTCTATGCGATCGTGCGGGAGGTCTTCATGCGCCGGGAGTTGCTTGCGGGCGATCGAGGCCTCTATGAGGCCTTGCTTGCGGCGGGGGTTTCCCAACGGCGGGCCGTTCAGTTGCAGAATCTGGCGATCCATTGCGGTTATGCGACCTTCGGCCTGAATCGTGCGGATGCGGACCTGTGCATCGTCACGCGCGACCTCCCGCGTGCGGAGACGCTGTCGCTGGTGCGAGCGGCAGCCGAAGGGGAACACACGGTGGCAATATTGTCGCCTTACGACGGCCGCGAACGTCAGGCGCTGTGCGCCCAGATCGTCTCGGGACACCGCTCGACGACGGTCGACAACCGGGCCTATCTGCTGATATTCAACAACTATTTACCGAAACAACATTTCCGGATATGAAGGTATACACGAAGACGGGCGACGGGGGCGAGACCTCGCTGATCGGGGGCTCGCGGGTCCCGAAGACGGACGAACGGGTCGAGGCCTACGGCACGGTGGATGAACTGGGGGCCTTTACGGCGCTGCTGGCGGACCATCTGCGCGACGATGCGGCGTTGTCGGAGACTGTCGACGACCTGAACCGCATTCTTTCGCGGCTGATGACGGTCGAGGCGCTGCTGGCGGCCGACGAACGGGGCCGTGAGAAACTTTTGCCGCTTTCGGAGGGGAGCGTTTCGTGGCTGGAGGGCCGGATCGACGCCCTGCAGGCGACGCTGCCGGCGATCGACAAGTTCACGATCCCGGGCGGGCATCCGGCTGTTTCGCTGAGCCACGTCTGCCGGACGGTCTGCCGACGTGCGGAGCGGGCTGCGCTGCGGGCCGGTGCGGCCTGCGGCACGGATGCGACGGCCCTGGTGTGGCTGAACCGGCTGTCGGATTATTTTTACGTCCTGGGCCGGATGCTGACCCGGCACTTCGGCGTTGAGGAGACGCTGTGGATTCCCTGACGGTCGCGGAGGGTCGGATTCGACCCGTATGCGGAACGCAGCCCGTGAAAGGGCTGCTTTTTTTGTATCCGGTCTTTCCGGTGGGCTGGGGGAGGAGGGAAGGGGCGGTGGAAACTCCGTTGTCCGGATGGATTGTTTTTGGGGAGGTAGCCGGCAGTCACAAGGAAATTTACCGGGGATTCGGGTATGAATAACCGTAAAACGTATAGGGCCATTCCGCATTTACCGTTCTATCTTTGCCGAAGATTCTGCTGTGGAACGGAGAGAGAGCCATCGGGCAGGATCCGTTTCGGGTAATCCTGAGTTTTGCAAACAACAGACAGACATAAATAGATGAAGAAAAGAGATCTTTGCTCCTTAATCGTATTGGCGGTCTTTGCCGCCCAGGCGGGAATCGCCCGGGACCTGGAACGCGATACCCTTGACACCAGCAAGGTAAAAGTCCATGAGATCGGGGAGGTCGTCGTGACCGGTACACGCAACGAGACGGATGTGCGTCACCTTTCGCAGACCGTATCGGTAGTGGGGCGTCCCGTGATTGAACAGAGTATGCAACCGTCGCTCCTGCCCGTGCTGACCGAACAGGTGCCGGGACTTTTCGTCACCTCGCGCGGCGTGATGGGCTACGGCGTGTCCGACGGACAGGCTGGAACCATCTCCCTCCGTGGCCTGAGCGGAGGCAGCGCACAACTGATGGTGTTGATTGACGGGCATCCGCAGTATGCGGGTATCTTCGGGCACCCGATAGCCGATGCCTACCAGTCGCTGCTTGCCGACCGGGTGGAGGTGCTGCGCGGCCCTGCCTCCGTGCTCTACGGCTCGAACGCTATGGGCGGTGTCATCAACATCGTCACCCGCAAGATGCACGAGGACGGGGTGCGCACCGACCTTCATGCCGGTTACGGCTCGTACAATACGCTGGAAACGGAGCTGACCAACCGTATCCGCAAAGGACGGTTCAACAGCGTAGTGAGCGGCTCTTACAACCGCACGGACGGGCACCGTGCCGACATGGGCTTCGAGCAATACGGCGGTTACGCCAAACTGGGCTACGACCTGACGGACAACTGGAACATGTATGCCGATGTGAACGTGACGCACTTCAACGCTTCCTATCCCGGTCCGGTGTCCGCCCCCTTGGTGGACGGCGACCAGCGCATCACACGCGGAGTGACATCCTTTGCCCTCAGCAACAACTACGAAAAGACCTCCGGCACCGTGAGTTTCTTCTATAACTGGGGCGACCACTGGATCAACGACGGATATACCCCCTCTGAGGGTGAGACGCCGCAGAATGACCGCTTCCTGTCGCATGACGACATGATGGGCGTGTCGCTCTACCAAAGCACTCAATTTTGGAAAGGGAACCGCATCACCGTAGGGTTCGACTGGTTCCGTTACGGAGGCCGGGCGTGGAACGAATATGTGAGCGGGGAGCAGGCCGGTACGACCTCCGATCTGGTGGACAAGCACGAAGACGAGCTGGCCGGATATATTGACTTCCGCCAGAATATCGTTCCCTGGCTCACCTTCAATGCCGGATTGCGCGTCGACCACCATTCGCGTGTCGGTACGGAGTGGGTTCCGCAGGCCGGACTCGCCTTTCACCTGCCGCACGCCATCGAGCTGAAGGCATCTGCCACCAAAGGCTTCCGTTATCCCATCCTGCGCGAGATGTACATGTTTCCGCCGCAGAACCCCGACCTGCAGCCGGAGTCGATGTGGAACTACGAGATTGCCCTTTCGCAGACGTTGCTGGACGGACGGTTCCGATACGGAGTAAATCTCTTCTACATCGACGGCAAGAACCTCATCATGCGCTTGCCCAATCCCAATGGAACAGGTATGCTCAATCAGAACTCCGGCACGATAGACAATACTGGCGTGGAACTTCAGGCTGCCTACCGTGTCAATAAGGAGTGGTCGGTGGACGGCAACTACAGCTTCCTGCACATGGAGAATCCCGTCATTGCCGCACCGGAGCATAAACTCTATGCCGGAGCCAATTTCACCAAAGGTCGCTGGAGCGTTTCGACAGGTCTGCAATATATTGCCGGGCTGTACACGGCCGTCGGCGACAGTCCGCAGCAGGAAGATTACGTGGTCGTGGAGGAGGATGTGAGCGGCGTGATCGTGGAGATGCCGAAGAAGGAGTACCGGGAGGAGCAGCGCGAGGCGAAACGGGATGTGAAGGAGGCCGGGCAGCTTGTGAAGCATGATTCGCGGGAGGCGGCGAAGATAGCCCGGGCGCAGGAGAAGGCCGCGAAGCGGATCGCGAAGAAGGAGGCCAAGGCGGCGAAGAAGACTTATAAGGACCTGGAGAAGATGTAATCGGGGAGCGATTGCTCTTTTCGGGAAGCGGATGCAGGGCTGCGGGGTGACCCCGTTTCTCTTGCATCCGTTTTTTTGAGCCCGCCGACCCCGCCGACCCCGCCGACCCAGTCGAGCCAGCCGAACCAGCCGAACCAGCCGAACCAGCCGAACCAGCCGAACCAGCCGGCCTTTCCGGTCTTTTCTGGAATCCGTTATGGGAATCTCCCGCAGGAATTTGCGGGATGGGGAATTTTTCCTAATTTTGCGACCGTATCACTCTTTTACATTTTATGTCCACACCACGCAAGGAATGGGCCCTCGAAGGGTTCATCTATTATCTGCTGTCGGTCTGTGTGCTGGCCGTGCAGTTTTTTCTCTACCTGCTTCGGAGCCAGCAGGCGGGTTATATGGATTTCGGGGGCTGGGCCTATTTTGTCTCCTCGTGCCTTTCGCAGGCGGCACTGGTCGCCTTGATTCCCTATCTGCTGCTCTATTTGCCTTTGGCCCTGACGGGCTGGCGGCGCACGGCGGCAGCCGTGCAGGTTGCCGTTACGGGCTTGCTGAGCGCCCTGATCTACCTGAACAGCCAGGTCTACGCCCTCTACCGCTTCCACATCAACGGCTTTGTCCTGAACCTGGTTTTCGGCGACGGGGCAGGGGAGATCTTCGAGTTCGCCCCGATGGTCTACGTCAAGCAGGCGCTGCTGTTCGCGTTGCTGGTCCTGGTATTTGTCGGGATGTGGCGTCTGGCGTTGTACCTTCGGCGACGGGTCGGCCGTCGCGTGGTCTGGCCCGGGATCGTGACGCTTGTGGCGCTGACGCTCTTCAGCCAGATGTACCACGCCTACGGGGCCTTTGTCCAGAAGCCGTCGGTCCTCAAGAGCACGGCCGTCATCCCGTTCTACTATCCGTTGACGGCCAACCGGCTGATGCTGAAGATGGGGGTTGTCCCTCCGGCGAACTCCTCGCTGCGTTTCGAGCGGACCGGGACTTCGGTCGCCTATCCACGGAATCCATTGCAGGTTCTCCCCCCCCCTCGGGATTCGACCTTCAACATCGTCTATATCCTGATCGACTCGTGGAATCCGCGGACGCTGACGGCGGATTGTATGCCCAACGTGTATCGGTTTGCGGAGGAGAATACCCTTTTCGAGAACCATTTCAGTTGCAGCAACGGCACGCGGAACAGTGTTTTCGGCCTGTTTTTCGGGTTGCCGGGCTATTATTGGGACGCGTTTGAAGCGGACCACGTGCGGCCTTTGCTGCTGCGGGAGCTGCTGGACCGGGGGTACGAAATCCGGGCCTATTCGAGTGCGACGCTGCTCTCTCCGCCCTTCAACCGGGTCGTGTTCGGCGATGTCCCGAACCTTCGGACGCATACGCCCGGCGAGACCTCGTGCCAGCGCGATTCGACGCTCACGGCGGATTTTCTGGCGGCTCTCGACACGCTTTCGACTTCGGGCCGGCCCTTCTTTTCGTTTCTGTTCTACGATCTGCCCCATGCGATTGCCGTTCCGGCCGACAGGAATACGCGCTTCCAGCCGGCGTGGGAGTATGCCGACTATACCCGTTTGAACAACGACATCGACCCGGAACCCTTTTTCAACCTCTACCGCAACTGCTGTTATGAGGACGACCGCCTGATCGGTCAGGTTCTGGATGGGTTGCGGAGCCGGGGCCTGTTGGAGCATACGGTGGTGATCGTGACGGGGGACCACTCCCAGGAGTTCAACGAGAACCGGAAGAACTTCTGGGGCCACAACGGGAACTTTTCGCGCTGGCAGCTGCATGTTCCGTTGATTCTGCATTTTCCGGGGGTTCCTGCCGGGCGTTACGCGCACCGCACGACCCATTACGACCTTGTCCCGACGCTGATGCAGGGGTGCCTCGGGGTGACGAATCCCATCGAGGACTACGCGATGGGCCGTTTGCTGACAGACCCGACGCCTCGCGGATGGCACTTTGCGGGGAGCGGGATGAACTACGCCTTTTTGATCGACGGCGACATGATTCTGGAGAAGAAGGTCAACGGGGTTCTGGAGGTGACGGACCGGGATTTGAATCCGGTAGATGATTACCGGATCGATCCGGTGGCATTCGACCGGGCGATTCGGCGATTGAATTCGTTTTACAAATAAAAGCGCTTGCGATTCCGAAATGAATTGTTAACTTTGTCCAGGAAAAATCAAAAAAGACGAAAAATGGCAAATTTACGCACCTTGAAGAAAGAGATCGACTACCGACTCGAAGAGGTTGTTTTCGACTGTGATATGGCAATCTGCTTCCAGCCTTCGAAGGAGAAGGAGATTTTCGACGTGATGCAGGAAGCCGTAGAGGCCCGCAATGCCTTGTTTGCCAAAGCGATGAATCCTGCGGAGCCGCATAACCGGACGTTGGTCCGCAAGCACTATGCGGCGCTTCGGGCCGAGATGGACGACGTTTTCGGCAAACTCTTCGAGAAACTGAGTGCGATCAACGGCGCGAAGTAGCCTTTATCCGGGGGGGAGGGGTGTTCAGTACGTGCTCCGAAGGCTCCGGAATGGCGAAACGAATTGGTTGAAAGGGGGTTGTGATCCGCGGATCGCAACCCCCTTTTCCATCGGTTCCGTGCGTCAGGAAGCGGGACCGGAAAAGACCGTCATTTTCCTGAGCGGGAGGGGCAGGAATCAATCGTGATCGGCACAACAGTCCCCGGGGTGGTGTTCGAGCACGGTGTGTGGGATTGTTCCGTGCGAGATCACCTGAATCGGACAGTCGTAGTTCCGCAACTGTTCGGGTGTAAGGATATTGGATCTGTGCCTGTGTACGTTGCGGTTTACGCAGACGATCTCCTTCACGACGCTGGATATGGTTCCGATGTCGTGCGAGACCATGACGATTGCCATCCGGTCGTTCAGTTCTCGGAGGGTCTGGTACAGCTCCTTTTCGAACCGGTTGTCCACGAAATTGGTAGGTTCGTCGAGGATGAGGAGTTTGGGATCGGCGATGATGGCTCTTGCGAGGAGCGCCCGTTGCATCTGTCCCCCGGATATTTCGCCGATGGGTTTTTGCGCGACTTCGGCGATTCCGGCATTTTCGATCAGTTTCAGGGCGCGATTCCGGTCCTTGCGGTTGTAGGGTGTGCGGAATCCGTGGTGTCCCTGCAGTCCTGACAGGACGACTTCGAATACCGAGATCGGGAATGCCCGGTCGAAATTGGTGATCTGGGGCATGTACCCGATGAGGCGTTCGCGTCCACGAAAGAGTTCTGGTGCGAGTCTGATGGATCCGGAGTAGGGCACTGTTCCCAGAATGGCCTTTACGAGCGATGTTTTTCCGCCCCCGTTGGGTCCGATAATTCCGAGGAAATCCCTGTCGTCGATTTGGAGATTGACATGCCGGAGGGCGTCGTATCCGTCGTATGCGACCCCGACATCGCAGAGAGTAACTAACGTCATGGTTGGGTAATTAAGTCGGTGATTCGGTCGATATTTTCCAGGACCTGTTCGTCGAGGGGGTCGATTTCGATGTATTCGGCCTCCATGTCCTGTGCGATCACCTCCACGACGGACTTCGGGAATTGATTCTGATAGAATATCTTGCGGACCTTGTCTTTCCGGGCGTTTCGGATGATTCCGGCGAGTTGCCGGGCGGAAGGCTCCTTGCCGTCGGTTTCGATGGCGACCTGCCGGATTCCGTAATCGCGGGCGTAGTAGGTGAGGGCGGGGTGGTATACGATGAAGTATTTGACCCCGCTCAGTTCTATCTTTTGCCGGGTCCGGGCATCGAGTTCATCGATTTTTTGTATCAGATGCTCGAAATTGTCGCGGTATCTTACCGAATCGGGATATTGCTCACGGATGGCTGTAAATGCGTTTTCCGCCATGATTTTCAGAGCCTTGGGCGAAGTCCATACATGGGGGTCCACACCGTGGTCATGACCGTGATCGTGCTCCGGCCGATCCATCCCTTTGTCCGATCTGCCCTTGCTTTTCCCGTGGGCGCAGGTCCCTTCGATGAGTTGGATTCCGCGGCTCAGGTCGACGATTTTGGCGGGGTTCTGGATTTTGGCGAGTAGGGTAGTCTCGAAATCGATGAGCCCGACATTGAAGATCAGCGGGGCCTGTTGGAGTTTGACGAACTGTTTGGGTGTGGGTTCGAACGTTTCTGGACTGGCCCCTGGCGGGACGAGGACTTCGATATTGAGGTCGGGGCCGACAATCTCCTGTACGATGTAGCGGATGGGAAGGATCGAGACATAACAGGTCTCTTTGGAGGTTCCGGGTTCTTCGGCACACCCGGCGAGGACGACGCCCAGCAGGGTGATACAGTATATGAAAGGCTTTCGCATGCGTCTTTTATCTTTGGATCCTGCCGTTTTTCGGGGATGGATGCCTGTAATCCGAGTGCAAAAATAGGGAAAAAAGTGAAATTTGTGCCCATTGATTTACGACTTTCTGTTCCGTGTATCCACATCTGGGGGCAGAAAAGAACGGCCTACCGATTAATAATAGGTAAGCAAAAGCACCGATCAAGAAATGACCGGAATTACTAATTACTTAGAAGATTTACGCAATAGCGCTCGAATAAGAGACACTAAACCGGCGATAATCAACGCGAGAACAAAAAGCTCGCCGAAACCAATATTACCGATAAACAAAAACATATGCAAATTTAATTTTCTTTCTCGAACTTTTTGTCCTCGCACCTCCAGCCCACCTATAATTTAACATAATGTAAATATTGTTTCATTCGAATCTCGGGTTCTGTAAAATGTATTTTCTCCGTTATTTTCGGTTTGCTTTTTCCAGTCTGTCCAGCATTTTCCGAAGATTCCTGGCATTTTGTTCGTCGGAGATGGTCGGATCCTTCCTGTAGCGGCTGCACGGAAGTTGCTCGCATCCGGCGCAATGTTTTTTACGTTTTCGGTTTACGCAACAGTCATATACCGGGCAACAAACCTCCTGCGGGTATTCCAACCAGAAAACTTTGCCCCGTATTGTCCTGCAGCCCCTGCATTCCCTTGGAAACCTTGCGCATTCCACACAGACCGCGCCGCATGGAGCCACCTCGACGTATTCATCTTTCCAATACCACCATTTGCACTTTGCCGGATCGGGATTCTTGGTGTTGACGAAGTATTCCACAGCCCTGTATAGATAGAGTTGACAACGGTCTACGGCCGTCCTTCTCAGCGCGCACTCCTCTCTGTAAAGTTCCGCGGCCGGCTTTCCTTTCAGCGATTCGATGGAGTCGTATCCCATTGCCAGCAACATCCTCTCGGTGCTTTCTCCGACATTCGGAATTTTCCGGAGTTCGTGTCCCGGAGTTTCCGAAGACTGCAATTGTGTGTTATTTCGAGGTTTCATGGTGCAGGGACCGATTTTTTCGGCGAATTGAGCGGATTTTATACCTCCTGAGCGTGCGATATTCTGAACGGAGTGCAGTTCAGTCCGGAATTATCGCCTTGTCGGGAAGTAACATTCGAAGGTTTGGTCGTCGTAAAAGATCACGATTCGCTGCACGGCAGCCCGACCTCGTGTTCCGACCGTATCGGGTGCAAGCCCCGAGCCGCTGTTCACACCTCCTGTTGCACCCGTCGCCGCTGCTGCCGTTCTGCCGTCCCTTTGAACTTCCGCCGTCCGGACCGTCGTGTCTGGGCCGGATGCACCCATGCGGTTCCCGAAGGTGTCGTTTCCGAAAAGCCCATAGTCGGCCGCAGCTTCGATCTTCGGCCGGGCCTGTCCCGGATTGATCCCCGACGGGTCACCCGTTTGGCCGTCGGTGCCGCAGCCGTTTCGATACATCTGTTTAGAGTCGAGCAGCAGCCAGTCGGGGTTGATCCTGGGGAAACGGCGGAGGATTTTCTGGAGGAGTTCGAAGCTGGGTTTGTTTCGACCGGCGAGAATGTGCGAGATTCCGGCGGGATTGATTTCGAGCATTTCCGCGAGTTGGCTTGGCTTCAAGCCTTCGGATTTCATCAAATCGAGCAATTTTTCCCTCATCGGCGCAATTTTTTACAAATATAAATATTTTCTTTTTGTAAAACAAGGAAATTCTACATTTGTAAAATGTTAATAAGTGTTGACAAAGTTTACAAAAGTAAAATCAAAAATATGGTTAAAAGATACCCCTTCCCTTGTGTTTCCATATAACTTGAGATAAAGTTATATAAATAGCTGATAAAGGTATATTTAATACCTATAGATATGTCCTTAATTCCCAAATCCCCGAATCCGTGTCTTTTCCTCTGCCTTATATTGATCTGCTAGTTTATATAATCTGCATAATACACTGATTATATGTATATTTATTTCTATAATTTAATCATTTAACTTATCCTGGTAGAACCTTGAAGTTTGATTTACTGCATAATCCCCTGTCATTTACAAATGTAATTGTTAATAGTGGAGCAAACCAATCTGTGTTTTCCATTTGTAATTACATTTGGAAAACTCTTACGCTTTTGGATTTTACAAATGTAAAAACACTACCCTTTCGCGGTCGTTTTCTGCTGTTTTCGGAATATTTCGAATTTCTATCCAGGTAAATTGTTAACAACCCCTTATTTTGGATACATTATGTTAAATAAAAAAGAGGCGGATCGTGCTCGTAACGCACCATCCACCTCATTTACAAGGCTTTTTATATTTGTTAACAGCCTTCTACCGGGCGATTTTTTCGGCTATTTCCCGGAACTCTTCGGGTGTCAACTGGAGTTTTTCGCGGTGAAAATCGACGTCGCTTTCGCTCTGAATGGGGATCAAATGGATATGCGCATGGGGTACTTCGAGCCCTAAAACGACTACCGCGACCTTTTTGCAGGCTATTTCCCGTTTGATTTTGGCCGCAACCTTTTTTGCGAAAACCATCATTCCGCCCAGCGTGTCGTCGTCGAGGTCGAACAGATAGTCTACCTCCTGTTTGGGAACGACCAGCGTATGGCCCTTAACCAGCGGATTGATGTCCAGGAATGCGTAATAGCGGTCGTCTTCGGCCACTTTGTACGAGGGGATCTCCCCTGCGATGATGCGTGAAAAAATCGTTGCCATGACAGTTTGTGTTTATGGATTTGTTTTTGATGCTTTGTTGTTCCGATTCCGTTTCCCGTCAGGCCGGCGGCTGCGAATCTTTTACCAGGGCCTTTTCCCGGCCAGTATGCGCCGACTGTTTACGATGCTGATACCGATGCTCAGAAACGTGCAAAACAGGACAATGGTGTTTGTCCATGTGAACGGAAGAGCCTTGCACATGACGGCTATCCCCCATCCGGCTGTCAGCCCACACCATATTCCGGCCAGCACGTACAGAGTCTTCAGATGCCGTTTTACGCGGGCGGGATCCTCTGCGGCTGCACGCCGGCGCTGTTCTTCGGCCGAAGGCTCCTTGGGGGCTTGTTGCGTTGGTTTCATGGTTGTCGGGTTCTCCCTTTATTCTGAGGCCAGGGGGGCGAATCTCCGTTCTCCGATAAGCCTCTCTCCTACTCTTCAAATTTAGGCTTCAGAATCTCCGAATAGATGACCGCCCGCCGCAGGTCGAACTCCTCGGCAATTTCAGCGGCTTCCGGCTCGTCTGCCGGTCCCGTTGGTGAAATCCGCCCCGATCCGCGCGTTGCTTCGTTTTTTTTCGCTCCGGCGTGCCTTTCCGCGACTTGCTGGGCGTCGGATTCGGCTCCGATTACTCCGGGACTTGCCGTTCGGGGCCTTTCCCGCTTCGTTTCGTGCGTTTGCGGGGCAATCACCTCCAAACGCTTGCATTCGTCCGGGAAATCGGCGAAAACGGGCTGTTTCGGCATAACTGCCTGCCTTGCCTGTCGGTCTGCCGGCCTCGCCTGTTGTCCTTGTCCTGCTGTCTGCCATGCCCCGGTTCCGTTTTCGGACCAGGTCTCCCCTTTTCCGGCTGCTGAGGTCCCGCGGGTAGCCGGTTCCCGCGATACGACCTCCCTTACTCGCCCCGTCTCCGGGTCTCTGGTCGTTGCCGGATCGGCCTCTCCGTCGTTGTCCCAGGGAATCGAGGGCCAGGCTTCTCCGTGCTGCGGCGGCGTATCCCCTTCTTTTCCGCGCCCCCTGCGGGCTTTGGCCACGGTATTGAAGATCATCGCCCCGACGATGATCACAACCCAAAGAATCGTTGAAAAATCCTCCATGACAACCTAATTCAGCATTCGTTTGACCGTTTCGATTCCCTTAATCTGCCGCAACTTGTCCATGACGGCATTGAGGCTCTCGGCATCCTTGACGTAGAGGCTGACGTTTCCCTCGAAGATTCCGTCGTGGCTGTGGATGTTCACTTCGCGGATGTTGATGTTGAAGTCGTTGGTGACGACCCTTGCGAGGTCGAGCAGGAGCCCCTGCCGGTCGATTCCGCGCAATTCGGTGGTTACCAGATAGGACATGGCCTTGTGCTGGGACCATTTGATCTCCTCCTTGACGATGTTCTTGCCGTACTGGGCGGCCAGGCGGTTCAGCTCGTCGCAGGTGGCCTTGTGGACGATGATCTTTCCCGAAACGGGATCCCTGTAGCCTATGACCTTGTCTCCGGGGATGGGTTTGCAGCACTCGGCGATTTCGAACTGGGGTTCCGCCGGGGCATCTGCCGCCGGGGCAATCTCACCCGGGGCCGTATCGTCGGTCTCCTCCTCCTTTTTGGGGATGAACAGGGTCCAGAACTTGAGGATTTTGCTTTTGGAGTTGACTTTGAGGGCTTTGTCGAGATTGTCGAGGGATACGATTCCGGCGCCGATCTTGGAGTACAGCTCCTCCTTGTTGTTGCAGTCGTAGATGGGGACGATCTTGCGCAGGACGCGGCCGCTGAGTTTGACATTCAGCGACTTCATCTTCTCGTCGAGCATCTGCATCCCGTGTTCGATGTTGTTTTGACGCTCGCGTTTGAGGAAGTTTTTGATGGCCTGTTTGGCTTTTGCCGTGGTGACGACTTCGAGCCATTCGGGTTTGGGCCGGGCGTTGTCGGCCGTGATGATCTCGATCTGATCTCCGCTGTTGATCTGTGTGGTGATGGGCTCGAGCTTGTGGTTGATCTTGGCGCTGATGGCGCTGTTTCCGATCTTCGAGTGGATGTCGTATGCGAAGTCGAGAGCGGTGGCGCCATAGGGCATTTTCCGGGACTCTCCCTTCGGCGTAAACACGACGATTTCAGAGGTATACAGCGATAACTTGAAGTTATCCAGGAAGTCCACGGCATTCTCCGTCGGACTGTTCAGCGCAGCTCGGATCTGCTTGAGCCACTTGTCGAATTCATCCTCGTCCTGCGAGATCGTGGCGTGCTTGTATTTCCAGTGTGCGGCAAACCCGCGTTCGGCGATGTCCTCCATGCGCTGCGTGCGGATCTGCACCTCGACCCAAACCCCGTCCGGCCCCATGACGGTCGAGTGCAGGGCCTCGTATCCGTTTGCCTTGGGCATCGAGATCCAGTCCCTGAGGCGGTCGGGCTTGGGGGTGTAGATGTCGGTGATGGTCGAGTAAATCTGCCAGCACTGGGTCTTTTCGGAGGGGAACGGCAGGGGTTTGAAGACGATGCGGATGGCAAACAGGTCGTAGATCTCCTCGAAGGGGATCTGCTTGCGCTGCATCTTGCTCCAGATGGAGTAGACGCTCTTCACGCGGCCGGAGATCTCGTAATTGAAGTTGTCGCGGTTGAGTGCGGCGATGATCGGGGCGTTGAACTTGTCGATGAATTCGCGGCGCGAGGCTTCGCTCTCCTGGAGTTTCTGGGTGATTTCGGCGTACTGCTGCGGGAAGCGGTACTTCATGCAGAGGTCCTCCAGTTCGCTCTTGATCGAGTAGAGTCCGAGCCGGTAGGCGAGCGGAGCGAAGAGATAGATGGTCTCCCCGGTGATCTTGATCTGCTTGTTGAGGGGCATGGATCCGAGGGTCCGCATGTTGTGGAGCCGGTCCGCGATCTTGATGAGGATGACGCGCACGTCGTCGGAGAGGGTCAGGAGGACCTTTCGGAAGTATTCGGCCTGCTCGGAGGTATCGGCATTGAATACGCCGGACATCTTGGTGAGTCCGTCGACCATCGAGGCGATCTTGGGTCCGAAGATTCGTTCCATGTCTTCGACGGTGTACTCGGTGTCCTCGACGACGTCGTGCAACAGGGCTGCGACGACGGACTTGACGCCGAGTCCGATTTCGTCGATAACGATTCGGGCTACTGCAATGGGATGCAGGAGGTATGGCTCGCCGGAGCGGCGCCGTACCCCCTCGTGAGCCTCTTTGGCGAGGAAAAATGCACGTTTGATCAGATTCCAGTCCTCATCGTTCTTGCAGATGCGCGTACAGGCGAGGAGCAGGTCGTCCCACTTTTCCTTAATCAGGGCTTCATCCTCGGCAGTATATCCCATAGGCTACTCCTTTTTAGGGTTTTTAAGGGCTTCGCGGACCTTCTGTTCGATTTCGGCGGCGAGTTCCGCGTCGTTTTTCAGGAGGTCCTTGACGGCGTCTCGTCCCTGTCCGATCTTGCGGTCGCCGTAGGAGAACCACGATCCGGCCTTCTTGATGATTCCGCAGTCGACGCCGAGGTCGATGATCTCTCCGATCTTGGAGATCCCCTCTCCGAACATGATGTCGAATTCAGCGCGTTTGAACGGGGGAGCAACCTTGTTTTTGACGACCTTGACCTTTGTGCGGGTCCCGAGTTGCTCTTCGCCGTCCTTGATGACCGACATGCGCCGGATATCGATGCGGACCGAGGCGTAGAATTTCAGGGCATTGCCGCCCGTCGTGGTCTCGGGGTTTCCGTAGACGACACCGATCTTGTCGCGCAGCTGGTTGATGAAGATGCAGACGGTCTTGGTCTTGGAGATGCTGGATGTGAGTTTCCGCAGGGCCTGGGACATGAGGCGGGCCTGGAGGCCCATCTTCGAATCGCCCATTTCTCCTTCGATTTCGGCCTTGGGCGTGAGTGCGGCGACGGAGTCGATGACGATGATGTCGATGGCGCTCGAACGGATCAGCGAATCGGCGATTTCGAGGGCCTGTTCTCCGTTGTCGGGCTGCGAGATGAGCAGGTTGTCGACATCGACACCTAATTTCTGGGCGTAGAAGCTGTCGAAGGCGTGTTCTGCGTCGATGAATGCGGCGATGCCTCCGGCTTTCTGTGCCTCGGCGATGGCATGGATGGCGAGGGTTGTCTTACCCGAGGATTCGGGGCCGTAGATCTCGATGACGCGGCCTTTGGGGTATCCGCCGACGCCGAGGGCCATGTCGAGGGTGATGGATCCCGTAGGGATGACCGGGATGTCATTTACCTCGGTGCTGTTCATGCGCATGATCGAGCCTTTCCCGAAGTCCTTCTCTATTTTTTGCATTACCGCGTCCAGCACTTTGAGCTTGTCCGCGTTAACAGGTACTTTTTCTGCCATTTTCGTGTATGGTATTACTTGGTTTTTATTTTACTCCTTATTCTTGTCTCTCGGTTTTTCCGTTCTCACCTCTCTTTGCTCCCCTCTCCCCTCTTCCTTTTTCTCATTCAGCGCCATTTCTCCTCATCCTTTCTCACCTTTCTCACCTTTCTCACCTCTTACTACCTCTACCTCTCTCCCCCCCCTTAGGGCCGGTGCTCTTTACGCATTTGTTCGAGGGCCTTTTCGGCCTCCGGGCGGTTGTCGGTTTTCATCCGCAGCGGAAACCGGATGATCCTTGCATCGAGCGCCCGGTCGGGATAGGGACTCCAGTTGCCGTTGTTTCCGATGCTGAACCGCCAGTCGGCCCATTCGACGGCGGGATCCCGGGGTGTTGCGCTTCGTGCAGCCCCGGCCGCAGCCTCCAGGGCCCGGGTACCGGCCCTGCGGTACATCTCCCTGCGGATCTGCCGCCGGGCCCTGCGGATCGGGTCGACCTCCTCGCGGAGCCATTCGATGTTTCCGTCGAGGGGTTCTACCCCGCCTCCGATTCCGATCGCCTCCGGCGAAATCCCGATCCCGGGCCACGTCTCCTTTCGGATCGCTTCGTTTCCGCGCATCTCCTGCCCGACCCCGATGACCGGAGCCAGCCACAGCGCGGCTGCGAAGACGATATGTCCCGGGGAGCGCATGTCGGAGCGTTATTTATAGGCGTCGAGGATCTGCTGATAGTGGTTCCTGGTGTCGACCTTGGTGAAGACCTTTTCGATGCGGCCTTCGGCGTCGATGACGAAGGTGGTCCGGAGCACGCCCATGTACTTGCGGCCGTACATCGACTTTTCGGCCCACACGCCGTATGCCTCGCAGACCGTGTGGTCGGTATCGGCCAGGAGGGTGAAATTCAGGTCGTGTCTGGCGCAGAAATTCCGGTGCGACTGTTCGCTGTCGGGGCTTACGCCGATGATTCGGAACCCCATTCGTGCGAGTTCCTCTTTTCCGTCCCGGAGGCTTTTTGCTTCGAGCGTGCACCCCGAGGTGTTGTCCTTGGGATAGAAGTAGAGGATCGTGCGCTGTCCGCGCAGGTCGGCAAGTGTCAGAATCTCACCCTCCTGCGTCATAGCTCGGAAATCGGGGGCCATATCGCCCGGCTGTAAGGTCGTCATAGGTTTCACGAGAAAAAATCAGTTGTTCAAAGTTACGAAAAATTCCGCGTATTTCCGCTTTTCGGGGCTGATTTTTTCGGGTCAATCCCATTGATAGGTCACTTCGATCTGCTCTTCGAACTCCTTTTGCGAGGCATTGAGCCGACGATGACAGGCCGGGCATCGAATGGCGGTCTCGGTTTCGACGTACTCGCCGCATCCGACGCACAGGGGCAGGATGCCGTAGCCGGGCTGCATGTAGTGGTCGAACTGCGCACCGCAGTGCTTGCATTTGATTTTGTAGGCTGTTCCCATAATCGTGTCGTTTTATTGGTTCACGATGCAAAGGAACAGTCTGCGAGTGACAGGTTATGACACACGGCGTAAAAAACGATATTTTTTCTGTTTTCCGGGCGTATGTCATTCCCCGCTTGACGGGGAATCCACCCGGCTAAGAGCCGGGCCTTGTGGGCGGAGGGGTCTTTTGGGGTTTCCGGGCCGGTTCCGCGCCTCGCTGATCCTGGATTTCCGCTCAAGGCGGAAATGACGGCGAGAATGTCATTCCCCGCTTGACGGGGAATCCATCGTCGGCCGCCCTCCCTGAACCGCTTCCGGCGGCCAGCAGGCGGCGAAGCGCGGGGAGTTTGCATTTCAAGGCGGTGAGTGATAGTTTCGAAGGGTTCTATTTGAGATTTTCAGCGATATATCTGCGGATGTAGTCGGACAGTTCGGGGCTTTCGACGATGCGGATGTCGTCGAGCAGCCCGACGACGAACCTGGCGACTCCGGCCATTCCGGCGACCTCGGTGTCGAGCATCCAGCGTCCGCGTCCGAGCGCCTGGATGTCGCGTTCGGCCAGCGGATACTCCTCGCACAGGAGGTTGTAGGCCAGCAGACCCAGTTCCAGCCGGATGCGGTGACGCTCGGCGCCGTGCATCCGGAAGACGTCGATAAATCCCTCCTCGTGTTCGGCACCGTGCTCCCAGGGGATCCCGGTCGGCTCCACGGAGCCGATTCGGGCGGTCTTGAAGAGTTTGTTCGAACGGCTTTCGAGGTCGTAGCACCAGACCTGCACGTAGTTGGTCGTGAAGGCGAAGGGTTCTACCCTGCGGTCGCGGACCTCGCCGCCATGCCCCGACTGGTAGCCGTGGAGCGTGACCTGACGCTGCTCTTCGATCGCCTCGATCAGCCGCCGGATGTTGGGGGCGTTTTTTCCGCGCACGACGGTATCGGCGAGCGAGCGGTTGTCGTAAACCGAGTAGAGTTTTCGTTTGAGGTTCTGCTTCAGGAGGTTGGTGTCGTCGATGTTCTCGATGGCGTTTTTGAGGATCACGGCCTCCTCCTCGGTGAAGTGGACGAGTTGCGAGATGTCGCGGAAATGGGGCGACTCCTTGTCGAGGCGGATGCAGTCGCCGGACTTCTTGATGACAAACCCCGCTTCACGGAAGGTATCGATGTACCGGTAGACGGTCCTCCGCGACATGTCGAGCCTCTCGGCCAGCTGGTCGACGTTGTAGGTGGTGTTGGCGGTGAGCAGCTTCATGAGCCGCAGCAGTCGTTCGAGCTTGGGTTGGTCCATGCGGGGTATGTCTCCTCTTGTTGTATTCTGGCGGCAAAGATACGAAAAAAGTCGTGACAGATCCTGTCACGACTTTTCCAGCGGTTTGATTTTATTTCGATTTTATTGGGTGAGCACCCTCTTCTCGATCTCCTCGACCTGGCGGCGGAAGGCCTTATCGGTCTCCAGAAGGTTCGAGACGGCCTTGCAGGAGTGGAGCACCGTGGCGTGGTTGCGGCCTCCGATGGCGGCGCCGATGGTCGTCAGGGGCGCTTTGGTGTGCTGCTTGGCCAGGTACATGGCGATCTGGCGGGCCTGGGCGATTTCACGCGTGCGCTCCGTGGAGTTGAAGCGGTCGTGGTCCAAGTTGAGATACTGGCACACCACCTCGATGATGTGGTCGATGGTGATCTCCTTCTGGTTGATCTTGACATAGACCTTCAGGATCTCCTTGGCCAGCGACGTGGTGATCTTGCGTCCGAGGAACGAGGCGTTTGCCACGAGCGACGACAAGGCGCCTTCGATCTCCCGCACGTTGGCCGAGATGTTGTCGGCCAGGTAGGTGACGACATCGTCGGAGATCTGCGCGCCGAGCTTCTGGGCCTTTGCGCGGATGATCTTGAGCTTGGTGTCGTAGTCCGGCGTGTTGAGCTGTGCGGAGAGCCCCCACTTGAAACGGGTCAACAGCCGCTGTTCGATGTCCTTCAACTCGACGGGCGGTTTGTCGGAGGTCAGGATGAGCTGTTTTCCGGCCAGCTGCAGGTGGTTGAATATGTTGAAGAAGGCGTTCTGGGTACCGGTTTTTCCGGTGAGTTCCTGAATATCGTCGATGATCAGGACGTCGATCATCTGGTAGAAGTGGATGAAATCGGGGATTTCACCATTCTTGTAGGCGGTCTGGAACTGTGCCTGGAACTTGTTCATCGAGACGTAGAGGACCTGCAGTTCGGGGTGCCGTTCGCGGACCTCATGGCCGATGGACTGTACGATATGCGTTTTTCCGAGCCCCGAGTCCCCGTATATATATAAGGGGTTGAAGGGGTTGTTTCCGGGGTTTACGGCGACGGACATGCCGGCCGAGCGTGCGAGCCGGTTGCACTCGCCCTCGATGAACGTGGCGAAGGTGAGGTTCGGATTCAGCTGGGGGTCGATGCTGATCTTCTTGAGCCCCGGGAAAACGAACGGATTTTTTATATTTGCGGTATCGGTTTGTGTGATAAACCGCTTGATGGCCGTGGTATCGGCATCCGCAGCCACGGGCACCGCGGGAGCGGTGGTTCTGGGCACGGCATAGTGGAGTCGGGTCTGCTGTCCGTAAAGCTGCGAGATGATGGGTTTGAGGAACGGGATATAGTTCTTCTCGATCTGTCGGACGTAGCTTTCGTTGGGGACTCTCAGACGCAGCGTCGTGCCGTCGAATTCGAGCGGCACGATGGGCTGGAACCATTTCTGGAACTCCTCTTCGGAGGTCCGGGTCTTGATCTGGTCCAGGCAATGTTGCCACATATCGCTATATGTCTGCGAGTTGTTTAACATGATGGAGGGTTACTCTGTTTTGACATGACAAAGTTGTGAATAATTTTGCAAAAAGATTTTCGAAATTGGGTTGCAAATCTCCTTTTTTTATATATAGAAAAACAACGTTTTCGGGAGGTTGAATTTTAACTTGTTGATATTGAATAATCGAATTTTATTTGTTATATTTGCATATAAATTTTTTGGGACTCACGCGTCCGATTTTATAAATAAAACCAATAAAAACTATGGCAAACGAACTGGAACAATTGGTTCTGAAGAAAGCGCAGTCGTGGCTCGACGGACACTACGACGAAGAGACGAAGAAGCAGGTCAAGTATCTGATGGATAACGACATGAAGGAGCTCGTCGAGAGTTTCTACAAGGATCTGGAATTCGGAACGGGCGGTCTTCGCGGAATCATGGGCGTAGGCTCGAACCGCATGAACGTCTATACGGTGGGTGCCGCGACGCAGGGACTTTCGAACTACCTGAAGAAGAACTTTGCGGGTGAGCAGGTCCGCGTGGCCGTGGCTCACGACAGCCGCAACAATTCGCGGATGTTCGCCGAGCGCGTGGCCGACATTTTCGCCTCGAACGGCTTCGACGTATACCTCTTCGACGCGCTGCGTCCGACGCCGGAGTTGAGTTTTGCGATCCGCGAGCTGAAATGCCACTCGGGCGTGGTCGTGACGGCGTCGCACAACCCCAAGGAGTACAACGGTTACAAGGCCTACTGGACGGACGGCGCACAGGTGACGGCCCCGCATGACAAGAACATTATCGCCGAGGTGGAGAAGATCACCGACGTGGACATGGTGCTCAAGGGGCTGCATCCGGAGAAGATCACGATCCTGGACGAGAAGTTCGACGAGATCTACCTGAACCGGATCCACGAACTGTCGCTCGCGCCGGAGAGCGTGGCGAAGTACCACGACATGAAGATCGTCTACTCGCCGATGCACGGAGCGGGTGTGCGCCTGGTTCCGGCGTCGCTGAAGAAGTTCGGTTTCACGAACGTGATCATGGTCAAGGAGCAGTCGGTCGTCGACGGCAACTTCCCGACGGTGGAGTCCCCGAACCCGGAGGAGCGCAAGACGATGTCGATGGCGATCGACCTGGCCGCCAAGGAGGGGGCTGACCTGGTGCTGGCCACGGACCCCGACTCGGACCGTATCGGCGTGGCACTGCGCAACAAGAAGGGCGAATACGTGCTGCTGAACGGCAACCAGACGCTGGTTCTGCTGATGAGCTACCAGCTGACGCGCTGGGCCGAGCGAGGGCTTCTGGACGGCAACCAGTACGTCGTGAAGACGATCGTGACGTCGCAGATGGCCAATGCCGTGGCGGATCACTTCGGCGTGAAGTGCTACGACTGCCTGACGGGCTTCAAGTACATTGCGAAGATCATCCGCGAGAACGAGGGCAAGACGAAGTACATCGGCGGCGGCGAGGAGTCGTTCGGCTATCTGGGCGGCGACTACGTGCGTGACAAGGATGCGGTTTCGGCGTGCTCGCTGGCCGCGGAGGCTGCGGCGTGGGCCAGGGACACGATGGGTCTGACGCTCTACGAGTGGCTGCAGGAGCTCTACGTGAAGTACGGGTTCTACCGTGAGGGTCTCGTGTCGGTGGTCCGCAAGGGCAAGGAGGGTGCCGAGCAGATCCAGCAGATGATGGTGGACTTCCGTTCGAATCCGCCGAAGACGATCCTGGGTTCGCCGGTAGTGAAGATCAACGACTTCCAGACGCTGGAGGCGACCGACGTGAAGACGGGCGTGAAGACTCCGATCGAGCAGGATCGCAGCAACGTGCTGCAGTGGTTCACGGAGGACGGGACGAAGGTTTCGGTACGTCCGTCGGGCACGGAGCCGAAGATCAAGTTCTACTTCGGGGTGAAGGCCGTGCTTCCGTCGGTAGCGGACTATGACAAGGTGCTGGCCGAGCTGGATGCGAAGATCGAGGGGATCAAGCAGGACCTGAAACTGGTATAGTCGGCCGATCCGCCGATGCAGAAGAGGGGCCTCCCACCAGGGAGGCCCCTCTTCTGCTTCTTTTTGTCTTGGAGGATATTTTTTCTCTTGGAGGATGTCCGGTTATTCGCCGGGAGCCGTTTGGTATTCGATGGTGATGTACTTGTCGTTGTACCACCAACCCGACTGATACACGTACAAACTGTCCGGTTTTTCGGCTTGGTCTCCCCATACCGTAAGCGGGAAAACCGAGTTTCCGTCCCCGGGATTGTCGTGGCACTGCAACGACGTCAGTTCCGTATTCAGGCTTATATCCAACTCCGTCAACTCATTGGAGTTGCAGTACAACTTCGTCAGCTTCGTGTTCAGGCTTACATCCAACTCCGTCAACTCATTGGAGTTGCAGTCCAAATACGTCAGTTCCGTATTCAGGCTTACATCCAACTCTTTCAACTGATTGTACTCGCAGAGCAACTGCGTCAGTTTCGTGTTCTTGCTTACATCCAACTCCTTCAACTGATTGGTTCCGCAGGACAACTTCGTCAGCTTCGTATTCTTGCTTACATCCAACTCCGTCAACTGATTGTGGTAGCAGGGCAACTCCGTCAGTTCCGTATTCTTGCTTACATCCAACTCCGTCAACTGATTGTTTCCGCACCACAACTCCGTCAGTTTCGTGTTCTGGCTTACATACAACTTCGGCAACGAATTGCTCTGGCAGTGCAACACCGTCAGCTCCGTGTTCAGGCCCAACTCCGTCAACGAATTGAAGTCGCATCGCAACTCCGTCAGTTCCGTGTTCTGGCTTACATCCAGCTCCGTCAACGAATTGTTGTTGCAGTTCAAATACGTCAGCTTCATATTCTGGCTTATATCCAGCTCCGTCAACGAATTGTATTCGCACCGCAACTCCGTCAGTTCCGTGTTCTGGCTTACATCCAGCTCCGGCAACGAATTGCGGTTGCAGTTCAATTTTGTCAGCGCTTCGAAATACTCGATCCCTCGCAGGGAGGTCAGGGAGCCGGGATTGTCATAAGTTCCCGAAATATCCAGTTCGGTCATTATGGCCATGCTTTGCATCTCCTGCATCGTGATCTTCTCCGCATCGGCGACAATATCCCGTTCCTGCAACTTCTGCGCAAAGGTTTCATCGAACAGTGCGGAGAAGTCCATGTCGTCGGACAGGCCCGTCTGGGTGACGGTCAGCCGCACGGTCTGCTCCCCGCAGACGAGGTCGACATAGGCCGTGCGGGGCGCTGCCTGGAAATTCCGTGCGGCGGACATTCCGAGGCTCTGTTCTCCGGCGGCACCGCCTGCGGCATCGGCGGTCAGCCACGCGGCATCGGCATCGTCGTACACGATCGAGAGGGTCCACTCCTCCTTTGCGGAGAACACCACCGTTGCGGTCCGCTCCTCGATGGGCCCGAGCGTGTAGTCGGTCTGTTCAACGGTCAGATTTTCCGGAAGGGGAGGGGTAGAAGCATCGACAAGTTCATCCTTGACGCACCCGGCGGCAGTCAGCGCGAAGAGGGCGGTCAGCAGGTAAAAACGTTTCATGATGGTTGTTTTTGGAGGTTACAGATCCGGTTTTTCAAAGGTACGGATTTTTTCCGAACGGACCAACCCGATCCGTCCGAAGGGCATAAAAAACAGGGTGTTCCGGAAAAAACAGAGGGAGCGGGCCGCCGCATACGGGGTCCGCTCCGTGAAATGAACCGTTTTTTCACTCCTTGTTGAGTTTGCTGTTGTTGAGGTGTCGCTCCTTGTCGCGGGAGGTTTTCTTGGAGAAATTGGCCTCGACGGCGGCGGTGAGATCGACCCCCGTCTGGTTGGCCAGACAGACCAATACCCACAGGACGTCAGCCATTTCGTCGGCAAGGTTGGCTTTCTCACCGGCCTTGAACGACTGGTCGCCGTAGGTACGGGCCATGACGCGGGCCAACTCCCCCACCTCTTCCATGAGACAGGCCATGTTGGTCAGTTCCGAGAAGTAACGCACGCCGTATTGCTTGATCCAGGCGTCTACACGCTCCTGCAATTCCTTGATTTCCATGGTAAAATGTATGTTGTCGATGGTTGCTTGTTGTCCGGTGTTTCGTATCCCGCCGCTGTTGTTCGCCGCCTGCGGCGCCGTATTCAGGTCTGACCCACCCCTAAATCCCCGCCTCGGCGGGGACTTTGCGAAGCCTGTCAGCGCTGTATCGAATCGTTGAAATCCGTAGTATCCCTGTTGTTTTCAGTTGCTTTTTACCCGGATCAGGTTCAGCCCGTCGCGCAGGGGGACGATGACATTCTCCACGCGGGGATCTTCGGCGACCATGCGGTTGAACTCGATCAACGCCTGCGTGTGGCGGTCGCCGTGCGCCACGGGCTGCACGACCTTTCCCGACCAGAGGATGTTGTCGGCAATGAGCACCGAGCCGCCGTGTACGAGCGCCTTGCCGCCGTTGTCCCCCATCAGCATGCGGTAGTAGTCGGGGTATTCGCGTTTGTCGCCGTCGATGAATACGAGGTCGTATATTTCGCCGAGCCGGGGGGCGATGTCGAGGGCCGATCCGATGTGGAAGCGGATTTTGGGCCCGTGAGGCGAACGGTCGAACCACGATTGGGTGAACTCTTCCAGTTCGTCATCGACCTCGATGGTGTCGAGCCGGGCCTCGTCTTCGAGCCCTGCGGCCATCGAGAGGGCCGAATAACCCGTAAAGGTTCCGATCTCCAACACCCGCCGGGGGCGGATCATGCGGACGAACATTTCGAGCATCCGCCCCTGAATGTGGCCCGACAACATGCGGGGAGCCACGGCGCGGAGATTGGTTTCGCGGTCCAGTTCGTGGAGCAGTTCCTCCTCGGGAGCCGAATGTTCATGTACGTATCGTTCGAGTGCGTCCATACGGTCTATTTGTAAATGAGGCGCGACATCCCCGAAAAGACCTCCTCGGCGACTTCGGTCAGCTGTGCGGCGGTCAGTTCGCGGACTTTGGCGTAGACCTGCTCCATGGTGTCGATTTCGTCGTGGGTCAGCAGGCTTTTTCCGGCACTGAGCATGTAGCTTTCGTTGCTTTCGCTCGAAATGGCCAGCTGGGCGATGAACTGCTTCTTGGCCATCGAGAGCTGGCGGCTGGTGAGGGGCTGGGTCCGCAGCCTCTGCAACTGCCCTTCGATCAGCTCGATGCACTGTTCGGCATTGCCGTGTTCGGAACTGAAGTAGATGGCGACGATTCCGGTATCGCCATAGGGGGTGTACGACGCTTCGATGTTGTACGAGAGCCCGTTTCGTTCGCGCACGACCATGTTGAGCAGCGAATTGGCGCAGGGTCCCCCGAGGATATTGACCACGAGGGCCAGGGGCAGGCGGCGTTCTTCGGCGATTCCGTAGGCGCGGTTTCCGATGATGCAGTGGGTCTGGTGGGTATGCTTCACGACGCTCTTTTCAAAGGCCGTGCAGGGTCCCGGCACTACCCTTTCGCTGCGGCATACGGTGGCGGTCTGTTCGCCGAAGTAGCGTGCCGCGACGGCCTCGGCCACCCGGGGCGAGAAGTTTCCGATCGACGAGAAGACCATGCGGTCGGTGGTGTGCATCCGCCGGGTGAAGGCGCGGATGGCCCCGCCGTTGTATCGGGCGAGTGCGGCCTTGCGGCCGAGGATGTTGTGACCCAGCTGCGAACCCTCGAACAGCAGGTCCTCGAAGGTGTCGTAAATCAGGTCGGCGGGCGAATCCTTGTAGGTGTTGATTTCGTCGACGATGACCTCCTTTTCGCGTTCGAGCTCGCGGTCGGGGAAGGTCGAATGGAAGGCGATGTCGGCAATCAGTTCGGCGGCCTTCGCAAAGTCACCGCGGAGGGTTGTGGCGTGAATCGTCGTGTCCTCCTTGGTGGTGAATGCGTTGAGTTCGCCGCCGAGGTTTTCGAGGCGGCAGTTGACCTGCCAGGCGCGGCGGCGTTCTGTGCCCTTGAAGAAGGCGTGTTCGGTGAAGTGTGCCAGCCCGTACTCCGAGGGGAGTTCGTCGCGGCTTCCGGCGCCGATGACCAGCGCACAGTGGGCCACCGATCCGCGCACCTGGCGGTGGATGCCGCGGATTCCGTTGGGAAGTTGGTAGGTATGGAATTCCATCTTGGCGGTTCAGTGTTTGGTGTGGCGGCGGAGGTAGTCGCCGGTGTGGCTTTCGGGACAGCGCTCCAGATCGCGGGGCGTACCTTCGAAGACGACCCGTCCACCCTCCTCTCCGGCTTCGGGTCCGAGGTCCACGACCCAGTCGGCGCACTTGATGATGTCCATGTTGTGCTCGACGACGACGATCGTGTGCCCGCGTTCGATCAGGGCGTTGAACGCCGCGAGGAGCTTCGAGATGTCGTGGAAATGGAGCCCGGTGGTGGGTTCGTCGAAGATGAACATCACGCCGCCCTGCGCGGCATCCTTCGTGAGGAACGAGGCGAGTTTCACACGCTGGCTCTCGCCGCCGGAGAGGGTCGAGGAGGATTGTCCGAGCTTGATGTACCCGAGTCCGACATCCTGCAGGGGCTGGAGGCGTTCGATGATCCGGCGGCAGGTGGCGTTGCGGAGATCCTCGCCGAAGAAATCGATGGCCTCGTCGATGGTCATCTCCAGGACGTCGTAGATCGACCGGCCGCGGTACTTGACTTCGAGGATCTCGTCGCGGAAACGTTTTCCGCCGCAGGCTTCGCAGACCAGTTCGACATCGGCCATGAACTGCATCGATACCTTGATGACGCCTTCGCCCTGACACTCTTCGCAGCGGCCTCCGGCGATGTTGAACGAGAAGGCCGAGGGTCCGAGGCCGTTGTGCTGGGCATAGGGCTGGTCGGCGAAGAGTTTCCGGATTTCGTCGTAGGCCTTGATGTACGTGACGGGATTCGAGCGGGAGGACTTTCCGATGGGGTTCTGGTCGACCATCTCGACCGACTTGAGCAGTTGTACGTCGCCCTCCAGTCCGTCGAAATCGCCGGGTTTCAGCCCCGTATCGTAGAGCATCCGCCTCAGTGCGGGATAGAGGATTCCCTTGGCGAGGGATGATTTTCCCGAGCCGCTGACGCCGGTGATGCAGGTCATCACGCCGAGCGGGATCCGGACGTCGATGTTGCGGAGGTTGTTTTCGCGGGCGCCGCGGATCCGGATCGAGCGGCTCCAGCCGCGGACGCTCGTCGGGACGGCGATTTCGCGGCGTCCGGTGAGGTAGTCTGCCGTGAGGCTGCGGTCGCACTTCAGCAGTCCGTCGAGCGTGCCGTTGAAGACCACTTCGCCGCCGTTGTACCCGGCTTTGGGACCGATGTCGACGATCCAGTCGGCGGCGCGGATCACCTCCTCCTCGTGTTCGACGACGATCACCGTGTTTCCCAGGTCGCGCAGCTGTTTCAGCACGCCGATCAGACGGTTCGTATCGCGGGGATGCAGGCCGATCGAGGGTTCGTCGAGGATGTAGAGCGAGCCGGTGAGGTTGCTTCCGAGCGATGTGGAGAGGTTGATGCGCTGGCTTTCGCCTCCGGAGAGGGTCGACGAGAGGCGGTCGAGGGTCAAATATCCCAACCCCACGTCCGCGAGGTACTGCAGGCGGTTGCGGATCTCGACGAGGATGCGGGCAGCGGCCTTTGCGTCGTGGTCGTCGAGCTGCAGGTCGGCGAAGAAGGCGATCAGCTCGTCGACGGGCATCCGGACCAGGTCTGCGATCGTGCGTCCTCCGACCTGCACGTAGAGGGCTTCGCGGCGGAGGCGCGAACCGCCGCATTCGGGGCAGACGGTCTTGCCCGTATAGCGGGCCTTCATCACGCGGAACTGGATCTTGCGCCGCTCGGAGTCGATGTACTGGAAGAATTCGTCGAGACCGTGGAAATACTGGTTCCCGCGCCAGAGCAGGCGTTTCTGGTCGGGGGTCAGCTCGTGAAAGGGGGTGTGGATCGGAAAGTCGAACTTTGCGGCGTTGTCGATGAGCTGCTGTTTCCAGCGACGCATGGTCTCGCCGCGCCAGCAGGCGATGGCATCCTCGTAGATGGTTTTGCTCTTGTCGGGGATGACGAGGTCCTCGTCGATGCCGATGACCTTCCCGTACCCTTCGCAGCGGGGGCAGGCCCCGAGGGGGTTGTTGAAGCTGAAGAGGTGTTCGGTCGGGGGTTCGAACTCGATTCCGTCGGCCTCGAAGCGCGACGAGAATGCGCGCAGTCCGTCGTCGGTGACCGTTTCGCAGACGCCTCCGCCGTAGGAGAAGGCGCGTGCCACCGAATCGCGGATGCGGGTCGGGGTCTCCTCGTCGTCATTCACGCGCAGGCGGTCGACGACGATACGCAGGTCGTCGGCCTTCGTGTCGGGCCCGATTCCGGGCAACACATCCTCGATGAGCCGCACTTCACCGCCGGTGTAGAGACGCATGAAACCCTCGGAGAGCAGCAGTGTCAGCTTTTCGATGATCCCCTGCCCTTCGGCGAGCACCAGCGGGGCTGCGATGACGATGCGCTGTCCGCGGTGTTCGAGGAGGTATTCGGCGACGTCGTCCGTCGAGTAGCAGCGGACCTCTTCGCCCGAGACGGGCGAGAAGGTGTGGCCCACGCGGGCGAAAAGGAGCTTCAGGTAGTCGTAGATTTCGGTGGTCGTGCCGACGGTCGAACGGGGGTTGCGGGTGTTGACCTTCTGTTCGATGGCGATGGCCGGAGCGATTCCCTCGATGATGTCGACATCGGGTTTGTTGATCTTGCCGAGGAACTGCCGGGCATAGGCCGAGAGGCTCTCGACATAGCGTCGCTGCCCTTCGGCGAAGATGGTGTCGAAGGCGAGGGTCGACTTTCCGGAACCCGACAGTCCGGTGATGACGACCAGTTTTTCGTGCGGGATCTCCAACTCGATGTTGCGGAGGTTGTGGACCCGCGCGCCCTTTATGTAGATGCAGTTTTCGTGTTTTTCCATATCCGTAAGGTCCGCGTCTTGCGGACCTGTTCTGCTGTTCGTTTGTTTCTACTCCCGAAGGGCGCCTGCGGTCCGACCGCTCTCCTTTTTGCCCTTCTCCTGCCCTTCTCCTGCCCTTCTCCTGCCCTTCTCCTGCCCTTCTCTCTTCCGTCTTATCCTCTCCGGTTCCTCTCTCCTCCGGCCCTTCTCTCTTTCGGCCCGCTCTTTCTACTCCCGGAGGGAGCCGCCGGCCTTGCGGAGGCGCTCTTCGAGCAGGTCGGCGCGGCTTTCGCGGATCGTGAGCTGCAGGGTACAGAGGTTGTCGAAAGCCTGCTCCTCGATCCGGGGCTGCAACTCCTTGACCGCGCGCATGATGTCGTTCATCGCCACATAGGGGAAATCGACGGTGACGATCCGGTCGACGGTCCGCTCGACGATCTGCGCGGCTTCGATGGCCGCGGCGGCCGACTCCTTGTAAGCGGCGATCAACCCGGGAACCCCGAGCTTCGTGCCGCCGAAGTAGCGGACCACGACTACGAGACAATCGGTGATGTCGTTCGAGAGCAGCTGCCCGAGAATCGGCTTTCCGGCCGTTCCCGAAGGCTCGCCGTCGTCGTTGGCGCGGAATGCCTCGCCGCGGGGTCCGAGCCGCCAGGCGTAACAGTGGTGCGTGGCGTCGAAGAAACGCTTGCGCAGGGCATCCAGATGGCCGCGGATCTCCTCCTCGCTGCGGACGGGATAGATCCACGCGAGGAACTTGCTGCTCCGTTCGCGACAGGCTGCCTCGGCGGGCGCCGCAACGGTCCGGTAGAGGTCGTCGGGCTGCATGTCCTACCGCACTTTCCGGAAGAGGCGCTCCCAGCGGATGTTCGAGGGGAACTTCTTGTTGGCGTCGAGCGATAGCCAGACGAACGAGGCCTTTCCGACGATGTGGTCCTCGGGAACATAGCCCCAGAAGCGCGAATCGGCCGAATTGTGGCGGTTGTCACCCATCATCCAGTAGTAGTCCATGGCGAAGGTGTACTGCGTGGCGGGTTCTCCGTCGATGCGGATCGCGCCGTCGCGCACGTCGAGCTCATGCCCCTCGTATGCCTCGATGATCCGGCGGAAGAGCGGCAGGTTGTCGGGCGTGAGTTCGACCGTCGCGCCCTTCTTCGGGATCCAGATCGGGCCGTAGTTGTCCTGGCTCCAGCGGGCTTCGTTCCACTGGGGGAATACGTCGGTCGAGGGGGTGTAGATGTAGGGGCGGATCGAGATGACGTTGTTCAGGTTCCCGATCTTCTCGGCGGTCTCCCGGGTGAGGGCCATGTAGTAGGCGGCGCCGTTCCCGCTGTATTCGGTGATTCCGAGGTTGTCGAGGGCGTATTGCGTGAAGGGTGCGTTTGTCTGCACGATGTAGGAGCTCTGCAGCCCGGGGATCGGCTCCTGGGGCTCTCCGTTGACAAAGACCTGTCCGTCACGGATTACGAGCGAGTCGCCGGGCAGGGCCACGCAGCGCTTGATGTAGTTTTCGCGTTTGTCCACGGGGCGGCTGATGACCGTGTACTTCTCGTTGAGGCGTTTGCGTCCCTCCTCCTTTCCGAACGACTCCTCGAAACCGCGCAGCACGTCGTAATAGGTCACCGACTGGTTTTCCAGGAGCACGGTGTCGCCGGCCGGGAAGTTGAAGACCACGACGTCGTTTCGGCGGATGGGCTTGAGTCCCTTGAGCCGGTGGTAGGGCCACTTGATCGCTTCGGAGAATGATTTTTTGGTCTGCGAGAAGGGCATCGTGTGGTGGACGAAGGGGAACGACAGGGGCGTGTTGGGCATCTGGGGCCCGTATGATACCTTGCTGACGTAGAGGTAGTCACCGACGAGCAGCGACTTCTCCATCGACGAGGTGGGGATCACGTACATCTGGAAGATGAAGATGTGCACGAGCGAAGCGACGACCGTTGCGAAGATGATGGCGTTGACCCACTCGTAAACGGTCTTGTAGAGTTTGTTCCGTTTACAGAGTTCGGTATTCCGGTGCCAGACGTAGCGGTAGAAGAGCTTCGAGATGTAGAGGTCGTAGATGACGGGCAGGCCGATCAGGAGCCAGAGGTTCCCGGTCCAGACGACGAACCAGAGCGTATAGAGCAGGGCGGCCAGCGTGAACCCGACCCATTTGTTTCTGAAAAAAGCCTTGATTTTTTGCATGTTGTCTCGGTTGTTTCAACTATTTCAGCAGGTCATCCATGCCGTACACGCCCTTCTTTCCGCAGAGGAATTCGGCTGCTACGACGGCTCCTTGCGCCAGCGTGCGGCGGTTCTTGATTTCGTGGCGGAGTTCGAGGATGTCGTCCTCGGACTCGTAGGTCACGGTGTGAATACCCGGGACCATTCCCTCGCGCACCGAACGGATCTCGATGCGGTCGGCCGGCGTATCCTCGCTGCGCTCCACGCGGTTTGCGGCGTGTTCGATACCCGGAGCGAAGTTCACCCACCCGGTTTTTCCGGGGAGGTTTTCGAGGATTCCTTCGGCCAGGGTGATGGCCGTACCGCTCGGGGCATCCTTCTTCTGGGTGTGGTGGACCTCCTCGATGCGGACCTCGTAACCGCCCCCGAGGCGTCCGACCAGTGCGGCGAGCTGGCGGTTGAGGCGGAACAGGAGGTTGACGCCCAGGCAGTAGTTCGAGGCGTAGAAGAGCGCCCCGCCGCGCTGGCGGCACAACTCCTGCAGTTCGGCCAGGCGGTCTGTCCAGCCGGTTGTTCCGCTGACGACGGCCACGCCGCACTCCAGACAGGTGCGGATGTTGTCGTAAGCCGTGGCGGGCGTGGTGAATTCGATAGCCACGTCGATGCCCTTCAGGTGTCCGGCATCGAGGTCGCGGGCATTGTCGAGGTCGATGACGAGGGCGGTTTCGTGTCCCCGTTCGGCGAGGATCCGTTCGATTTCGCGGCCCATCTTGCCGTATCCGATGATTGCAGCCTTCATGTCGTAGTGCGGTTCGAAAATTCAGTTCCGACAAAGATACGAATAAATTCGGAAACTAAACGCAGCGACCCCGGTTTATCGTATGTGCGAAATGCGTATCTTTGTACCGAAAAAGAAGTTGTCCATGCGATATTTTCTCGAACTCCGCTATCTGGGAGCGGCCTATTGCGGGTGGCAGCGGCAGCCTGACCAGCCGTCGGTGCAGCAGACCCTCGAACGGGCCCTGACGACGCTCCTCCGCGAACCGGTCGAGGTGACCGGAGCGGGTCGCACCGATACGGGGGTGAATGCCTCGTATTATGTGGCGCATTTCGATTGTTCGGCACCGGTCGCGGATCCGGCGCAGACGCTCTACAAATTGAATTTCCTGCTTCCGGAGGACATCTCGGCGGAGGGTCTGACGGCGGTTGCGGACGATGCGCACGCGCGGTTCCACGCCCGGGAGCGCGAGTACCGCTACTACATCGAACCGCACAAGAATCCCTTCACGCGCCACCTGACGTGGCAGTATTACGTGCCGCTGGACCTCGGGCGGATGAACCGCGCGGCGGCCCTGCTGCCGGAGTACGAGGATTTCACGTCGTTTGCCAAACTCAACTCGAACAACCGGACGAACATCTGCCACGTGATGCGGGCGGAGTGGACGCTTCTGGCGGACGGGCGTCTCTGTTTTACAATCCGTGCGGACCGTTTTCTGCGGAACATGGTCCGGGCGATTGTGGGGACGCTGGTCGACGTGGGCCGGGGGCGTTATACGCCGGAGGATTTCCGGGCGATCATCGAGAGCCGGGACCTGTCGCGTTCGAGTGCCGGGGCCCCGGCGCAGGGGCTCTTTTTGAGCGATGTCCGCTACCCTGCCGGGATCTTCGAACGGGGCCGTTCCCGAACCTCGGAGACCGGGAACTGAAATGGCAGACGGACCGCTTCAAAGCGGTCCGTCCGTTTTCCGTGCCTGGCGCCTATCGTACCCGGAGGGTGCGTCCGATGCGCAGGATGGTCGTCGACTTGATGCCGTTCAGGCGGCAGATGTTCGTCACGGTCGTGCCGTACTTGATGGCCAGCGCCCCCAGCGTGTCGCCCGAGCGGATCTTGTGGTAACGCATGGCGGCCTTTTCGGCAGCCTCCTTCTTGTCCTGCTCCTCGTTGGCGATCTCATCGTCGAAATCCTGCCCGGCATTGGAGTAGATGCTGAAGAAGGATTTTTTCAGCAGGAAGGTTTCGCGGCACAGGATGCCGTTCTTGAAGTCGATCAGCCGTTCGGGGTCGAACGCCTGCCCGTAGTAACGGGTTTCGAAGTGGAGGTGGGGACCCGTCGAGCGCCCTGTCGAACCGCCCAAACCGATGATGTGCCCGGCCTCGACCCACGTTCCGGGCTCGACGAGCCGCTCCGAGAGGTGGCCGTAATAGGTTTCCAGGCCGTTGTCGTGGCGGATGATGACCAGATTGCCGTATCCGCGGACGTACTTCGAGATGCGCACGCGGCCGCAGAACGTGGCATAGATCGAATCGCCCATCTTGAGCGGGAGGTCGACGCCCTGATGGCGGCGTCCGCGGCGGGGACCGTACTTGCCGCGGGGGTTCACGGCACCCTTGTAGGGATAGTGGTAGCTCTTCGTCGAGTCGACCAGGTCGATCACGACCGACTGGGGCATCGACGACATGTCGACCTCCTGATATGGGAAAAGCGACGTCGTATCCCAATACTTTTCGAAGATCGTGCTGTCCTTGGCCACGGCGCGGTTGCGGACGTACTTCCAGGTGTTGTTGGCGTAGAGGATGACGTGCAGGGCGTCATTTCCCGAATCGAGCGTGTCGAGGACCGTCAGTCCGTGGGTATCGAACGTCGATTCGATCTGCTTGCGCTGCAGGCGGAGCTGCAGGTCGGCGATGGAGTCTGCGGCAGCCTGTTTCGGGTCGACGGGTTTGGCTTCGGCCTCGCGGACGCTCCGGGTCCGGTTTTCCAGGCGGGCTTCCATCCTGTCGAGCAGGTTCTGCAGCGAGTCGATGGCAGCGTCCTGCAGTCCCGAGAGACGGCGCAGCGAATCGGCTTCGGCCATCGCCTCGACGGCCTGCTCCTGGAGCCGGGCCCGCGAGGGCCGGGCCGCCCGGGCTTCGGCAGCAACAGCGGCCGCCAGCAGGGCGAAGGTCAGTACGTATTTTTTCATCTTCGATCGGTATCTTGTATCGGTGTATGTTCGGTTTACTGTTTGATCAGCTCTTCGGCGGCTTCGAGTGCCTTGTAGAACTCCTCGCCGAAGCGGCGGATGATCGGTTCGCGCAACGCCTTGTAGACCGGGATCCCGAGTTTGGCGCCGCACCGCCGGGCCGGGGCGCAGACCGACCAGCGGTGGTAGTTGAGCCCCACGGTTCCGTTCGAGAAGCGCATCACGCGGATCGGATAGAGGTGGCACGAGATCGGTTTGCGGAACGACGTCCTGCCCTCCTGCCACGCCTTCTCGATGGCGCAGAGCGTCACGCCGTTTTCCTGATAGGTGTAGGCGCATTCGGCATCGTTGACCAGCGGCGTGGTGAGGTCGCCCTCCTCGTCCACGACCATGAAACCCTGCCGTTCGACGGCCTCGATGCCTTCGCCGGTCATGTAGGGGCGGTAATTCGGGTATTCGCGTGCGAGGATCTCCACCTCGTCGGCTTCAAGCGGTGCTCCGGCATTTCCCTCCACGCAGCAGATGCCCTTGCACTGCGCCAGATCGCAGGCGAAACATTCGCGCAGCAGGTCGGCGCTTACGATTTTGTCGTCGATCTCGATCATTTGCGGCAGGTGTCGGCGATAATCAGGTCATACAACTCGCCGAGCGACAGCCCCATTGCGCGGGCCTGCTTCGGAACGATGCTCCCGGCGCTCATCCCCGGGATCGAGTTCAGCTCGATGAAATAGGGTTTTCCGGCGGGGGTTACGATGAAGTCGACCCTGACGACACCCGAGCAGCGGCACGCCCGGTAAGCCTCGCGGGTCATGCGGTTCAACTCCCTGCGCACCTCGTCGGGAATCTGCGCCGGGGTGATCTCCTCGGAGCGTCCGGCGGTGTATTTGGCCTCGTAGTCGAAGAAGTCGTTCTTGGGAACGATCTCCGTAATGGGAAAGATGTACTCCTTTTCGCGCGTGACGAGGATTCCGCATCCCATTTCGCGGCCCGTGATGCACTCCTCGATAAGGATTTCGTCGTCCTGGGCGAATGCCGCCTCAATGGCTGCCGGGAGCTCTCCGGCCGTGTGGACCTTCGTCACGCCGAACGACGAGCCGTTGGCATTGGGCTTCACGAAGAGCGGCAGCCCCAGCCCGGCGACGATCTCATCCGTCTCCCACGCCTCGCCGCGGCGCAGGAACCGTTCGCGGGCCAGGTTGACGCGCCCGGCCAGCGTGCGCTTGGTGGTGATCTTGTCGAACGTCACCACCGACGAGACCATCGAGCACGACGAATAGGGAACGCCCATCATGTCGAGATAGCCTTGCAGCCGTCCGTCCTCGCCCGGGGTGCCGTGGATGAGGATCAGCGCGTAGTCGAAGAGCTTGTGTTCGCCGTCGATCGTGATCGAGAAGTCGTTCTTGTCGACCTGCCACTGCCGGCCGTCGGGCGACGTGTGGTGCCAGTCGCGGTGGTGGAGGTCGATGGCCGTGATGTCGTATTTCGTGTGATCGAGTGCCGCTTCGATCTGTGCGGCGCTCTGGAGGGCGATCTCCCGCTCGGGAGAGTCGCCGCCCGCCAGAAGGGCGATCTTCAAACGTGTCATTTTCAGGGGTTGTATATGTCTTTGTATCGGAATTCCAGAATCTCCTGCACCATCTGTGCGAACTGCCGGGCCTCGACATGCGCCGCATCGATGCGCAGCACGGCGTTGAAGTCGTTCAGGGCCGGGCCCCACTCGCCCATGCGGTAGTGGAGCCTGCCGCGTTCGAGGAGCAGTTCCACGTCGCCGGGCCGTGCGGCGATCCGGGCCGTGAGCTCCGCGATGCGGGTTGCGGGGCTCCAGAGCCCCTTTTTGCGGATGTAGTCGAGGACCCCGGGGTCGAGCATCGTCGAGACATCCTCGCCGCGGGCGATCCGCTCGCGGACGTCGGTGGCGGCGAACTCCTGCAGCGGTGCATCGTCGAGAAGCGTGATGCGGCCCTCGAACCCCCGGGTCTCCTTCCCGCGCCGGGGGTAGACGTAAATGGGATATTCGAGCACCTTTTCATACGCTTTCCAGCCTTTGAGTCCGGCGATCTGGTCGCCGCCCATCAGGATCGAAAACGCCATCTCCGACCCGAAGTTCTCCTGCAGGTAACGAAGGGTGTTTATTGTGTATGAAGGTTTTGGCAACAAAAACTCTACGGCCGACGGCTTGATCCGGTCGGGGTGCTTCGAGGCCCGGCAGGCGATCTCGGCCATCTCGAAGCGGTCCAGCTCCGGAGCGAGCTCCCCGGCCTCCTTGTAGGGGCTCTGCGGGGAGACGATCAACGCCACCTCGTCGCACAGACCCTGGTCGAGCACATACTCCGCCAGGGCAATGTGTCCCCTGTGGATGGGGTTGAACGACCCGAAATAGAGCATTTCGCGTTTCATGCGGCTATCGGGCGATGAAGTGTTCGAGGATTTCACAGGCCCGGGCCACGGCGTCATCGAGGCGGTCATTGACCACCACCTGGTCGAATTCCGGGGCCTTCGTCAACTCGAATTCGGCTTTGGCCACGCGCCGTTCGATCGCCTCCGAGGCATCGGTGCCGCGTGCGACGAGGCGTCGGCGCAACTCCTCGATCGAGGGGGCCATGATGAAGATCGAGCATGCCTCGTCGCCGAAGATCCGCTTGAGGTTGATGCCCCCCAGGACATCGACGTCGAAGACGATCACGTGACCTTTCGCCCAGATGCGCTCCACCTCGCTGCGCAGCGTGCCGTAGCAGGTGCCCTTGTAGACCTCCTCCCACTCCACGAAGCGCTCTTCGGCGACGGCCTGCGCAAACTCCTCCTGCGAGAGGAAATAGTAGTCCACGCCGTTGCGTTCGGCACCCCGCGGGGCGCGGCTCGTGGCCGAAATGGAGAACTCCAGCTGCGGATAGCGCGCCAGCAGCTCCTTGACGATGGTGGTTTTGCCCGATCCGCTCGGGGCTGAAAATATGATGACTTTTCCCATTTTTTCTTAGCGTCTTGTTTTTCGGAACCTGGACCGCGCCCGGCGGGATTATTTCGGAGCCCTTCCGGTTCGTCCTCCGTCCTCCGGCCTTCCGGCTCCCTTCCCTTCCGGTCCGTCCTCCGTCCTCGTCGATCCGTTCTCCGTCCTCGTCGGTCTGTCCTCCGGCCTTCCGGCTCCCTCCCCTTCCGGTCCGTTCTCCGTCCTCGTCGATCCGTCCTCCGTCCTCGTCGGTCTGTCCTCCGGCCTTCCGGCTCCCTCCCCTTCCGGTCCGTTCTCCGGCCCCCGCGGTTCGGAAAACTACAAAATATTGAGTACCTGTTCCTTGATCTTCTCCAGCTCGTCCTTCATCTTGACGACGAGGATCTGGATGTTCGTCTCGTTGGCCTTCGAGCCCATGGTATTGATCTCGCGGCCCATCTCCTGGGCGATGAATCCCAGTTTGCGGCCCACGCCCTCCTCCTGGGCCGCCACTTCGCGGAAGTAGCGGCAGTGGTTCGTCAGGCGCACCTTCTCCTCGGTGATGTCGAGTTTTTCGAGGTAGAAGATCATCTCCTGCTCCAGGCGGTTGCGGTCGACCTCGACGGCCAGTTTCGAGAGGTTTTCCAGGATGCGCGCCCTGATGGTCTCGGTGCGGGCCTGCTCGAAGGGTACGACCTCGTTTTTGTACTGTTCGATCAGGTCGACGCGCCGCAGCAGGTCGGCAATGAGCGTGGCGCCCTCCTGCGTGCGGAAGGCGTCGAGTTGTGCGGCGGCAGCCTCCGTGGCGGCCAGCAGTGCGTCGTGCTCCTCGTCGGAGATCGTCTCGGCCTCGGTGGCCACAACATCCGGCAGGCGCATCAGCGTATGGGTCGCTGCGGCATCCCACTCCGGGGTGTCGGTCGTCAGACCGGCGGACCTCGCCGCTTCACGCAACTGGGCGGCATAGGCGGCGAAGACTTCGCGGTTGATGTGCGCCGAGGTCTCCACAACCTGCGATTCGACGTTGACGAAAACATCGACCTTGCCCCGCTGGAGCAGGCGCGTCACCAGGTTGCGGATCTCGTATTCCGACTGCCGGTAGATGGCCGGGAGCCTAAGGGCGAGGTCCAGCTGCTTGGAGTTCAGGGAACGGATCTCCACGGTGATCTTCTTATTTCGGAGTGCGGCTTCTCCCTTCCCGAAGCCGGTCATGGACTTTATCATGGCATTGCATGGCTTGAATTCGGGAACAAAAGTAGTAAAAACAAATCAAAAAGGCGACGATTCTTGCCGGGGAGTGAAATTTATTTGGCGAAGATTGTGTTTATAAAATTTTTTTATTTATATTTGTGTTAGCAAACTAACAGATTGGGACCGGATATTCAAAATCACATAACAAATTATTATGAAAAAGCACAATTTCAATGCGGGACCGTCCATTCTGGCGGACGAAGTGATCGAAAATGCGGCCAAGGCCGTTCTCGACTTCAACGGATCGGGACTTTCGATTCTTTCGATTTCGCACCGTACGAAGGATTTCGATGCCGTGATGGAGGAGGCCGATGCGCTTTTCCGCGAGTTGCTCCACATCCCCGACAACTACAAGATCATCTATCTGGGCGGAGGTGCGAGTACCTATTTCTATGAGATTCCTGCGAACTTTCTGGGCAAGAAGGCCGGTTATGTGAATACGGGCGTCTGGTCGAAGAAGGCCATCAAGGAGGCCAAACGTTACGGCGAAGTCGAGGTGCTGGCCTCGTCCGAGGACCGCAACTTCACCTACATCCCCAAGGGATTCGCCATTCCCGAGGATCTGGACTACGTACATATCACCTCGAACAATACGATCTACGGTACGGAATACCACGAGGATCTGACCTCTCCGGTGCCGCTGATCGCCGACATGTCGTCGGACATCCTCTCGCGTCCGGTCGACGTGACGAAATACGCCATGATCTACGGCGGCGCGCAGAAGAACCTCGCCCCGGCGGGCGTCGCCTTCGGCATCATCCGCGAGGAGATGCTCGACCGCATCGTGCGCGACCTGCCGACGATGATGTCCTACCGCACGCACGTCGAGAACAACTCGATGTTCAACACGCCTCCCGTCTTCCCGATCTACGTGCTCAAGGAGACGCTGCGTTGGTTGAAATCCATCGGTGGCGTGCCGGAGATCTACCGCCGCAACCGGGAAAAGGCCGCCCTGCTCTACGACGAGATCGACCGCAACCCGCTCTTCCGCGGTACGGTCGAGAAGGAGGACCGTTCGCTGATGAACATCTGCTTCGTCATGCAGGAGGGCTACGAGGAGCTGGCTCCCGAATTCCTCGAATTCACCAAGAGCCGCGACATCGTCGGCATCAAGGGCCACCGTCTGGTGGGCGGATTCCGCGCTTCGTGCTACAACGCCCTGCCGATCGAGAGTGTCCGCGTGCTGGTGGAGTGTATGCAGGAGTTCGCGGCCAAGCACGCCAAATAACCCGCTGCCATGCCGCTCGTTACGCGCGTCCCGACCGGTTACGATGCCCTTACCGGTGAGGTGAAGGCCTGGGACATCCAAGAAATGTTGAATACGGAAATTTTGAAACCCATGAAGATTCTGGTAGCAACGGAGAAGCCTTTTGCCAGGAAGGCGGTCGACGGAATCCGCGAGATCGTCGAACAGGCCGGTTACGAACTGGCACTCCTCGAAAAGTATACCGACAAGGGCCAGCTGCTCGAAGCCGTGGCCGATGCCGACGGCATCATTATCCGCAGCGACAAGATCACCGCGGAGGTGATCGCCGCGGCGAAAAACCTCCGCATCGTGGTGCGGGCCGGCGCAGGTTACGACAACGTCGACCTGGCGGCCGCTACGGAGCGCGGCATCGTGGTGATGAACACCCCGGGTCAGAACTCCAACGCCGTGGCCGAACTGGCCGTGGCGATGATGATCTACATGTCGCGCAACCGCTTCACGCCCGGTACGGGCTCGGAGATCCAGGGCAAGACGCTCGGCATCCACGCCTACGGCAACGTCGGCAAACTGGTCGGCCGCAAGGGCAAGGCCCTGGGCATGAAGGTCATCGCCTACGATCCCTTCATCACGGACGGTGCGGTCTTCGCGGCCGACGGTGTGGAGCAGGTGACCTCGGCCGAGGAGCTCTACAAGCGGGCTGACTTCCTCTCGCTGCACATCCCCGCCACGCCGCAGACCGTCGGCTCGATCGGCTACGACCTGCTGATGTCGATGCCCAAGGGCGCCACGCTGGTCAACACTGCCCGCAAGGAGGTGATCGACGAGGCCGGGCTGCTGCGTGCGCTGACCGAACGCGAGGATCTGAAATACATCACCGACATCGCGGCCGGAAATCAGGCCGAGCTGGACGAGAAGTTCGGCAAACGGGTCTTCGCCACCCCGAAGAAGATGGGGGCCGAGACCGCCGAGGCGAACATCAACGCCGGCCTGGCCGCGGCCCGTCAGATCGTGGACTTCCTGAAGAACGGCAACCGGAAATTCCAGGTCAACAGGTAGGGAGGTTCGGATACGTGGGAAAGGCGGGTGCGACCGATGGACGGGCCCGCCTTTTTCGCTTGAATATTCACCTGAATGATTGAACCAACCAAACAATAATCGAAAACAACCGAAAGACTATGGTACGAATCAAACCTTTCCGTGCGGTGCGTCCGCCGAAAGAGCACGCGGCCGAGGTGGCGTCGCGCCCCTATGACGTGCTGAACTCCGCCGAGGCGAAGGCCGAGGCTACGGAGCGTTCGCTGCTGCACATCATCAAACCCGAGATCGACTTCGATCCCATTGCCGATGAGCATTCGCAGGCCGTTTACGAGAAGGCGGTGGAGAATTTCCGCCGCTGGCAGCGGGAGGGCTGGCTGCAGCAGGACCCCGAGGAGTACTATTATATTTATGCGCAGACGATGGAGGGCCGCACGCAGTACGGTCTGGCCATGTGCTGCCACTTTGAGGACTACCTCTCGGGTGCGATCAAGAAGCATGAGCTCACGCGCCCCGACAAGGAGGAGGACCGCATGATCCACGTGCGCAACCAGCAGGCCAACATCGAGCCGGTCTTCTTCGCCTACCCGGACAACGCCGAGATCGATGCCATTGTCAATGACATCGTGGCGAACAACGCCCCGGAGTACGACTTCACGGCGGCCGACGGCTTCGGGCACAAGCTGTGGGTGATCCGCGACCGGAAGACGAACGACCGCATCACGGAGATCTTTTCGGGAATCCCGGCTCTGTACGTCGCAGACGGCCATCACCGTACGGCTGCCGCCGCGCGGGTGGGCGCCGAGTGCAAGGCGAAGAATCCGAACCATACGGGCGAGGAGGAGTATTGCTACTTCCTGGCCGTGACGTTCCCGGCCAACCAGTTGCGGATCATCGACTACAACCGCGTGGTGAAGGACCTGAACGGCCTGACCCCGGCGGAGCTGGTCGAGCGGCTCAAAGAGTCGTTCGAGGTGGAGGACAAGGGCACGGAGGAGTACCGCCCGACGGGCCTGCACAACTTCTCGATGTACCTCGAAGGCCACTGGTGGAGCCTGACGGCCAAGCCGGGAACCTACGACGACAACGACCCGATCGGGGTGCTGGACGTCACGGTGCTCTCGAACCTCGTACTGGACAGGATCCTCGGCATCGAGGACCTGCGCACCTCGAAGCGCATCGATTTCGTGGGCGGGATCCGGGGCCTGGGCGAACTGAAGCGGCGTGTCGACAGCGGCGAGATGAAGGTGGCCTTTGCGCTCTACCCCGTCTCGATGCAGCAGCTGATCAACATTGCCGACACGGGCAACATCATGCCTCCGAAGACGACGTGGTTCGAACCGAAACTGCGTTCGGGCGTGGTGATCCACTCCTTTGCCGGGGAGGAGTAGCCGATGATGGCGTGCGGAGGGTTCGGGATTCCGAACCCTCCGCTGTTTTCAGGGGATTGCGAGGCGGAAAATCGAATAAAATGACTAACTTTGGTTTGGATTCCCCCCCCCTCCTAAAATCATCGCGTTATGAAGTGGTTTTTCAAATGTATCCGCAACTACGTGAATTTCTCGGGACGCGCCCGCCGGACGGAGTTCTGGTACTTTGTCCTCTTTTCGTGTCTGCTGATGCTCGTGGCCATGGCGCTGGATGTGGTCTGTTTCAGAAACCCCTACAAGTTTTTCTACCTGGCGGTGTCGCTGTTTCTCTTCCTGCCCCAGCTTGCGGTTTCGGCGCGGCGGCTCCACGACACGGGCCGCACCTCCAAATGGCTGCTCTGGAATTACCTGGCCCTGCTTGCTTGGGCGGTGGCTGCTCTGGTGCTTTCGGGGTTGTCGGCTTTCGGCGGAAGCCCGAAAGCATCCGCATGGTGCCTTTTCGTGCTTTGCGGTGGCTGTGTGCTCTTTTTCGTCTGGGAGATCGTTTTTCTGGTGTGGTTCTGCCTGCCCGGAACCCCCGGGGCGAACAAGTACGGTCCCGATCCCAAACAGGACGAGAATGCGCAATCCGGAAGACCCGGAGAGCCGCCATCGCGCTCCGCACCGAACAGGCCGGGGCAGGCGGGCTGAAAGTCCGGGGATACCCTACTTCTTGTTGATTTTGGCGTCGATGGCGTCGATGGCCGCAATCACCGCCCCGCGGAACCCCCGCTGTTCGAGTTCCCCGACCCCTACGATCGTCGTGCCGCCCGGCGAGCAGACCGCATCCTTCATCGCACCCGGGTGCTGGCCCGTTTCGAGTTGGAGTTTGCCCGTTCCGACGATCATCTGGCTCACCATCCGGTAGGCATCGGCACGCGGAATACCGTACTTGAGCGCCGCATCGGCCAGCGCCTCGATGAACATCGCCACGAAGGCCGGGCTGCACCCGCAGATCGTCCCGGCCAATCCCAGCAGCGGCGTGTCGACCGTCAGCACCAGCCCCACATGCGAGAAGAGCTCCTCCATGGTTTTCAGCTGTTCATCCGAAAGCGAGTGCCGGCGTTCGAAGACGACGATGCCCTCGCAGACCGCAACCGGCGTATTGGGGCACGTGCTCAGGTGGGCCGTGCCGGGCGCGAGCATCCGCTCGTAGTCGTCGAACGTGAGGCCCGCGGCCACCGAGACGACGATCTTCGATTTCAATGCCGTGCGGATCGGTTCGACGACCGCCCCGACCTGGTAGGGTTTCACGGCGATGACCACTACGTCGGCAAACGCGGCGACCTCGGCCGACGAATCGAAGGCCCGGAAACCGAAAGGTTCCGTATTGCGTTGGAGTTTGGCCCGGTCGCGGGCGCAGGCCCCGATGGCGTCGGCCTCGACCGCCCCGCCGCGCACCATACCGCGGGCCAGGGCCTGGGCCATGTTTCCGAATCCGATAAATCCGATTTTCATAGCGAGAGATAGATAATAGATATTTGGAAGGCTGCGCCGCTTTCGGGCCGCAGCGGATGTTTGTCTGAAATCTGAGAAGGGTTTATTTCGAATAGTCGCGTTCGCCGAAGATCAGCGACCCGACGCGCACCATGGTCGATCCGCACGCGACGGCCAGCGGGTAGTCGTGCGACATGCCCATCGAGAGGGTGTCGAACGCCGGGCCGAACTTCGGTCGCAGCTCCTCGAAACAGCGGCGCAGCGCATCGAAATCGCGGCGGACGACGGTTTCGTCGTCGGTGTTCGTGGCGATGCCCATCACGCCGCGCACGCGCAGGTTGGGCATTCCGGCGAAGGGATCCGCGGCGAGGTATGCGCGCAGTTCGTCGAGGTTCCAGCCCGTTTTGGTCTCTTCGGCGGCGACGTGGATCTCCAGCAGAATGTCGATCACCCGGCCGCATTTCACGGCCTCCTTTTGGATCGCCTCGGCGAGCCGGGCGCTGTCCACCGATTCGATCAGTGCGATGAACGGTGCGATGTATTTGATCTTGTTGGTCTGCAGGTGGCCGATCATGTGCCACACAATATCCTTCGGCAGCGCTTCGTACTTCGCGCGCAGCTCCTGGGGGCGGCTTTCGCCGAAGATGCGCTGCCCGGCGCCGTAGGCCGTGCGGATCGCCTCCGCGGGGTGGGTTTTCGACACGGCGACGAGCGTCACCCCCGCAGGCAGCGACTGCCGGACCAGGGCCAGTTGGGATGCAATCTCTGACATGGGCTTGCTAATTTTCCGTAAAAATAGGGAAAAATCCGCCTCGACGGATGGTTTTGTCCGGAAAATCTGCGGTCGGCGGCTCCGCCGGGCTTACTGTGCCCGGAAAATCACACGGTCGGAACCGCTTCGGGCTTACTGCGCCAGGAAAATGCCCGTCACGGCGGAGAGGTCGGCATCGTTCAGGACCCCCGTCCCGGAGTGCGTTGCGGGGTTATAGATCCAGGCTTCGCGCTGGCCTTCGAACTCGGTCATCACGCCGATCCGGACCTCGGGCACTGTCGTCCCGGACGACTCCTCCCCGGACGAATCTTCCCCCGCCACGACACACTGGGTCATCGACAGCACCCGGCCGGCAACCAAGAGGTCGGTTTGTTCCAATTTGGGTTTCAACTCCAGTGTGGCAGGGTCGAGGGGTTGGAACCAGGTCATGTTCCCGTGCAGTGCGGCATAGCCGCCCACGCGCTCCAGCCGTGCGGGATCGTCGGCCGACGGTTGCATGATCCAGTAAGGGAGCAGGTATTCCGACGCAACGGCCGGACCGAGCAGCGCCCCGAAGCCTCCGGACAGCGGAAGCACCAGCGGCGAAAAGGTGCCGTCGTCGTTGCGCACCGTGAGCAGAAGCGCCTGGAAAGCATAGGCGAAGGGCTGGCGGACGATGCGGTCCGCGGTGACGCCTTCGGGCAGCTGCCACGAATAGGGCTGCGACGTGCCGCCGGAGAGGTAGAGCCGGTCGTCGCGGCCGTAGAGAGCCGCCACCGCCGAGGCGGAGATCGATCCCGCAAGCAAGGCTCCGTCGCCCGATTCCTGCGTATGACGGGTCACGAGGTCGAGGTCGACGAGCCGTCCGTCCGCCATGCCGCAGGCCGTGCCGGTGCCGATGCTCCCCACGGCATAATCCAGCGTCAGGCCGGTGGTCAGCACCTCCTCGCGCATATCGGTCGAGGCGTACATCGGGCCACGGGCCACGGAGGTTCCGCCCGCAGCAGTCGGCGTAAGCGTATAGAGAAAGGGTTCGTGCTGCACGCCGTCGCTCACGCGGATCGTGCCGAGCGTCTGGAAGATTCCCCCGCGGAAGAGCTGTACCCCGACCGTCGAGGGAGGATAGTGGCCCGGGGCCAGGAAGGTGATCGACCCGGCCGTGCGCTCCGTTACGATGCCCCGGACCCCCTTGGCACAGCCCTCCGGGGCAAACTCCTCCGAACCGCCGGTCCAGGCAATTTCGAACCGGATTTCGTCCCCCGATTCGAACCCCGAGGCCGTGACGGTCACACGATCGCCCGGCTCAAACTCCCCGTCGGCAGGCATCATGATGTCGGTCACCAGGATCTCCTTCGGGCGTTCCACCTTGAGACCGCACCCCGACGCGAAGAGACAGATAAACAGCACCGCACAAATCCTACGCATGACAAAATATTGGTTTTTACGATTTTACCTCCGCAGCGGGAGGGGCATTTCCGGGCGTGAAAAGGTTGTTGCCGTCACAAATATACGATTTTGAATCGATCGGCGCAGCGGTTTCCGGCTTTTTTTCTATCTTTACGTGCTAAACCCGAAAAACATGAAAAATTTCCGATTGATGCTCGCAGCCTTCGCCGCCGTAGCCGGTTACGGAGCGGTTTCGGCCTGCACCAACTTCATCGTCACGAAGGGCGCCTCGACCGACGGTTCGGTCATGGTGACCTACGCGGCGGACTCCCACGCCCTCTACGGAGCCCTCTACCACACCCCCGGCGGCCGACACAAGGCCGGGGCGATGCTTCCCGTCTACGAGTGGGACACGGGCCGCTACCTCTGCGACATTCCGCAGCTCCGCGAGACCTGGTCCACCGTGGGCAACATGAACGAACACTCGCTCATCATCGGCGAAACCACCTACGGCGGACGTGAGGAGCTCGTCGACACCACGGGCCGCATCGACTACGGTTCGCTGATCTACATCGCCCTGCAACGCGCCCGCACGGCCCGTGAGGCCATCCGCGTGATCGTCGACCTGGCCAACACGCACGGTTATGCGTCGAGCGGCGAGTCGTTCTCGATCGCCGACCCGAACGAGGCGTGGATCATGGAGCTCATCGGCAAGGGATACAAGGACGACGGCAAGGGCGGGAACGCCCGCAAGGGAATCGTCTGGGTGGCTCGCCGCATTCCCGACGGGTATGTCTCGGCCCACGCCAACCAGGCGCGGATCACCACCTTCCCGAAGGATGACCCCGAAAACTGTCTCTATGCCCCCGACGTCGTGGAGTTTGCCCGCGAGATGGGTTATTTTAAGGGTACGGACGAGGAGTTCAGCTTCGCCGATGCCTACTGCCCGGCCGACTTCGGCACCGTCCGCGGTTGTGATGCCCGCGTGTGGGCCTTCTTCCGCACCGTGGCCGACGGCATGGACGCCTACGAGGACTACGCCATGGGCTACAACCTCCAGAACCGGATGCCGCTGTGGGTGAAACCCCGCACGAAGATCTCCCCGAAGGTCCTGTTCGACTGTATGCGCGACCACTATGAGGGTACGCCGATGGACATGACCACGGACCTCGGGGCCGGAGGCCACAACTGCCCCTACCGCTGGCGCCCGATGGAGTTCGAGGTCGACGGCGAGACCTATCTCAACGAGCGCGCCACGGCCACGCAGCAGACCGGATTCTGGTTCGTGGGACAGGCCCGCGCCGATCGTCCCGCCGACATGGGAATCCTCTGGTTCGGGGTCGACGACGCCGCAACGTCGTGCCTGACGCCGATCTTCTGCTCGGCGCAGGAGGTCCCCGAGTGCTTCCGCGAAGGAAACGGCTCGATGCTCGAATACTCGCCCACGTCGGCCTTCTGGCTCTTCAACCGCACGACCAACTTCGCCTACATGCGTTACGACATGATCGCGGCCGACATCCGCAAGGTCACCGACCAGTGGGAGAACGCCCGCCTGGCCGAGATGGAGACGATCATGGCCCGCACCGGAAGGATGTCGCCCGCGGCGCGGCGCAACTACCTTACCGACCTGAGCGTCTCGACGGCCCAGGAGCTCTTTGACCGCTGGCAGCGGCTCAACGGCTACCTGCTCATCAAGTACATCGACGGCAACGTCAAGAGCGAGCACGGCGACGTGCTGTCGTTCCTCGACGGCGACGGCTCGGCCGCGCACTTCGTCGACAACGGGAACGGCAGGCAGATCCCCGACAAGATCCAGTTCCCGGGCTACAACGAAAAGTGGAAACGGGCCGTGGCCGCCGACAACGGCGAGGTGCTGAAAGTGCGCAAATAACCCCCCCCCGCCCGAACCACCGAACTATACGAAAATACAATAAACCCGATACAACGTCATGAAATACGACATGCTGATCGTCGGCAGCGGCCCCGGCGGATATGTGGCCGCCATCCGGGCCGCGCAACTGGGCCGCAAGGTGGCTCTCGTGGAGCGGGCCGAGGCGGGCGGCGTCTGCCTCAACTGGGGCTGCATCCCCACCAAGGCACTCCTGAAAAGCGCCCAGGTCTACGGCTGGTGCAGCCATGCCGGGCAGTACGGACTCGAACTCTCCGGAGAAATCCGGCCGAATCTCGAAAAGATCGTCGCACGGTCGCGGGCCGTGGCCGAGACCATGTCGCGCGGCGTGCAGTTCCTGCTGAAGAAGAACAACATCGACCTCATTGCCGGAACGGGCCGCCTCACGGCCCCGGGGCGTGTCGATGTCGACGGTACGGAGTACGAGGCCGACCACATTATCCTTGCCACCGGGGCGCGTCCGCGCGAAATGGCGTTCATTCCGGTCGACGGCGAGCATGTGATCACCTCGCGCCAGGCCCTTACGCTTACGCGGCTGCCCGAGACGATGATCGTCGTCGGCTCCGGGGCCATCGGCAGCGAGTTCGCGTGGTTCTACGCCGCACTGGGGGTCAAGGTCACCGTTATCGAGTACCTCCCGCGCATGATGCCCCTCGAAGACGAAGAGGTCTCGAAGGCCATGGAGCGCGCTTTCCGCAAGCTGCGCGCCACGGTGCTCGTCGGGACGGCCGTCAAGCAGGTGCGCGTCACGGACGAGGGGCGCTGCGAGGTGGAGATCGAAGGCAGGAAGGGCCCGGAGACCCTTACGGCCGATGTCGTGCTCTCGGCCGTGGGCATTCAGTCCAACATCGAGGGGATCGGTCTCGAAGAGCTGGGCGTAGCCGTCGAGCGCGGCAAGGTCTGTGTCGACGAATTCTACCGCACCAATGTTCCGGGTATCTACGCCATCGGCGACATCGTGCCCGGCCCGGCGCTGGCCCATGTGGCCTCGGCCGAGGGGATCTGCTGCGTGGAGGCGATCTGCGGGCTCTCGCCCGAACCGGTCGACTACGCGGCCATTCCGTCGTGCGTCTTCACGCAGCCCGAGGTGGCGTCGGTCGGCATGACCGAACAGCAGGCCGCCGAGCAGGGTATTGCCGTGAAGATCGGCCGCTTCCCCTTCACGGCCTCGGGCAAGGCCACGGCTGCCGGCGACCGCGACGGCTTCGTGAAGCTGATTTTCGACGGGCAGGAGCGTCTGTTGGGCGCCCACATGGTGGGGGCATCGGTGACGGAGATGCTGGCCGAGCCGACGCTGGCCCGCAAGCTGGGAGCCACGGCTCATGAGATCGCCCGCACGATCCATGCCCACCCGACGATGAACGAAGGGGTGATGGAGGCCGCCGAAGCGGCCCTCGGCGCCGCGATCCATCTTTGACGGAGTTGCCCGAAGCGGTTTCGGCAGACAAGAAGGGAGCCTTCCTGCGAGGGAAGGCTCCCTTCTTATAAAAAATGCAGGGCGTCTTTCGGGTGTGTTACATGCTCGATTTTATCACAAGACGGCGTTTTTTATAACGAAAACAAATCCGTGCCGGGAAATTTTCGTATATTTGTAAGCAACTTAACAATACTATTCGGCGTTATGGCTAAGATCAAAGGAACAATCGTCGTTGACAGAGAGCGTTGCAAAGGGTGCGGCGTCTGCGTTTCGGTATGCCCGTGCGAGGTGCTCGCCCTGTCGGCGGAGGTGAACGGCAAAGGTTATCCGGTGGCCTGGATGGCGAATCCCGACGCCTGCACGGGATGCGCTTCGTGTGCGGTGATTTGTCCCGACAGCGTCATCACGGTTTATCGTCAAAAATTCGAATAAGCGATGGCAGAGAAGGAAGTAAAACTGATGAAAGGCAACGAGGTGATCGCCCATGCGGCGATTCGCTACGGTTGCGACGGATATTTCGGCTACCCCATCACCCCGCAGTCGGAGGTCATGGAGACCCTCATGGAACTCAAACCCTGGGAGACGACCGGCATGGTGGTCCTGCAGGCCGAATCGGAAGTTTCGTCGATCAACATGGTCTACGGCGCCGCCGCAACCGGCAAGCGGGTCATGACCTCGTCGTCGAGCCCCGGCATCTCGCTCATGGCCGAGGGCCTGAGCTACCTGGCCGGTGCGGAGCTCCCCTGCCTGGTGGTCAACTGCCAGCGCGGCGGCCCGGGTCTGGGCACGATCCAGCCCTCGCAGGGCGACTATTTCCAGGCCGTGAAGGGCGGCGGACACGGTGACTACCACCTGATCGTCCTGGCGCCGAACTCCGTGCAGGAGATGCACGACCACGTGGCCCTGGCCTTCGACCTGGCCTTCAAGTACCGCAATCCGGCGATGATCCTCGCCGACGGTGCCATCGGTCAGATGATGGAGAAGGTCGTCCTGGCCCCGCAGCGCCCGCGCAAGAGCGACGAGGAGATCAAGGCCGAATGCCGCACGTGGGCGACCTTCGGGAAAACCGCCGACCGTGAGCGCAATATCGTCACGTCGCTGGAGCTGCAGTCCGAGAAGATGGAGGTCATCAACCTGCGCCTGCAGGAGAAGTATAAGGCGATGGAGGAGCACGAGGTGCGTTACGAGGCCGTCGAGTGCGACGATGCGGAGTATGTGATCGTGGCCTTCGGGTCGTCGGCGCGGATCTGCTCGGCAACGGTCGAGATGGCGCGTGCCGAAGGGCTGAAGGTGGGCCTGCTGCGGCCGATCACGCTCTACCCGTTCCCCACGAAGCAGATCGCCGAGCTGGCGGCCCGCGGCGTGAAGGGCTTCCTTTCGGCGGAGCTGAATGCCGGGCAGATGGTCGAGGATGTGCGCCTGGCCGTCAACGGCAAGGCCCCCGTGGAGCATTACGGACGTCAGGGCGGCATGTTGTTCAATCCCGACGAGGTGCTCGACGCCCTGAAGGAAAAACTGATTAAAAAGTAGACTACGATGGCAGAGGTTGAAATCAAACAGGAGAATCTGGTTTACGCGAAACCGAAACTCATCACCGATAACGTCATGCACTACTGCCCGGGTTGCAGCCACGGTACGGTGCACAAACTCATCGCCGAGGTCATCGAGGAGATGGGACTCGAAGACCGCACCGTGGGCATTTCGCCCGTAGGCTGCTCGGTCTTCGCCTACAACTACATCGACATCGACTGGATCGAGGCGGCGCACGGACGCGCCCTGGCCATCGCTTCGGCGGTGAAACGCCTCTGGCCGGGGAACATGGTCTTCACGTACCAGGGCGACGGCGACCTGTCGGCCATCGGTACGGCGGAGTCGATCCATGCGGCGGCGCGCGGCGAGAACGTCGTGGCGATCTACATCAACAACGCGATCTACGGCATGACGGGCGGCCAGATGGCCCCGACGACGCTGCTCGGGATGAAGACCTCGACGACGCCCTACGGCCGCGACCCGCGGCTGAACGGCTATCCGTACAAGATTGCCGAGATGATGGCGCATCTGGACGGTGCGACCTACATCACGCGGCAGAGCGTCCACACGGCGGCGAACGTGCGCAAATGCAAGCGTGCGATCCGCAAGGCGTTCGAGAACGCGATGGCCGGGAACGGCTTCTCGCTGGTGGAGGTCGTGTCGACCTGCAACAGCGGCTGGAAGCTCTCGCCCGTGGCGTCGAACCGCTGGCTGGAGGAGAACATGCTGCCCTACTATCCGCTGGGCGATATCAAGGACGTAAAAAAGGAGTAAAGCGATGAAAGAGACATTGATCATAGCAGGATTCGGAGGACAGGGCGTCCTCTCGATGGGCAAGATTCTGGCCTATTCGGGCGTGATGCAGGACTTCGAGGTGACGTGGATGCCCTCCTACGGTCCGGAGATGCGCGGCGGCACGGCGAACGTGACGGTGATCCTTTCGGATCGGAAGATTTCGTCGCCCATTGCGCACGAGTTCGACACGGCAATCATCCTGAACCAGCAGTCGATGGAGAAGTTCGAGCCGATGGTCAAGCCGGGCGGCGTGCTGATCTACGACACGAACGGCATTACGCGCCATCCGGTCCGCACGGACATTTCGGTCTATGCGATCGACGCGACGGCGGAGTGTGCGAAGCTGGGCCAGGCGAAGATGTTCAACACGATGATCCTGGGCGGTTACCTGAAGGTCTGCCCGGTGGTTGAGATGGAGAACGTGATGGTCGGGTTGAAGAAGTCGCTACCGGAGCGGGCATGGAAGATGCTTCCGCAGAACGAGGAGGCAATCCGCCACGGCGGCGAGATCATTCACAAGATCCGGTAATCTGCCAGGTGGAAAATAGCGAGAAGGCGGTCGGAAATCCGATCGCCTTCTCTTTATAGTTATTTCATGTTTCCTCGATTAATCTTGTATGATGGAACATCGACCCCGTATTGGCTTTTAAAAGCATTTTGGACTGCTTCTCTTCCACCCTTAGAAAACATAGGATTGGTATGATCTCCAATGACTTTGACACTTGTTCCTTTTGAGATCTTTTGGCCATTCTTTAAAAGAATGTCGACTGCTGTTTTAATATTCCAGGTTGCCATAATAATCAAAATTAGAATTAGAATTAAAATTGAGAAATGGCATATAAAAAACGTGGGACAAAACTTTTATCTGCTTTTCGAGGTTCTGGAATACCTGTGCTGCCAAATAAAGAGTAAAGCCCACGTAGAAACGTGAGCGTTTACGCCTTACTCCTGGCAGCTTGTGAAATTTTTCAGATTTATAAAGCAAAGCCATAAAATGAAAACAAAAGCCAAACAAGTGCAAATAAAATAGCTTATTTACAATACTTTGCAGGGCGTTTGATGGTTTCAGTTGTTTTCATTCTTTTCAGTTGATTGGTTCTTTTTCGGTACAATTTTGTTCCTCGTTTGTTTCTCAATATCGACCTTTATCATATCTTTGCAACAGAAACAAAATTATGAAGGGATTGATATGCCACGAATAAAGAAGCCTACAAAAGTAAAAGAGCCTGTCCGCCTTCGGACAAAGAAGCTGGCAGATGGAAGCCAAAGTCTGTATCTTGATATATACCGTTTCGGCAAACGAACATACGAATATCTTAAGTTGTACCTCATTCCGGAAACGGACAACAATGCCCGTCTGCAGAATCAGGCGACCATGAATGCCGCCAATGCCATCAAATCGAAGCGCATAATCCAACTTACCAATGGCGAGGCCGGAATCGAACACAGGGAAAAGGTTTTTCTTTTAGACTGGATGAAGACCTACAAAGAGAATCAGGCGAAGCGTGGTAAAAAGGACGGGAACCAAATAATGGTAACTATCCGCATACTGAAGGATTATGCGGGTGAACGCATGACAATGGATCAGATTGACAAGGCATTCTGCCAAGAGTATATCGACTATCTGCAGACGGAGTATCGCCCCAAAGGAAAACGGGTGTCAAACTTTACGCTTCACACTTATTACCGTATTCTGAACGGAGCTTTGAATGCCGCCGTTCGTGCGGATATTATCAAGTCCAACCCGTTTACGAAGATCAACAACTCGGATAAGATACGCTTGCCGGAGAGCAAACGCTCGTATATGACCATTGAAGAGGTCCGGGCACTGATTGCTACTCCGATGAAGAATAAGGCCGTAAAACAGGCTTATTTGTTCTCTTGCTTCTGTGGATTGCGAATAAGCGACATTATCGGTTTGAGATGGAAAGATGTTTTTGTGGATAGAGGTCAATATCGCCTTGCTGTGTCCATGCAGAAAACCAAAGAGCCGATTTATTTGCCGCTTTCACCAGAAGCGTTAAAGTGGATGCCGGAGCGAGGAGACAAGATGGCGGAAGACCACGTCTTCGACTTACCGAGTCCAACGATGATAAACCTGCTGCTCAAACCATGGGCGAAAGCGGCCGGCATAGACAAACGTTTCTCATTTCATACCGCCCGTCACACGTTTGCGACGATGATGCTGACGCTTGGCGCTGACCTCTATACAACCTCGAAGTTGCTCGGTCATGCCGACGTGAAGATGACACAGGTATACGCCAAAATCATCAATCAGAAAAAGGACGATGCAGTCAATCTGGTGAACGGGTTGTTCGACTGAAACATGGATTGTTCTTTGTACCGAAGCGGTCATATATATTTTAGTTTACTTTAGTATCTATATATAAGGGAGAAAAACTAAAGTAAACCGTTTCCAGATAAACAACTGAAAGAAAATCGGTGGTGAAAGTTTGAGTCAAATACGGGCTTTGGGCATCCTGTATAAAAGGGACAAGTCGTCGATAGGATTGACCTCCCGCCAATGAAAAATATCTCTGAATAGGCTGCGGGGATAGGTTGTTTGATTCGGATATAATTGTTTCGTTTTACATCTTCTTTCTCCCTCTTGTCGCTTGACTGCTGTGCGTGTCGCTGGAGAAATTTCGATGGCAATACTATGTCTAACCATACCAACCTGTTTGCCACTAAATAATCAGTCCGGCATTGGACAACGAGATCGCCCCTGCTTGCAGATTGTGTGGCATTCCTCCCGCCGACGAACGGCTGACGGGGTATTAGGCTACCCCGAAATGGATTCAGTGTATAACGGATAAACTTGTGCTTATTTTGCGAATGGCAGATGTTTTCTGGTTATGATGAGAGTTTTACACTTGGTAAAAGTTGATACAGTTTAGTACGATACATCTGAAATGATTATAAATTTGTGTATTTTTATTGATGTTTTCAGAACGTAAAGGATGAAAATTACAATTGTTTCATTAAGAGATTGTGCTATATATTTGGAGGCTCATACGCTTCGTATGTGTCGGCTTGTTTCTTCGATATTTAAGATAGACAAAACCGGTGCGATATTGCCGGTCCAAATAGCGGATGAGGAATTTAGATCCCGTTTGAAACAGTTGGATATATTAGGAAAAAATGGCTTTCCCGAGACGATAAGATATGAACTAAACAACATCCCCGTCAATTCAAAGTTTATCGTTATTGTCGGAAGGGATTATCAAACAGACCAAATCATATTATATCGCTTGAAAGGAGTCGTATATGAGTTCAACGGGAAAGAAAATTTTATTCAGCCTTATGCAGAAAGGATGGAACAGTTTTCATCCAACTATTCGGTGTGTATATTCAATGGGCAAGGTCGAATGCAATACATCGGAGAAGCTGACAAATCGAAAAGAGTATGCCGTTTCTGCCATCGCTCTGCTCCGTTAACCTCATTTACTCATAAATCCCATGCCATATCTGAGTCCTTGGGGTATAAAAGCCTTGTTTGCCATGAAGAATGTGATGAATGCAACGAATATTTTAGCCGGACTATTGAACCCGATGTCGTGAATATGCACTCTTTCCTGCTTTCTTTGTGCGGTATTTCAGGAAAAAAGGGAATACGAAAAACATGTGGCGAGAATTTTAAGTTTTGGCTGGATCGTTCAAGTCGCCAATATAATTCTCAGGGGACATTTATGATGCAATTAAAGGATCTGCATATCGAGAATGGAGATATCAGAACAGGCATTCAGAATCTGCCGCCTTTGGATACGTCATCCCTAAAGTACATTCCGCAAAATGTATATAAATGTTTCTGTAAATATGCGGTGAGCTGCCTGCCCCAAAATCAAATCGGCTTTTTCCAGAAAACAATAGATTGGATCAATGCACCTGCGAATTATCGGAGGTTGCCTATGGTTGCATCCTGTTCCGTGGATTATACAACTCCTTTGTTCTCTTTATGTATCCGTAAGGAGCAAGACTACAGGTATCCATATTGTTGGGCTTCACTTAATATAGCCAATGTGCGCTATATGTTTATTGTTCCATTTTCTTCGCAGGACAGATATAGTTTTACTACCAAGGCAAGATATCAATTCTTTTTGGATATCCTTCGTTCTTGGTTCCCTGTGCTTGATATGCAACCAATGCAGTTATCTTCCTCAAAACCAGCCCATACTGTTGTGGATGTGAAATTCACGATGGACGACAGGTGTAAATTGGGTAGAGATTATTTTATAATAGATAAAGGAAACGGTGAAAAAGAAATAGGTGGGCAATGATACGCTGGTGATAGTTGCGGCCATTCTATTCAATAGCCGGAGCAGGAAAAACCCCGTATTTGTGTCGAAATTGTGTACCCGCCGAAAACGGAACAGCCGCCTGTGTTGCTGCAAGCGGTTGTCTTTCAAGTTGTACCACCAGAAATCAAACCGGAGACACAAGGATTTTCAGTTGTTCATGTATGGTATAGAAGTGTTAATTACGCCAGGACTCTGATTACAGCGAAAAGAGAAATATGAGCTTTACTTTATTTCCGTTTCATACATACGTTCATTAAAGTAAAATCAAACGAGTGGAAGAAAGGAGATGTCTGCGCCAAGTAACTTATTGACTCCAGCTATTTTTTCGTTTGGCGCGACTCTGTTGAAAACAGATAACGGTTACGAAAATTCAGTTTACTTTAGTTTATTAGCTCTATATATAAGCTAAACCAAAGTAAACTATATTTAGATAGGCATATTTGCTTGTCAGTATGCCTATGACTATTATTGTAAGAGCAGTTTGCTGACAAAAAAAAGGAAGCGCAGACAGAAGAGAGATTGGATGTTTTTCTTTTTTGGCTGCAAGTATGTTCATCAATAAATGGCTCTTGGAGCAGAGAGAATAACTGCTCACTGTAGAACACGGACTCCTTGTGCAAACAAGTGAAAGGAATGAAACCTAATGAAAATAGAAAAGGCTTGAATTTGCTTTAATCGATGGTTTTGTTTCTGTGTTGTTTCTTAATCAAAGATGTAAAGATATAAATAAATTGATTATAAGTGGATTATGTATAGAAAACTTACGCTAATTTCAGATTTTCCAGATTTCGAAAAGCAAGAGATAAAGCTAACGCTTTTTATATGTATGTACCGGCGCTTTTCGTGCGGTGACGGTACGGAGAAAGTTTAAAGGGTTACAATCTTCTTTTTATCTATCCATAGGCAAAACGGTTTTGGTGATTGAACAAATATACCGTTTTTTTATTGTTTTTCAAAATAATACTGCAGAACGTCGCGCCAGCCTAAAAGCAGTTCCCGCACCGCAAGGCGCTTCTTCCCGGCAATCTGCAGCTCTTCGAGCCGGACCCAACCGTCGGCACACGCCACGCGGATGAAGCTCCGCCCGTCGCTTTCGACCGTGCCGCAGGCGATTCCCGCATGGTCTGCCGCCTCGAACTTCGCCGCGAAGATCTTGGCCGTCAGCGCCTCTTCGCCCGAACCCTCGCGGTACATCGCCGTCCAGGCGGCCGGATAGGGCGACAGCCCGCGGATGAAATCCACGATCCGCTTGCCCGGCCAGCTCCAGTCGATGCGGCAATCCTCCTTGAAGATCTTCGGCGCCGGGCGCAAGGTCGACTCGTCGATCCCCTGCTGCTCGATCGGCTCGATCCTCCCCGAGGCGATCCGCTCCACGGTATCGAGGACCAGCCCGGTGCCCACCTCCATGAGCCGTTCGTACATCGTGCCGATCGTATCCTCCGCGCCGATCGGCACGCGGAGCTGCCCGATGATGGCCCCCTTGTCGATTTCGTGGTTCAGCAGGAAGGTCGTGACGCCGGTTTCGGTCTCGCCGTTGATGATCGCCCAGTTGATCGGCGCGGCACCCCGGTACTGGGGCAGCAGCGAGGCGTGGAGATTGAAGGTCCCCAGCCGCGGCATGGCCCAGACCACCTCGGGCAGCATCCGGAAGGCGATCACGATCCCCAGGTCGGGCTGCCAGGCCCGCAGTGCTTCGATGAACTCCGGGTCGCGGAGCTTCACGGGCTGCAGGACCGGAAGCCCCAGCTCCCGGGCGGCGATCTTCACGTCGCTCTCGTGCATCCGCTGCCCGCGGCCTGCGGGTTTGTCGGGTGCCGTGACGACCCCGACGACCTGGTAGCCCCCGGCGACCAGCGCCCGCAACGACGGCACGGCGAATTCCGGCGTGCCCATGAAGACGATGCGCAACTTTTTAGCGTCCATTGTCATAAGTCAATTCGATTAGATTCCCGTCCGGGTCTGCAATAACACTCTCATAAAAGCCGTCTCCGGTTGTTCGGGGCTCTCCGACGATCCGGTATCCGTCGTTCCGCAGGCGTTCGGTCCTCGTGTCGACCTCCTCCCGGCCAGCACACTCGAATGCCATGTGGCAATAGCCCGTATGGGGTCTCTCGGCCTTCCGGCTGATGTCCGACCTCCGCATCAGTTCCAGGGCGCACCCCTCTCCGAAGCGGATGAAATAGGATTCGAACCCTTTGGCCGGATTCGTGTATTTGTCGTTGCTTACCCCGTCGAAGTAACGGATGTAAAATGTCCGCAACTCCTCCAGGTGGAGGGTCCAGAGGGCGAGATGTGCGATTTTCATGGTTGGAATCCCCTACTTCTTCAGACCCAGCGTATGGTGCATCCGCTCCTGCTTGGTTTCCAGGTAGTGCTCGTTGTAGGGGTTCGGGGCGATGACGATGGGTACGATCTCGTCGATCTGCAGCCCGTATCCCTCCAGCCCGGCGCGTTTGAGCGGGTTGTTGGTCATCAGCTGCATGTGGCGGATGCCCAGCTCGCGGATGATGCTGGCACCGACGCCGTAGTCGCGCTCGTCGGCCTTGAATCCCAGCTTGAGGTTGGCATCCACCGTATCGAGCCCCTCGTCCTGGAGCTTGTAGGCGTGGATCTTGTTGCAGAGACCGATGCCGCGCCCCTCCTGGTTGAGGTAGACGATGGCACCCTTGCCCGCCTTGTCGATCATCTGCATGGCGCGGTGCAGCTGTTCGCCGCAGTCGCAGCGGTACGACCCGAAGATGTCGCCCGTGGCGCACGACGAGTGGACGCGCACCAGCACGGGCTCGTCCTCCGACCACTCCCCTTTCGTGAGCGCCACGTGCTCCACGCCGTTGGATTTCTGGCGGAAGGGCGTGATCTTGAAGTCGCCCCAGGCCGTGGGCAGCGGCACCGTGACGCCCTTTTCGATGATCGACTCCTCCTTGAGGCGGTAGGCGATCAGCGAGGCGATGGAGATGATCTTCAGGCCGAACTTGCGGGCCTTTTCGATGAGTTGCGGGAGGCGCGCCATCGTGCCGTCCTCGTTCATGATCTCGATCAGGGCACCGGCGGGCTGCAGCCCTGCCAGGCGTGCCAGGTCGATCGTCGCCTCGGTGTGACCCGGGCGCCGCAGCACACCCTTCTCCCGGGCACGCAGCGGGTTGATATGTCCGGGGCGTCCCAGATCGGTGGGTTTCGTCGTGGGGTCGGCCAGGGCCCGGATCGTGGCGGCGCGGTCGTGGATCGACACGCCCGTGGTGCAGTCGTGGCCCAGCAGGTCGACCGTCACGGTGAAGGGCGTGCCCAGGAGCGAGGTGTTGTTCTCCTCCATCATGTTGAGGCCCAGTTCCTCGCAGCGTTTCTCCGACAGCGGGGCGCAGAGGACGCCGCGACCCTCCTTGAGCATGAAGTTGACGATCTCGGGGGTGATTTTCTCCGCGGCGACGATGAAATCGCCCTCGTTTTCACGGTCTTCGTCATCGACGACGATCACGATCCTGCCGTTGCGGAAGTCCTCGATGACCTCCTCGACACTGTTCAATATCGTTTCTTTAGCCATTGCGTTTATTGCGTTTTTTGAATTTTATCGTGTTTTTCAATTTCCCGAACCACGGGCCTGTCTTCGCCGCGATTTTTTCACGGAAGGCCTTGATCTTGCCGGCATACCAGTCCGTATCGAGGAGCGCGGAGTCGTTCGTGGCCTTGTAGGTGAGGTAGATGGCGATGGGCGTGAGGATGATGGTCGAGATCCACATGCCGTAGATGGCATCCCAGGTCCCCTCCTTGGCCATCTTCTCGCCCGTGAGGCTGATGACGTAATAGATCACGAAGAAGATCACCGACACGACGACCGGGAGTCCCAGACCGCCGCGGCGGATGATCGCCCCGAGGGGTGCGCCGATCAGGAAGAAGATCAGGATCGACACCGGGAGCGAGATCTTGCGGTGCCACTCGATTTTCGAACGGTAGAGCTGGTTCAGGGCCTCCTTGGCCGTCGACTCGTCGAAGGCGAACATGTTCCGCGAGTTCTTGGCCAGCGTGCGGGCCTGGTTCCATACCTTCTCCTTCTCGCGGGTCGGGAGCCCGGGGAGCGAATCCGTGGCAAGCAGGTCGCGGTAGTTGCTCTTGTCGACCTGCAGGCTGTCGGGCAGCGGCAGCACGGTGTTGTCGCGGGCGAAGATCTGCTCCTTGAGCAGCGGTTCGTAGGAGGTTGTCGTGGCGTCGTTGACCCGGATTTCGAGCGAGTCGATGTCGTGCTGCAACTCGTTGATGTTCTTGGTCTGGGCGTTGGAGAACATGTCGGCGTCGGAGCGTCCCATGGCGAAGCCGTCCATCGGGATGACCTGCTTCTGGAGGTCGAAGGTGTGGTGGCGCAGGACGCTCTTGGTGAACCACTGGCTGCTGCGGGTCTGCTCGTAGGTTTCGCCGTGGTAGAGCGTCACGAGCAGGTACTTCTTGTCGTCCGACAGGCGGATGTAGCCCGAATCGGCGACGATGGTGTTCATGTCCCCTTTCGTCGAGCGGTTGTCGTAGATCAGCACGTCGGTCAGCAGATGGGTCTCGGGGTCCTGGTGTCCGACGCGGATCGACATGTTGTCGATGCCGTTGAAGAAGAGACCGTCCTGGAATTCGAGGCTCTGTTTCTGCTGGCGGATGTCGTAGATGATGCTGAACATCTTCTTGTTGGAGTACGGCACCAGGTTGTTCGAGATGAAGAAGCTCCCCACGGCGATGAATCCCACGACGATGATCAGCGGTTTGGTGATCTGCACGAGCGACATGCCGGCGGACTTCATGGCCAGCAGCTCGTAGTTCTCGCCGAGGTTGCCCATGGTCATGATCGCGGCGAGCAGCATCGAGAGCGGCAGTCCCATGGGGATCATGTTGGCCATGGCGTAGGACATCAGCTCGATGATGATCCCGGCGCTGAGGCCCTTTCCGACCAGTTCGTCGATGTAGCGCCACACGAAGTTCATCATCAGCACGAACATGACGATGAAGAACGTGAGGACCATAGGCCCCAGGTAGGCTTTCAGGACGAGTTTATGAATGGTCTTCATGCCGGGGTTTCGGTTTTTTCTGCGACAAAGATAGGAGTTTTACCGATACGAGCGCCAGGGTGAGTGTAAATATTATGGCGGCGCCGGGTGGGACCTCGAGGTGGTAGCTGACGAGGAGCCCGGCGATGTTCCCGACGACGGCGACGACGGGGGCCGCGAGTGCGAGGGTCCGGTACGACCGTGCGAGGGTGTTGACGATGACGACGGGCATGGTGATCAGCGAGATGAGCAGCACGATTCCCATGATGCGGATCGAGAGGACGATCGTCACGGCGATGAGTGCGGCCATCAGGTAGGAGATCACGCGGGTGGGGATGTTGCGCGAACGGGCGAATTCGCGGTCGAAGGCGACGTACATCACGGGCCGCAGCCACAGCAGGGCCCCGATGACGACGACGGCCGTCAGCAGGGCCAGGGCCGTGACGTCGCCTCGGGTGACGGTGATGATGCTGCCGAAGAGGTAGGCTGCGAGGTCGCCGGAGGTGTAGCCGGGCCTGAGGCTCATGAAGAGTGCCCCGAGGGCCATGCCCACGGACCAGATGATTCCGATGGCGGAGTCTTCGCGGATGCGGCCGCGGCTGCCGGCCCACTCGATGCCGAGGGCCGAGAGGACGGCGAAGATCATCGCTCCGGCAATGGGGTTTGTTCCGGCCCAGAAAGCGATGCCGAGGCCCCCGAACGAGGCATGGGTGATGCCCCCGGCGAGGAACACCATGCGGCGGCATACGACGTATGTGCCTATCAGTCCGCACGTGATGCCCGAAAGTACGCAGGCGGCGAGTGCGTTTGAGAGATAACCGTATTGGAAGACGTCGCTGAAAAATTCCATGCTTTGTCGCTATTGCGTGCAAATTTACGCTTTTTTATCGGAAAAGCCTCCTCCTTTCGCACAGTTTTCGTAATTTCGTCCCCGAAAAAGAAAATCCCATGCAAGCGCGAAGAGTCAATTTCCATACCCTGGGCTGCAAGCTCAACTTTTCGGAGACGTCGACCCTGGCCCGGGAGTTCGAACGGGGCGGGTTCGTGCGGGTGCCGCCCACGGCCGAGGCGGACATCTGCGTGATCAACAGCTGTTCGGTGACCGAGCACGCCGACAAGAAGTGCCGCAACCTGATCCGCAGGCTCCACCGCCGCAACCCGCAGGCGATCATCGCCGTGACGGGCTGCTACGCACAGCTGAAACCGCAGGAGATCGCCGAAATCGAAGGCGTCGATATTGTGCTGAGCAACAATGACAAGGGCGAATTATATAAACGGGTGGTTGAACTCTCGGGCAAGGGCCGGGCGCAGGTGTACAGTTGCGATACCGATTCGCTGACATCGTTCTTCGCGGCCTTTTCGAGCGGCGACCGCACGCGGGCCTTCCTCAAGGTGCAGGACGGCTGCGACTACTGCTGCTCTTACTGCACGATCCATTACGCCCGCGGTGCGAGCCGCAACATGCCCATCGCCGACCTGGTGGCCGAAGCCCGCCAGATCGCCGCGGCGGGCCAGCGCGAAATCGTCCTTACGGGGGTCAATACGGGCGACTTCGGCCGCACGACCGGCGAGCGCTTCATCGACCTGCTGCGGGCACTGGTCGAGGTCGAGGGGATCGATCGCTTCCGCATCTCCTCCATCGAACCGAACCTGTTGACCGACGAGATCATCGGGTTCTGCGCCCGGGAGCCCAAAATGATGCACCACTTTCACATCCCGCTCCAGAGCGGTTCGGACCGCATCCTCGGGCTTATGCGGCGCCGTTATACCACGGCGCGTTTCGCCGGGCGCATCGCCGCCGTGCGGCAGGCGATGCCCGATGCCTTCATCGGAATCGACGTGATCGTCGGATTCCCCGGCGAAACGGAGGCCGACTTCCGGGCGACGTATGATTTTCTGGCCGGGCTGCAGCCCTCCTTCCTGCATATTTTCCCCTTCTCCGAACGCCCCGGCACCCCGGCCGTCGAACTCCCCGGCAAGGTGCAGCCGTCGGTGGCCACACGGCGCGTCGCCGAACTCGAAACGCTCTGCGAACGGCTCCACGGCGACTTCTGCGCCCGGGCCGTCGGGACCGAGGATACGGTGCTCTTCGAGAGTACGCGCCGCGGCGGCATGATGTTCGGGTTTACGGGCAACTACCGCCGGGTGAAGGCCCCCTACGACCCTTCGCGCGTCAATACCATCTGCCGCGTCCGGCTCGGGGAGATGGACGCGGCGCACGACCTGGCGGGCGAAATCCTCGATGAGGTGCCGACCCGGTAGGTCCGTTGCGTGGAAATCCCCGCCGGACGGAGCTTTGGGGCACGGTATTTCGCGGTTGGCGGAGCCGAAATACGCCCCAATCGCGCCAAATCCGAAAAAAGAGCCTTTTCAATTTGTCTCTGCACGCCGCTTTTCGTATATTTGCACAACAGTAATTGCATGAAAGGATATGACGGGTTTGCGTAAACGGGTGACGGTGGGCTTTCTGAGCATCGTCTGCCTGCTGTTTTTTTCCGGGATGATCTCGCTGCTCGAACTGGGCCACCTGAGCCGCGATACGGGCGAGATCCTCAAGGCCAATGCGCGTAACATCGAGCTGGCCAAGGAGATGCTCGATGCCGCCCATGAACAGAACATGGCGCTGATCCGTATGTCGGTCTTCGGCGACCGTTCGCGCGACAGCCTCTGCCGCGCCAGCATGGACCGTCTGGAAAATACGCTGCTCGTGGCCCAGAACGAGGCGCTGGACAAGTCGTTCCTCGATTCGCTGGCCTTCGCCACCACCGAACTCCGCATCGTCACGGACAACTACCTGGCTTTCGGCGACCTCCGCAGCCGGAGCGACTCGCTGGCCGCGGATTCCCTTGCCGGACGGCCCGATTCGCTGGGCATCCGGTGGTACAACGAGGAGTACGACGCCCTCTACGGCCGCCTCACGGCCGCCATCAAGAACTACATGACCTCGACGCAGAGCTCCCTGGCCCCGCGTGCCGAGCAGATGAAGAAGAATGCCTACCGGGCCGTGACGCCCGTGCTGATCTCCGTGACCGTGATGATCGCCATCGTGCTGATGCTGCTCTACTTCCTGTCGATCTACTGCGTCTCGCCCATCGAGCGCATGAACAAGAGCCTCGGCGACTGGCTCTCCTTCCGCACCCCCTTCAACGTGAAGGGCGACCTCAAGGACGAGGTCCTCGAACTCAAGGAGCGCATCGAAACGCTCATCAACCAGTCGAAACAACCCAAAGCCTGAAGCGATGCGCGTCGAAGTGGTCCTGCGATATGTCGGAGTCGTGATGCTGTTCATGGCGCTCTTCATGCTGATCTCCGCGGGGATCTCCTACGTGAGCGGCGTGGACTCGGCATTCTATCCCCTGCTGCTGTCGTCGCTGCTTACGGCCCTGCTGGGCGCCTTCCCGCTGATCTTCGTGGGGCGCTGCGAGCAGATCACCAACAAGGAGGGTTTCTGCATCGTCGTCGGGGCGTGGCTCGTGGCTTGCGTCGTGTCGATGTTCCCCTACCTGATCTGGGGCGGGGAGTTCACGCTGGTCAACGCCTGGTTCGAAAGCGTCTCGGGCCTTACGACAACCGGTTCGACGGTCCTGAATGACGTCGAGGCCCTGCCCCGCGGGCTGCAGTTCTGGCGTTTTGCGACGACCTGGATCGGCGGTATGGGCGTGGTGATGTTCGCCCTGGTCGTCCTCCCCTCGATGGGCCGCAGCAAGATGATGCTCTCCAACGTGGAGCTCTCGTCGATGGCCCGCGACAACTACCGCTACCGTTCGCAGATCATCCTCCAGATCCTGCTGGTGGTCTACGTCGGGCTGACCGTCCTGTCGACCGTGCTGCTCAAGATGGCCGGGATGAACTGGTTCGACGCCCTGTGCCACGCCATGTCGGCCTGCGCCACGAGCGGCTTCTCGACCAAGAATGCCAGCGTCGCCTACTTCAACAGCCCGGCCATCGATACGATTCTGATCTTTACGATGGCTGCGGCCGGTATCCATTTCGGGCTGATCTACGCCACGGTCACCGGGAAACGCAACAACATCTTCCGCTCGGAGGTCACGCGCTGGTATCTCGGGATGCTGTTCGTCGGGGGGCTGCTCATCGCCATCAGCCTCTATGCCGCGGACCTCTACCCCACGCTCTCGGCCTCGTTCCGCCACGGCATGTTCCAGTTCGTCTCGGTGGTCTCCACCTCGGGGTTTGCCACGGCCGATTCGAACACCTGGACGCCGTTTGCGGTCATCATCCTGATCTTCGGGTCGATCGTCTGCGCCTGTGCGGGCTCCACGGCCGGCGGCATCAAGGTCAACCGCATGGTCCTGGCCGGAAAGATGATGAGCGCGCGCCTGAAACTCCAGCAGCATCCCAACGCCGTGATCCGCATCCGGCTGGACGGCGTCATTCAGGACAACGAGGTGCTGCACTCCGTGATGATCTACATCGTGGCCTATCTGATGTTTTTGCTGTTGGGGACGATTGCGGGGGCCTTGTTCGGCGTCGACCTGACGACCAGTTTCACCGGGTCGGTCGCTTCGATGGGCAACGTGGGACCGGGATTCGGCGAGGTCGGTTCGATGGACAACTGGTCGGCGATGCCGTCGGCTTTCAAAATGACGAATACGTTGCTGATGCTGCTGGGGCGTCTGGAGATTTTCGGTCTGATTCAGATCTTTTTGATTAAATGGTGGAGATAATCCGAAGCCTATGTTTCGCAGGAATTTCATATATGTGCTGGGTGCGCTCTTTCTGACGGCGGGCGGTCTGTTGGCCCAACAACCCCCGGTGGAGGCCCGCATTGCCGGTCTGGAGAACAACGAGGAGTATATGTCGCTGCTGCGGGAGGATGCCCGGCTGCAGGAGCGCGAGGATTCGATCGTGAATGCCGTGGCGGTCCTGCGCGAACGCCTGCGCGAGGATCCGGTGCAGCGTCAGCGCTATTCGCAGGAGATCCTGCAGCTCGAAAGCCGGATCTTCGAGATCCGCAACGCCAAGGGGCGTCTGATCGATCGGATCAACACCATCGAGCAGGAGTGGGTGCTGGCCAATCTGGACGGTGCGGTTTCCGGGTCGGGCGCCGTGCGCAACACGCCGGTGTCGGGGATTCCCGATTCGCTGAAGGTCCGCAACCTGGTCGACAACCTCTATTTCCGCGAGCACCTGGCCGAAACGGACTATGCGGCCCTGTGCGAGGCGCAACGCCTCGAAACCCGGGCTGCGGAGTACGTGAACCGCTATTTCGCCAACCATGCCACGCTGACCGAACTCGCCGAGACGTATGGCACGGTGCAGAACGAGGCCGAAGCGATGGATATTTTCGGGCGTCTGACGGCCCTGCAGGGGGTGAACCGCATGCTGGGGGATTCGCTTGCCGAGGTCTGGAACTACATCTTCGACAACAAGAACTACGCCTACGGGTACATCCTCGACGAACTGGGGCGTGAGGAGATCCTCTCCCGCGAGGAGGAGGAACTGGCCCGGGCCGCGCGGCAGCTCACCGAACTGCGCGGCGCAACGGCTTCGGACGCCGTGGCGGACTACTTCCTGCGCAAGCGCGTGATGGTCGATTACGAGGGCGCCGTGGCCGGGGAGCTGGCACTCGATGCCGCGCGCGATTCGCTGCGTGGCGTGGCGGAGCAGATCGGTGCGGTGGATTTCCGCCTGCCGCGCATCGATGTCGCCGAACGCTACTTCCTCGACTACGACAGCGTGGCCTTCTCGTCGAAACCCAAATACACGTACCAGAACCCGATCCCGGAGTGCAAGGTCTACGCCAACGGCACGATCTACCGGATCCTGCTCGGGACGTTCAATACGAAGCGTGCCGCCGCGACCTTCCGCGGGGCCTACCCGCTCTTCTACCTGATCGACGAGGCGGGCAAGTGGAACTACTATACCGGAGGTTTCGCCACGCTCGAAGAGGCCGAAACGGCGCAGAAACTCCTGAAGGAGCATGGCTTCGTCCGTCCCGAAGTGGTGGTCTGGACCGACGGCGTGATGCGCAACCTCTCGCGCGATCCCGTGGCGCAGGACCTCGCCTACCGGGTGGAGATCACCGGGACCGACGCCCTGTCGGATGCCGTGAAACAGGTGATCGCCGAGACGGCCTCCGGGCATGAACTCTCGCGGGTCGGGCAGCAGATCTTCGTCGTCGGAGGCTTCACCGACCGGGCCGTGGCCGACCGGCTGGCCAATGCCGTCCGGCTGGCGGACCCCGCCCTTGAAATAAAAGTCGTCGAAATCTCCCAACCTTGAGATTTTTTTCCTACCTTTAGCCTTATAAACCCGCCCAAAGGACCCGCTTATGGAACTCTTCTATATCATCCTGCTCGTCTTCCTCGGCCTGCTGTTCCTGGTGGCCGAACTGGTGCTGCTGCCCGGCGTCTCGGTCGGGGCCATCCTGGCCATGGCCTGCTACGGAGGCTCGATCTACCTCGCCTTCCGGGATTTGGGAACCGCGGCCGGAGTTACGGTTATCGTCGTGATCCTGCTGCTGTCGCTCGTCGCGGTGGTCGTGTCGTTGCGGGCCAAGACCTGGCAGCGCTTCTCCCTCAAGCAGGAGATCCGCTCGTCGAGCATGCCCGTGCTGCCCGCCGAGGAACTCCGCATCGGCCAGCACGGCGTAACCCTCTCGCGCCTCTCCCCGATGGGAAAGGTCGAGATCGACGGCAAGGTCTATGAGGCCAAGTCCACGGGAGCCTACGTCGATCCCCGGCAGGAGATCGAGGTCGTGGGCTTCGAAAATTTCAGCGTCATCGTAAAAACCCTCCAATAAAACTTCGAACGTATGGATCTTCAGGTAGGAATGATCGTGTTGATCGTCTTCGTGAGCCTCTTCGCCATCTGGCTCGTCTTCTATTTCATCCCCGTGGGGTTGTGGTTCTCGGCCCTGGTGTCGGGCGTAAGGATCAGTCTGCTGCAGCTGGTGCTGATGCGCTGGCGCAAGGTCCCGCCTTCGACCATCGTCTCGTCGATGATCGAGAGCACGAAGGCCGGGCTGACGCTCAACCCCAACGAACTCGAAGCCCACTATCTGGCTGGCGGCAACGTCACCAATGTGGTCCATGCGCTGGTCTCGGCCCAGAAGGCCAATATCCTGCTCGACTTCAAGATGGCCACGGCCATCGACCTGGCGGGCCGCGACGTCTTCGAGGCCGTGCAGATGTCGGTCAACCCAAAGGTGATCAATACACCGCCGGTGGCTGCCGTGGCCAAGGACGGTATCCAGCTCATCGCCAAGGCCCGCGTGACGGTGCGTGCCAACATCAAGCAGCTGGTCGGCGGAGCCGGTGAGGAGACCGTGCTGGCGCGTGTCGGCGAGGGGATCGTCTCGTCGATCGGTTCGGCCGACTCGCACAAGATCGTGCTCGAAAATCCCGATTCGATCTCTCGCGTGGTGCTCGAAAAGGGCCTCGATGCCGGAACGGCGTTCGAGATCCTCTCGATCGACATCGCCGATATCGACGTGGGCAAGAACATCGGCGCCCAACTGCAGATGGACCAGGCACAGGCCGACAAGAACATCGCCCAGGCCAAGGCCGAGGAGCGGCGTGCAATGGCCGTGGCTTTGGAACAGGAGAACAAGGCCAAGGCGCAGGATGCCCGTGCCAAGGTGATTCTGGCCGAAGCCGAGGTGCCGCTGGCCATGGCCGAGGCCTTCCGTAACGGAAACCTCGGAATCATGGACTATTACAGGATGAAGAACATCATGGCCGACACGCAGATGCGCGAGACCATCGCCAAACCGGAAAAGAAGTAGCTTTTCCGGACCATTCCACCCGGGGCGTTGTTGCAACGCCCCTTTTTTCAAACCCCGGGCTCCCGGGATTTGGACGTCCGGCTTTTTGGACGTCCGAGCTGTCGGACTTCTGAATTCCAGGCCTCTGGATTCCCGAAGACACCCCGAAAACTCCCGGGTTCCCCGAAACTTCCGGACGCCCCGAAAATTCCCGGGCTCTCCGAAAACTCCCGAGCTCCCGAAAACTCCCGAGCTCCCGAAAACTCCCGAAAAATCTCGAAAAAAACACGAATCATGAAAAAGATCACTCTTCTGCTCTCCGTCCTCTTGCTGAGCGTATCGGCTTTTGCCGCACGGATCGATACCGTGGCGGTCTTCAGCCCCAAGATGCAGCGTGACATTCCGGCCGTTGTGGTTGTTCCCGATGCGGCGGCCGCTGCCGACGATTCCGCTGCCGGACAGCAGCGTTTTCCGGTGCTCTATTTGTTGCACGGGCATGGCGGTTCGTACCTTTCGTGGCTCCATATCTGCGACCTGCGGGCCCTGGCCGAGCGCTACGGCATGATCTTCGTCTGCCCCCACGGCGAAAACAGCTGGTACTGGGACAGCCCGCTCGATCCCCGGTCGCAGTTCGAAACCTTCGTCTCGACGGAACTCGTCGACTGGGTGGATGCCCGCTACCCGACGATCCCGGCCCGTGAGGGACGTGCCATCACGGGCCTGAGCATGGGCGGACACGGCGCCCTGTGGGTGGCCCTGCGACACAAGGACCGCTTCGGGGCTGCGGGATCGACCTCCGGAGGCGTGGATATCCGGCCCTTCCCCGATTCGTGGCACATGAAGAACCAGTTGGGCGAGCGCGATGAGAACCCCGAACGCTGGGATGCCCATACGGTCATCGAACAGGTCGACAGCCTGAAAAACGGCGAACTGGCCCTGATCTTCGACTGCGGTTACGAGGATTTCTTCTACCAGGTGAACCTGAACCTGCACGACAAACTCCTCAAGCAGGGCGTCGGGCACGATTTCCAGGTGCGGCCCGGTGCGCACAACGGAGCCTATTGGTCGATTTCGCTCCCCTCGCAACTGGTCTTCTTCGACCGTTATTTCCGCACGCACACCGCTCGGTAGCTCTCTTCGCTGGCCTCATCGGACAGCGCTTCGGCGGCAGGGATGCTGCCGAGCCCGTCCTGGCACTTGACGGCGGCGTGGGTGCCGTTCCCCGTTTCAATTTTCCCGTCGGACATATACTATATGCGTTTATAATTCGTTAGGAAAGAAGCGGCAATAATTGCCCTCCGGATGCAAAATTCGAAAGTACGTTATAGGAATTGTCCCGCTTTTTGGTATCTTTGCAACGGTTTTTGGAATTGAAATTCAGTAATACACGATGGATATGAAAAGACTCGCTGGGTGGTGCTCGGTTCTTGCCGCCGCCCTTTTCATCTCGTGCGGCGACGACGATGTGACCGGTTCGCTCGCCTTCGATTCGCCCGCCGTCTTCTTCACGCAGGGCGAGACGGCTTCGGTGTCGGTCCACTTCACGGCCTCGAATCTCAACAGCTTCACGGTCTCCAGCAAACCCGCCGGGTGGGATGACGTGACGGTGGATGCCGCGACGCAGACCGTTCGGGTGACGCCGCCCTCGTCGTTCGACGATGGGGAGGCTAAAACCGGCACGGTGACCTTGAGCGGTACGGGCGGCGGCGGTGCTTCGGGCTCGGCCTCGCTCTTCGTCGGGGTGGTCGACCGTAAGGACTTCTCCTCGGAGGCGGCCAACAGCTACATCGCCAACAAGAAGGAGACCCACTACCTGTTCGATGTCGAGCATTGCAGCGACGGAACGTCGCTGGCAACGGCATCGGTGGGGATCATCTGGCAGAGCGCTTCGAGCCTGATCCAGTACCTGACGCTGCAGAACGGAAAGGCTTCGTTCTACGTGGGCGCGGACAGCGACGACGGGACGAAGGTCAAGTCGGGAAATGCCCTGATCGGCGCCTACGATGCCGCCGGAACGCTGCTCTGGAGCTGGCACGTCTGGGCGGCGGATTACGACCCGTCGGACGCTGCAAACCAGCGTTCGTTCAACGGCTATACGATGATGGACCGCAACCTCGGAGCCCTCGCGTCGTCCAATGCGTCGGACGAGGAGATCCTCGCCTCCTACGGGCTCTATTACCAGTGGGGCCGCAAGGACCCCTTCATCGGCCCGGGAACCTACAACTTCTCCAGCGGTACGGCCGCCACGATGTACAACGGCAACAATTCGAGCGTGACCGCCACGCCGGTGGCTTCGGATGCCGCAACCGGAACGGTGGAGTATGCCCGGCTCAATCCGATGACTTTCATCACGGGGGTCGAGGAGTCGGGGTATGACTGGTTGTGGAGTGCGGGTTCCGATGCCCTGTGGAGCGCTCCCGGCACGGCCAAAAGCCTCTATGATCCCTGTCCGGCGGGGTGGCGCGTGGCTCCGGCCGCAGCATTCGAAGGGCTGACCCCCGATGCGGAGAGCCTGGCGTGGGCCAATACGAAATACAGCGTGACGCTTGCCAAGGATGGCGTTTCGTCGCTCTTCATGGGTGCCGGGCGCCGGACCTACCTCGACGGAAAGTATCAGAACGTCCATGTCGCAGGGTATGATCCCAAGAGTACGCGGGCCGATGAGGCGCAGCCCTGGGTCGGACTCTACTGGACGTCCGGGGTGCAGGCTGCCGACCGGCTCGCTACGGCGGTCTACTTCTACTACGGCGATGCGTCGGCCGTGCAGAGCAACTATGGGCTGCGGCGTGCCGGAGCTCTTCCGGTGCGTTGCGTGAAGGCCGAGTAGGCGGGTACGGTGTGCCGGGACCGAAGCATTGCGATTGTCCGGGCGGAGGCGTGATGAGGCTGGATACGGCGGGTTTCGACCCGCAATCTGTGATTTGAACGGGAACAGGAGTTTTTTGACCGGTTCGGTTGGGGGGCCACAAACCATGCATGGAGTGGTGGCGCTCTAACCGTCATTGCCCCAAAACTGTTTGGGTATATCACCTCTTCCGCTGGACGGCGTGAATTCATTGTAAGACCCGATCCAGTATCCTTTGACCATGCTTCTATTTTGGTTCCGACCGTAAGGGGACCGGTTGGCGCTGCATTTCAGGCTGGAGGTGGAGATTCCTACTTGCAAAGAGTTGATGTGGTACCTATTTCGGATAAAGATGTTATTTTGGATGGTCTGATCTGAAACATGCGTGTTATGAAGCGAATCTTGTTGCCGATATGGCTGGCTACGGCGGTTTTTTTGGTGTCGTGTTGCGGAATGGCCTGCGATACCCCTTCGATGGCCCGGATGCGGGATGCGTTCCGAAACGTACCGGAAGAGATACCATTTGCGGTGTATTGGTACTGGGTATCCGACAATATCTCCGAGGAAGGGGTGGTTCGTGATCTCGAGGCCATGAAGGCGGTGGGGATCAACCGCGCTTTTATCGGCAATATCGGCATCGGTGACCAGCCTTACGGGGAGCATACGCTCTTTTCTGCGGAGTGGTGGCGCGTGATGCACGCCGCATTGAAGCGGGCCGGTGAACTTGGTATTGAGATCGGCATTTTCAACAGCCCGGGGTGGAGCCAGTCGGGCGGCCCGTGGGTCAAACCGGAGCAAAGCATGCGTTATCTGGCTTCGGTGCAGACCGTTGTCGAAGGGCCAGTCCGGTTCGAGGGACCGCTTCCGGATGTAGGCCCCGATGCGGAAGACGTACGGGTTATCGCGTATCCGTTGCCGGAGGAGGCAGAGAGTCATACGAAACGGATTGAAAAGATCGACGGTCGGGAGCTCCTTCTGGACTGGAGCGTGTCGGGGAAGCAGCCGATGCGCAGCCTTACGATCCGGGTGGACCGACCGGTCCTGACATCCGCGGAGCTCTATTGCCGCGAGGCGGGCGAATGGAGGCTGCTGAAGCAGTTCTCCATCGACCGCTCCAACCTGCAGATGAATGTGGGGTTCGATCCGCTGGCTCCGATTGTGGTATCCCTCCCCGAAACGGATGCGTCGGATTACCAGCTGGTCGTGCCGGCTCCGGGCGGTTTCGATGTCGAGGCCACGCTTTCCTCGCTTCCGCTGGTGGAACGCTTCCCGGAAAAGACACTGGCCAAGATGTTCCAGACCCCGCTCCCCATGTGGCATGATTATCTTTGGGAGCCGCAGCCCGCTGTGCCGGCGTCGCTTTCGGTCGATCCGGCTGACGTGATGGACATTACCTCGCATTTCAGCGGCGGGGTGCTGCATTGGGAGGTGCCTCCCGGAAAATGGCGGATAGAGCGCCTGGCCATGCGTTCCACGACCGTGACCAATGGCCCGGCAAGTCCCGAAGGGTTGGGACTCGAGATCGACAAGATGAGCAGGAAACATGTGGTGAGCCATTTCGATGCTTTCATCGGCGAGATCATGCGCCGGATCCCTGCAGAAGACCGCCGGACATTCAAGGTGGTCGTACAGGACAGCTATGAGACCGGCGGGCAGAACTGGACCGACGACATGGCTGAGCGTTTCGAGCAGACCTATGGCTACGATCCGCTGCCCTACCTCCCGGTGCTTCACGGTACGGTCGTCGGAAGCCAGGACCTTTCCGACCGGTTCCTGTGGGATCTCCGCCGCCTGATCGCCGACCGGGTCTCCTACGACTACGTCGGCTGTTTGCGGGAGGAGTGCCACAAGCACGGGTTGACAACCTGGCTGGAAAATTACGGCCATTGGGGATTCCCGGGCGAATTCCTGCAATACGGCGGACAGTCCGACGAGGTGGCCGGGGAGTTCTGGAGCGAGGGCTCGCTGGGCGACATCGAGAATCGTGCGGCCTCATCTTGTGCGCATATTTACGGGAAACGCCGTGTTTGGGCAGAATCGTTCACGGCCGGGATGCCGGGTTTCAGCCGCTACCCTTACCGAATGAAACAGCGCGGGGACCGTTTTTTCGCCGAAGGTATCAACAGCACGCTGCTCCATGTCTATATCCATCAGCCCTACGAGGAGCGGTTCCCGGGCATGAGTTCCTGGTTCGGGAACGAGTTCAACAGGAAAAATACCTGGTTCGGACAGTTGGATGTTTTCATCGACTACCTCAAGCGCTGCGGCTACCTGTTGCAGCAGGGCCGTTATGTGGCCGATGCGGCCTATTTCATCGGGGAGGATGCGCCCAAGATGACGGGCGTGTGCGATCCCGCGCTTCCGGACGGCTATTCGTTCGATTATATCAATGCCGAAGTGCTGCTGGAGCATGCGAAGGTGCGTGACGGGCGGCTGGTGCTTGACGGTGGGATGGAGTACCGCGTGCTGGTGTTGCCGAAACTCCGGACCATGCGGCCCGAGCTGCTCGCTGCGATCGAACGGATGGTCCGTGACGGCCTGATCGTACTCGGCCCTGCTCCGGAACGTTCTCCCAGCCTGGCTGGATATCCCGGGGCGGATGAACGGGTGAAAGAGACGGCGGCACGGATGTGGCGCTTCGGGCCCGGAGAGACCTGCCACGCCTATGGCAAGGGACGGATCTTTGATGACGGCTGTTCGCTGGAAGAGGTCTTTGCCGCACTATCGATGCGTCCCGACTGCCGTATCGAGGGTGAGAATACGGAAGTCCGTTTCATTCATCGAACGACGAAGCAGGGCGAGGTCTACTTTTTGTCGAACCAGCAGGAGCGTAAGGTCACGTTTGACGCCCTTTTCCGGACGGACCAGGGTGCGCCGGAGTTGTGGGATGCACTGACCGGACAGATTCGCCGCCTCCCCGAGTTTTCGCGGCGGGACGGGGTTACCTCCATCCCGATGGAGCTCGAACCTTATGGCAGCGCGTTTGTGGTCTTCGACCGGACGAAAGAGGCACAGCACTCTTCTGCGAAGAATTTTCCTGAATCGACGATGCTGGCCCGGATCGAAGGCCCGTGGAGCGTCACCTTCGAGGGGCTGGATGCCCCCGAAAACCCGATTGTTTTCGACTCGCTCCGCGACTGGACGACTTCGGACGATCCCAGTATCCGCTATTTCTCCGGAACGGCCCGTTACCGGCACTCTTTCGAGATCGACAGCCTCGGTTCGGGGTGCGTCTGTGTCGACCTGGGCAAAGTGATGGTCATGGGCAAGGTCTTCCTGAATGGAACTTGTGCTGGGGGAACGTGGACTCCGCCGTATCGTGTCGACGTGACCGGTCTGATCCGAGAGGGTACGAATACGCTGGAGATCGAGGTGGCTAACAATTGGATGAACCGGCTGATCGGTGACCAGCGGCTGCCGTCCGGGCAACGAAAGACCTGGACTCCTGTCAACCCGTGGACTGCTTCCTCGGAACTGCAGCCGTCCGGATTGCTCGGTCCCGTGGTCGTCGAAAAATTCGATTATGAGGAAATAAAATAAAAGTTGGCCGGAACGGTCCAATCTGGACGAAAAAGTTTATTTTTGTACTGCATACAGTCGTAAAAATAAACCGAAAGATGAAACAGATCTATTTTATCGGCCTGTTCTTGACGGGCCTTTTCGTCGTGGGAGGCTGTTCCGAGAAGCGGGATTCGGCGCCTCGGGTCGAGATTTTTCCGACCGTCCGGACCCGGGTGTCGGGACTCTATTTTGACCGTGGCGACCGGATCGGTCTGACGATCCTGAAAGGGGCGGAGCCTTATGTCCGGAACTTCCCCATGACCTATGACGGGTCGGTCTTCACCGATCCGGGGCTCGTCTGGTACGACGACCCGCAACAGACGGCAACCCTGACGGCCTATTACCCCTATATGGAGTCGGGTACTCCCGAGGAGTTCTCCGTGGCTGCGGACCAGGGCGCCGGGTGCGAGTCTTCGGACCTGTTGGGAGCCGTGGTGGCGGATGCCCTTCCCGTAAGTACGCCTGTGGGGATGCTCTTCTACCACCTGATGTCGCAGCTCACCATCATTGTCGACAACACCACCGATACCGAGGTGACGGAGGTCGTTATCGGCGGCTTTGCCGCGACGGCCGTCGTGGACTTCTCCGTACCGACGGCTTCCGCCAAACCCGGGGTTCAAGCCTCCGAGATCCGGACTTTCGAGGTGGTACCCGGCACCTCCTACCGGGCGATTCTCGTGCCGCAGCAGGGCGATCTGAGCGTCACGGTCACAACCTCCGACGGCGAGGTCCGGCGTAAGAGCGTTCCGCAGGCCCTGCTCGAAAGCGGCAAGCGTTACGATCTGTCGATCAAGGTTTCGATGGCCGATATCGAAGTGACGCTGAGCGGCGAGATCAGCGACTGGGTGGACGGCGGCTCGCTCGAAGCGACCGACGATTCCGGGGAAACCGATAACCCGGGTGGTTCCGGGAGTGCGGACCTCGTTTACGAAGGGGTGACCTACCCTACGGTCCGCATCGGCGACCGGGTGTGGATGGCCTCCAACCTGCGCTATGAGCCTGCCGGCCTGACGCCCGATACCGATTTCTGGACACCCCAGGAGGGGTTCGATACCGATCCGGAACTGGGTTTGCTGTACAGTTACGTCACGGCGATGAACGGGGCTTCGGGAGACGGCGGGCGTGTGCAGGGGATCTGCCCCGACGGTTGGCATATTCCCGATACGGCGGAGTTGCAGGCATTGGCCGAAAGTGCCGAACGCCCGGGCGATTTTCTGAAATGTGCCGGATACTGGATCGTGACTGACATGAATCAGCGTTACGGCGACTCGGCGACGGGCTATTTGATGGGCAGCGAGTGCCCCGAGTCGGAGAAATGCGTCTGCCTGGTCTATACCTCCGGTTCCGAGCCCTCCCTGACGAGCATCTCCGTCAATTACGGCATTTCGCTCCGCTGCGTGCAGGACTGATCCGTGCCGGACGATACCGAACAGGGACAGGGGTTAACCCTGTCCCTGTTTTTGTGCTTGTTCTCCGGCTTTTCCGGGTTCTCTGGTCCCTGGTTCCCGGTCCCTGGTTCCCGGTCCCTGGTTCCCGGTCCCTGGTTCCCGGTCCCTGGTTCCCGGTCCCTGGTTCCCGGTCCCTGGTTCCCGGTCCCTGGTTCCCGGTCCCTCGGTCCCCTGGTCCCTCGGTTCCCTGGTCTCCCGGTCCCCGGCCCTCCGGTCTCCCGGCCCCTGGTCCCCCGGTCCTCCGGTCCTCCGGTCCTCCGGCCCGCCGATCAGTCGCGGTTCAGGAAGAAGATCGGAATGTTGGCCAGGAAGACATCCTTGCCCGAAAGCTGCGACCGCTTTTCGAGCAGCTCGCTCAGCAGAATGTCGCCGATCACATAGTTGCTCTCCTCGCTGATGAACTGTTCGTGGATCTTCGAGAAGTGCAGGATCTGCTGCACGTCGGTCTCCCGGTAGCGGGCGTAGATTTTCAGCGTGATGTCGGTCGTGTAGTCGGGCTTCTCGATGTAGTTCATCTTCTTGTACTCGTAGCGGTAGTTGTTCAGCCGCGCCATGATGTCGCTCAGGATCGACGAGGCCGTGGGCAGGCTTCCGGCACCCTTGCCGAACATGAACTGGCGGTCGTAGCACTCGCCGCGGATCACCACGCCGTTGTACTCGTCGTCGACGCTGTAGATGTATTTCGAGGGGGTCACGAACTCCGGCATGACGAACATCGTGAAGTGTTCGTCGCTGACCTTGACGACCTGGGCCACGAGTTTGATCTTGACGTTCTTTTCGCGGGCGTAGCGGATGTCCGAGTCGTGGATCGTCGAGATGCCGTAGGTGAAGATCCGCTCCGGGGCGACGTAGGTTCCCAGGGCGTGCACGGTGATGATCACCAGCTTGAAGAGCGAGTCGTATCCCTCGATGTCGAACGACGGGTCGCTCTCGGCGAAGCCCAGGGCCTGCGCCTGGGCCAGTGCATTGGCGTAGGAGTCCTTGTGGTCGAAGACCCGCGAGAGGATGTAGTTCGACGAGCCGTTCAGGATACCCTTCACTTCGAGCAGCAGGTCGTTGTCGTAATACTCTTCGAGGTTGCGGATCACGGGGATCGAACCGCACGACGAGGCGTCGTAGAGCAGCGCCACGCCGCGGGTCTTCTGGATCTCGATCAGCTCCGGGAGGTGGTGGGCCAGCATGGTCTTGTTGCCCGACACGACGGGGATTCCGCGCAGCATGGCGCGTTTGACGATGTCGTAGGCCGCACGGGCATCGTCGATCACCTCGACGACGAGATTCACATTCTGGTTGTCGAGGATCTCGTCCACCGAGGTGGTGAACAACGACGGGTCGACCTCGATCTTCCGGGGCTTCTTCGGGTCGCGGACGCAGATCTTCACGATCTGGGCGTGGGCGTTCTTCGATTTGCGCACCACCTCGTAGATGCCCTGTCCGACGACGCCGAATCCGAACAGTCCGATTTTGATTTTCGTCATAGCTGTATGCGTTTGTTGTTTGTTGACCGGGTTGGGGGTCAGGCCTTCTCCTCCAGGAACGGAAGCAGCAGGGCGTTGAGCTGTTCGTATTCGACGAGGAATCCGTCGTGGGCGAACGGCGAGTCGATCTCGCGATAGAGGCTGCCGGGGATCTGCCCGTGCAGGCGCCGCATCTCCGCAGGGGTGAAGATGATGTCGGTGGTGATCCCCACGACCAGCGTCCGGGCCCGGATCCGGCGGAGGGCCGCCTCCACGCCGCCGCGCCCGCGTCCCACGTCGTGGGTGTCGAAGGCGTCGAGGATCGCATGGTATGAATAGGCGTTGTAGCGGCGGCAGAGCTTCTCGCCCTGATACTGCTGGTAGGTGCAGGCGCGGTGCAGGGCGGGGTTCTCCTCGCGGTCCTGCTGCGTGAGGTTGTAGCCCTCGGGGCCTCGGTAGCTCAGCAGCCCCAGCGCGCGCGCCGCCGCAAGGCCCTTCATGCCGGCATCGGGGCGCTCCTCGCCATAGGTCGAATCGGCTTCGATGGCCATGCGCTGCGTTTCGTCGATGGCGATGTTCCAGGGCGAGGCCTTGGCATCGGTGGCGATCAGCGCCAGCCGTTCGATCCGTTCGGGCTCCATGACGGCCCACTCCACGGCCTGGAATCCCCCGACCGAACTCCCCACCAGCAGGGCGATCCGCCCCACCCCCAGCGCCTCGGCCAGCAGGCGGTGCGCCCGCACGATGTCGCGGATCGTGAAGGACGGGAACGTTCCGTACCACGGACGTCCCGTTGCGGGGTTGACGTGCAGCGGCCCCGTCGTGCCGTAGTGCGAGCCGAGGATGTTGGCGCAGACCACGAACCAGCGCTCCGGATCGAGGAATCGCCCCTTCTCGACCGTGTGGGGCCACCAGTCGGCGACCTCCGAATTGGCCGTCAGGGCGTGGCAGACCCACGCCACGTTGTCCCGTGCGGCATTCATCCGCCCGTAGGTGTGGTAGGCGATGCGCAATTCGGGCAGCGTATGTCCCGTCTCCAGTTCGAAGGGCCCGGGGGCCGTGTAGATCTGCGGATCCATGATACGGGAGTTCTGGGGCTATTTTACATGGGCGAACGCCTGTTCGAAATCGTCGATCAGGTCCTCGACGTTTTCCAGTCCGAGCGAGATGCGCAGCATCGTGGGCGTCACGCCCGCAGCCGCGAGGTCCTCGTCGCTCAGCTGTTTGTGGGTCGTCGAGGCCGGGTGTGTCACCACGGTGATCGAATCGCCGATCATCGTCATGTTGGCGGCCAGATGCAGCGACTCCACAAAGCGTACGGTGCTTTCCAGCGTCCCTTCCAGTTCGATGGTGAAGACCGCCGAGGCCCCGAACCGATAGTATTTCCGGGCGTTGTCGTGGCTCGGGTGGGTGTCGAATCCCACGTAGCTGACGTTGCGGACCTTGGGATGGCGGCGGCAGTATTCGGCCAGGCGCCGCGTCGATTCCACCTCCTGACGCACGCGCAGCGAGAGCGTCTCCAGCCCGATCAGCATCAGGTAGGAGTCGAACGGCGAGGGGGCACACCCCAGGTCGCGCAGCCCGTCGACCCGGCACTTTACGATAAAGGCCGCATCGCCGAATGCCTCGTAGAGATTCAACCCGTGGTAACCTTCCGAAGGCCCGTCGATCTGCGGGAATTTGCCGTTGCTCCAGTTGTAGTTGCCGCCGTCGACGATCACGCCGCCCAGCGTCGTGCCGTGGCCGTTGATCCACTTCGTCGCGGAGTCCACGACGATGTTCGCCCCCCACTCGAAGGGGTTGCACAGGTAGCCTGCGGCCCCGAACGTGTTGTCCACCACAAACGGTACGTCATACCGTTGTGCCAGTTCGCCCAGCGCCTCCAGGTCGGGCACCGTGCAGGTCGGGTTTCCCATGCTCTCGGCGTAGATCATTCGCGTGCGGTCGTCGATCAGCGGTTCGAAATCCGCGGCCTGTTCGCTTGCGGCCATGCGGCAGTCGATGCCCAGGCGCCGCAGCGTCGTGCGCAGCAGGTTGTGGGTGCCGCCGTAGAGGTAGGGCGAGACGACGATGTTGTCGCCCGCGGCGGCCAGCGAGAGCGTCGTCACGAGGATCGCCGACATCCCCGACGAGACGGCCAGCGCTCCGACAGCTCCGTAGAGTGCGGCGATGCGCTCCTCGAAGGCTGCGGTCGTGGGGTTCTGCAGCCGCGTATAGATGTTTCCGGCCTCGCTCAGGTCGAAGAGCCGTGCGGCGTGGTCGCAGCTCCGGAAGCGATAGGCCGCCGTAGGCCAGATCGCGATGCCGCGCGAACCCGTAGGTTCGTCGGGGTTGAGTCCGGCATGGATCTGCCGCGTTTCGAATCGGTAATCTCTGGTATCCATTTTTCGGTTTCTGTTGCGTTCGTTCATGAAAAAATCCGACTTCTCGGGAAGCCGGATCGTCTTGTTTCTGCACACGAAAAAACTACACCCGGCAAATTCGGCTGCACATGCACATGACCATCATCATCGTCCCGAAGGAGACCATGCCGGTGTTCATCCGATATGTGGTCCGTGCATCCATGTTCCGAGATTTTCTCGTGCTCGACAGGTGCAAATATAGGAAAAGATTTCAAGAAATGCAAGATCTCCGGGCAAATCCCCAAAGAAAAGCTCCGCACATTACAGTGTGCGGAGCTTTTCTTCATGCGTAGTTTCCGTTTCGGACGTTTGGGGGGGCTTCATGCCCGGCGGTCGATCATCTCGATGCCCTGGCGGGTTGCCGCACCGCGCAGGATCGTGCGGCAGAAGAGACTCACCTCCTCCTGCGAAGCGCCGTTCAGCCGCAGGTCGAGCAGTGCTCCCATCAACTGGTCGGCGAATGCCGTGGCGTCGATCTCCGGCAGGAGCAGCTCCTGCTTGCGGCAGGTGTCGAGATGCAGGGCCAGCTCCTTGTGCCAGAATTCGCGCTGTTCGTCGTAATGCTCCGCGAAGACCACCTTGCGGCGCAGGTCCGACAGGAAACTGTGATCCACCCGATAGAGATTCTCGATGTACTCGTTCATCAGACGGACGGTCTTTTGCAGCGGATTCCCGCTCCGGCGTTTGCGACAGGCGACGATCCGCTCCTGCTGCTGAGTCTGCATGGCATCGAGGCACGCTCCGATCAGATCGTTCTTGTCCGCGAACATTTCGTAGAGGGTGCGTTTCGAGATGCCCAGCGTCTGCGCGATCTCATCCACCCGCACGGCTCGAATGCCGTTGCGGGCGATGAACTCCTGCGTCGTGCGGATAATCTCTTCCCTGGTCGCTCCCCGTTTCATTACTTCTCCTCCCCGGTTGTCAGGTCACGTCCGCCGCCGAGAGCCTGGTAGAGGTTGATGACACCCTGGATCTCGTCGAACTGATCGGAAATCTGCGACAACTGCGCCGACAGCAGCGACTGCTGGGCCGTCAAAACCTCCAGATAGGTCGTCGTTCCGTGCTGCATGAGCAGTTCCGTGGACTCCACGGCACGCTCCAGCGCCTCGATCTGACGCATCCGCAGGTCGGCCTTTGCACGTGCCGACTGGCTCTGCGTCAGGGCGTTGTTGACCTCGGCCCCGGCGTTGAGCAGCGCCTGCTGGAACGCAAGGCGCGACTCCTCCTGCTGGGCCTTGGCGATCTTCACCTGTGCGCGGTTGGCATTGGCGTTGAAGATCGGCTGCAGAAGCGATGCGGCGGCATTCCAGATCATCTTGCCCGGATCGACAATTCCGACACCGCTGCTGTTGGTCCAGCCGAGCGTACCGCTCAGCGTGATCGACGGATAGAGGGCCGAACGGGCACTGGCCGTCGCATAGTAGGACTGCATGAGCGAATATTCGGCCTGCCGGATGTCGGGACGGTTCGCGAGCATCTGCAGGGGCACGCCGACGGCCAGCGTCTGGGGCATCTGCTGGTCGGCAAGCTCCCCGCGGGTGATCGTGTGGGGAGCCTCGCCCAGCAACGAGCAGAGGCTGTTTTCGGTCTGCGTACGCTGGTAGGCCAGGTCGTGCAGCGAGGCTTCGATCGAGAGCGTGTTGGCCTCGTACTGGGCAACACCCGCCTCGTTCGTCAGTCCGGCATCCTTCATGGCACGCATCATCTCGACGCTCTGGCGCCATTTGGCTGCCGTCTCTTCGGTCACGTCGTACTGGCTGTCGAGCATCAGCAGCGTGTAGTAGAGGTTTGCCACGCTGGCGATGAGTTGTGTCTTGACGGCCTGCTCGTACTCCTGGCTCTGCAGGTAGAGCGCCTTGGCCTTACGCTTGGCGTTCGTCAGACCGTTGAAGATGTCGATCTGCCAGCTTGCCTGAACCGGGATGGAGTAGGTCTTCGTCGGGGTTGCGCCGTCGAAACTGCTCAGCGAGCCCTGCGGTGCGAAGTTGAACGACGGCAGGTAGGCCAGGCGCGTCGATTTGAGCGTCGCCTCGGCCTCCTTGACGCGCCAACCGGCCGATTGCAGGTCGGTATTGCTCTCCAGGGCCTGTTCGATGAGCGCCTGCAGCTGCGGATCGGTGAACATCTCCTGCCAGCTCAGATCGCCCAGCGTCGTCGAATCGGCCGTTTCGGCCGTGCCGTAGAGTCCGTCGGTCATCACCTCCGGACGAGTGTAGGGTTTGTAGATGCCGCAGCCCGTCATGGCGGCTGCCGCAAGTATGATGATGGTTTTTCTCATGGTGTTACTCCTCCTCTTTCTCGTTTTTAACCTCTTCCACTTCAGCGCGTACGGCCCACTGCGGATCGGTGTCGAATTCGATCGGTTTGAACTTCTCCTGCAGCGTCTGGAAGGCGATGAACAGGCCCGGTACAAGGAACAGCAGGGCCAGCGTTCCGACGATCATACCGCCGACGACGCCCGTACCGAGGGTCGAGTTTCCGTTGGCGCCCGCACCCGTCGAGAACATCAGCGGAAGCATACCGAAGACACACGTGAGCACTGTCATCAGGATCGGGCGGAGACGTACCTTGGCGGCCGAGACGGCGGCCTGCGCGAGGCTCATGCCCGCACGGCGGCGGTCGCCGGCGTACTCCGTAATCAGGATGGCCGTCTTCGACAACAGGCCGATCTGCATGATGATACCCGTCTGGAGGTAGATGTTGTTCTCCATGCCCATCGCCTTGGCCAGCAGGAAGGCACCCATCAGACCGCACGGCACGGCGAGGATCACGGCGAATGGTACGAAGAAACTCTCGTAGAGGGCGCAGAGGATCAGGTAGATCAGCAGGATACAGATGCCGAAGATGATGATCGAGTTGCTGCCCGTTGCATTCTCCTCGCGGGTCAGGCTGTCGAAGTCGTATCCGTAGCCACGCGGCAGCACTTCGGCGGCGGTCTCCTTGATGGCCTTGATGGCGTCACCCGACGAGTAGCCGTCGTTCGACGAACCCGTCACGGCAATCGAGTTGTAGAGGTTGAAGCGGTTCAGCACGTCCGAGCCGTAGGTCTTGGTCAGCGTGACGAACTGGCTTACGGGGGCCATCTCGCCGCTGTTCGTGCGCACGAAGACGTTGTTGAGTGACTCCATGTCGAGGCGGTACTTCTCGTCGGCCTGCACGATCACGCGATAGACCTTCGAGAAACGGTTCAGGTACGATACGTACTGGCCACCGTAGTAACCCGAGATGGTCGAGAGGATCGTCGTGGGCGACACGCCGGCCCGCTTGGCCTTGGCCGGGTCGATGTCTACGATATACTGCGGGAAGCGCGGGCTGAACGACGAGTAGGCCATGGCGATCTCCGGGCGCTGGTTCAGGGCGCCGATATATTGCTGGGCCACTTGGAAGAAGTCGTCGATCGAGCCGTCGGCACGGTCCTGCAGGTGCATCGAGAAGCCGTTCGTCGCACCGTAGCCCGAGATCATCGGCGGGGCGATAGCGAGGATCTGCGCATCCTTGATGTCGGCCGTGCGGGCGTAGACCTGGCGGATGATCGCGTTCACGTTATCCTCCTTGTCGGGACGCTCCGACCAGTCTTTCAGTCGGATCAGCGCCATACCGTAGGAGGTGCCCTGGCCCGAGATCAGACCGTAGCCGGCCGTCGTCATCAGGTTCTTGATCTGCGGAATGCCATTCAGACGGTCGTAGACCTGCTCCATGATCTCGTTCGTCTCGGCCAGTGTCGAGCCCGGGGCCGTCGACACGTTGATCATGATGACGCCCTGATCCTCGTCGGGAACCAAACCCGACTTGGTGGTATTCATCAGTAAGACTAACGCGGCGAGACCGAGGCACAGCGTCGACCACATCAGCCACTTGTGCTTGATGAAGAGCAGCACGGCGTGCTTGTACTTGTTGAGCAGCGCCCCGAATGCGGTGTTGAAGGCCTTGCGGAAACGGGCGGCGAAGTTGTCCTTCATCTCCCCGTTCTCATCGAGGTAGGGCTTCAGGATCAGCGCGCAGAGGGCCGGCGACAGCGTCAAGGCGTTGATGGCCGAAATACCTACGGCCACGGCCATCGTGACACCGAACTGGGTGTAGAACGTTCCCGATGTACCGCCCATCATCGACACGGGGATGAACACCGCCATGAAGACCAGCGTCGAGGTGATGATGGCCGACGTGATGCCCGACATGGCGTCGATCGTAGCCATGTAGGAGGACTTGTACCCGGCGTCGAAGCGGGCCTGGACCGCCTCGACGACGATGATGGCGTCGTCGACGACCGTACCGATCGCAAGTACCAGGGCGAAGAGCGTCAGCAGGTTGATCGTGAAGCCGGCCACCGAAAGGAAGGCAAACGTACCGATCAGCGAAACGAGAATCGACACCGTGGGGATGAGGGTCGAGCGGATATCCTGCAGGAAGACGTAGACCACAAGTATCACGAGGATGATGGCCTCGATCAGCGTCTTGATTACCTCGTTGATCGAGGCGAAGAGGAAGTCGTTGACGCTCATCATGTCCACGATCTCCACCCCTTTCGGGAGGTCCTTGCGGGCCTCGTCGAGCAGGGCGTCGATGTCCTCGACGATGGCTGTGGCGTTCGTGCCGGCTGTCTGGAAGACCATGGTCGTCACGCCCGGGTGGCCGTTCACGCGGCCCTCGAAGGAGTAGGACTCCTGGCCCAGCTCGATTTCGGCCACATCCTTGAGCCGCAGCACTGTACCGTCCTCGTTAGAGAGAATAACCAGGTTGCCGAACTCCTCGGGGGTGTTCCAGCGGCCGCGGTACTTCATCTCATACTGGTAGACATTCTCCGAGTCGGCACCCAGCGAACCCGTGGCGGCCTCGATGTTCTGCTCGGCGAGGATGGACGTGATGTCGCTGGGCATCAGCTTGTATTGGGCCATCACGTCGGGCTTCAGCCAGATGCGGATCGAGTAGTCGGCGCCCATTGCGAAGGCCTCGCCGACGCCCTGGATACGCTTGAGCTCGGGCTCGATGTTGATTTTCGCGTAGTTCGACAGGAAGGTTTGGTCGTAGGTGTCGTCGGGGCTGACGAGGGCGAAGACCTTCAGCATGGAGGACTGGCGCTTCATCGTCGTGATACCGATCGAGGTCACCTCGCCCGGGAGCATACCGGTAGCCGTTGATACCTTGTTCTGGACGTTCACGGCCGCCATGTCGGGGTCGGTGCCCTGTTTGAAATAGATGTTCAGCGAGGCGCTTCCGGATGCGGACGAAGAGGTGATGTAGTCCATGTTCTCCACGCCGTTGATGGCCTGTTCGAGCGGGATGGTCACCGATTTCTGCACCGTCTCGGCGCTCGCACCCGGGTAGGATGCGCGCACCATGACCGTCGGGGGCGCGATGCTCGGGTATTGCTCCACGGGCAGCGTTACCAGACCAATGATACCGGCGATTACGATGATAATGGAGATGACCGACGCCAATACGGGTCGTTCAATGAAATGTCTGAGTGTCATGGATTATTCCTCCTTTGTGGTTTGGTTTTGAGCGGCATCGGAAGCTTCGCTCCCGGGTTTGTCGTCAGCTGCGGGTGCGGCCTCGTCGGCGTTGGCTGCGGCCTGGCCTTTGGGTACGATGGGCGTACCTTCACGCATGCGGCTTACACCCTCGGTGATTATCACATCGCCCGGAACGAGGCCCGAGGTGACGATATACTCCTTGCCGTTGGAGATCTTCTCCACGCCGATCATGGTCGACGACGCCTTGCCGTCCACCAGCTTATAGACGAATATCTTGTCCTGGAGTTCGAACGTGGCGGACTGCGGAACGACGATGCAGTTCTTGAAGGCGCTGGTCAGGACGACATTGCCCACACCGCCGCTGTGCAGCAGTCCGTTGGGGTTGGGGAATGCCGCACGCAGCGAAACGCTGCCCGTCGAGGTGTCGATCACACCGCTGATCGACTCCACGCGCCCCGACTGGTCGTACATCGAGCCGTCGTTGAGCAGCAGCTGCACGTCGGGCATGTTCTTGAGCGTTTCGGCGATCGAGCCGTAGCGGCGCGTCAGTGCGAGCAGCTGGTTTTCGGCCATCGAGAAGTAGACGTACATCGTCGAGTTGTCCGATACGGTGGTCAGCGGCTGCGGCATCGAGGCGCTCACCAGGGCGCCGACGCGGTACGGAAGCGTACCTACGACACCGTCCGAGGGGGCCTTGACGACCGTATAGGAGAGGTTGTTGGCAGCGTTGACGCGCTGGGCTTCGGCCTGGGCCAGTTGGGCTTTGGCCGTCAGCAGGCTGTTTTCGGCCGTCGAGAGGTCGAACTGCGAGACGACGTTGCGGGCGAAAAGTTCTTTTTTGCTGTCATAAGTAAGTTGGGCCGTAGCGACGCTGGCTTCGGCGGCCGCGACATTGGCCTCGGCGGTTTGCAGGGCTGCCTTGTAGGGAACCTGGTCGATGATGAACAGGGTTTGGCCCTTGGAGACGTTCTGGCCTTCGTTCACGCAGAGCTGCCAGATGGTGCCCGAGACTTGCGGGTAGATGTCGATGTCCTGACGTCCGCGGATTGTAGCCGAGTAGTTCGTCGGGATTTCGCGGTCGGTCGTGGCAACGGTCATCACGGCGTATTCGCCGGGGCCCATTGCCGTCGGGGCCTGTCCACACGCAACGGCAGCCAGGCAACATGCCCAAACGGCCGCTTTCACAAATGTTTGCTTCATAACTTTCCTTTTTCTTAACTAAAAAACTTTTTCAGGTGCAAAAGTATCTTAAAAACGTTGACGATATGCCTTATATTGCGAACAGTATTGGTACTTTTCGGAATAAAAATAGGACTATTCACCGGTTTTTCACTATTTTTGTTCGAAAAAAGAAATACAATGGCTCAGATCAATCCGTTAATGACAACTTCCGAGGAGCAGTTTATTGTCGGCGAATCCGATTTTTCCTGTTTCGAACAGTACGCTTATCGGCTCGAAGGGTGTGCCATCCTCTTCTGCCGGAACGGCGAGGCCGAAGTGATGATCGATCAGTGCCAAAGCCGGATTACCCGTAATACGCTGATCCTGCTGCTGCCCGGGACATACCTTTTATTCATGGACCGTTCGGAGGATTTCCGGGCCTCCTATTGTACCTTTTCGCGCGATCTCTTTTCGGAGGCTGCATTCCGCCTGGAGCCGACGTTTTTCGAATCCGTGCACCGCAATCCGATTTCCAAACCTCCGCAGCGGCGTATCGATGGAGCCGATATCTGGTTCCAGATGGCCGCCTACACCTACCGCGACCGGCAGAATCTATTCCGCAACACGATCATCAAGAACCGCCTGCAGAATGTCCTGCTGGAGATTTACGACAAGATGCAGCGCTTTGGAAGCAAAGAGTCCCGGGTCTTCGAGAACACCACCCGGCAAATGGAGTTGTTCCACCGTTTTGCGGAGCTCGTGCACGAGTATTGTGCTCAGCAACGGGAGGTCTCCTTCTATGCCGACAAACTCTGTATTTCGACCCGTTACCTTTCGACCATTGTGCGGACCGTGGCGCACACCTCGGCCAAGGAGTTTATCGACCGGGCGGTGATGCTGGAGATTCGGATGATGCTCCGTTCGACGGACCTGTCAGTGCAGGAGATCGCCTACCGTTTGAAATTCCCCGACCAGTCCTATCTGGGCCGCTTCTTCAAGAAGCATGCCGGGGAGTCCCCCACCGAATACCGCACGGGCTTAAGAAGCCCGCTTTAGTTGGCGACAGACAGGTTTTCGGTTTCCTGTCCGAGTCACGCCCCTCGCGCGGATTTATTTAATAAATAAATAAGAAGCCCGCTTTGATTGGCGACAGACAGGGCTTCCGGCTACCGACACACGCGTCGGATGATCGGCGGCGTGGCCATTTCGTACATGAAACTCGGAAGGGGTGCTGGGCCCGTCCTTTTTTGCGGGGCGGCGGTGATCGTGGTAGGAAGAACCGGAATACGGGTATGGCCGGTTTGCCGGGAAAGGCCTATTTTTGTATCGGGACTTGGGAACGGCGGGCGGGAGGTGTAAAATGCGGCGTTTCCCGGTGGCAAACCGTCGAAAAGCCTGTGGAAGACCCGTGGAAGATCGATGGAAAGCCCTCAAAAAACCTCGAAAACCTCGAAAACCTCGAAAGTCCGGTGAAAGACCCGATTTCGGGGGTGAAAAGCCCCGAGGGGCGGAAAATTTTCCGTAACTTTGGGCCTGCTTCCGCAGCCCGGAATCCGGTTGCGGACGCGGTTGACGACACACACAAACTCGAAAATACCCATGCTTCGAAAAATCCGGATCGTGCTGGCGATCCTCTTCTTCGTTCTGATCACGCTGTTGTTCCTCGACTTTACGGGGACGATCCATGCGTGGTTCGACTGGATGGCGAAGATCCAGTTCCTGCCTGCCGTGCTGGCGCTGAATGTCGGTGTGGTGGTCGGGCTGGTTGTCCTGACGCTGCTTTTCGGCCGTATCTACTGCTCGGTGATCTGCCCCCTCGGGGTGATGCAGGACCTTGTTTCGTGGTTCTCCGGGCGGCGGCGCAAACACCGCAACCGCTTCGCCTGGACGAAGGCCCGCACGTGGCTGCGATGGACGGTCCTCGTGCTTTTCGTCGCCGTCATGGCGGCCGGGCTCGGGAGCCTCGGCGCCCTGATCGCCCCCTACAGCGCCTACGGGCGGATCGTGCAGAGCCTGCTGGCGCCCCTCTACGCCTGGGGCAACAACCTCCTGGCCTGGGCGGCCGAGCGGATTGATAGCTACGCCTTCTATTCGGTCGATGTCTGGTTGAAGAGCCTCCCGACGCTGTTGATTGCCGTCATAACCTTTGCGGTACTCTTCGTGCTGGCCTGGCGCGGCGGCCGCACCTGGTGCAATACGATCTGCCCGGTTGGCACGGTGCTGGGGGCTTTGGCGCGTTTCTCGCTCTTCAAGCCGCGTTTCGACACGGCGAAATGCAACGGCTGCAAACTCTGCGCCCGCAACTGCAAGGCTTCGTGCATCGATCCCGTGGCCCACACGATCGATTACAGCCGTTGCGTGGCCTGCATGGACTGCCTGGAGCATTGCCGTCAGGGGGCTATCTCCTACACGTGGCGGCGCTCGAAACCGACCGAGACCCTGAAGCCGACCGCAAAACAGACCGCGAAACCGGCTGCGGAACCGGCCCCGAAACCGGCTGCCGGGCCGGAGAAGCCGGAGAAAAAGCCCGTTGCGGCGCCTGCAGCGGCGGTTGCGCCGAAGGAGGACGAAGCCGCCGACACGCCGGTCGATGCGTCGCGCCGCCGTTTTCTCGGCGTGGTGGGGCTGATGGTCGGAGCGGCAGTCCACGCCCAGGAGAAGAAGGTCGACGGAGGACTGGCCCTGATCGAGAAGAAACGCGCTCCGGAGCGTTCGACCCCGCTCGTACCGCCCGGTGCCCGCGGGTTGAGGGAGTTCCTCGCCCACTGCACGGCGTGCCAGCTCTGCGTGACGGTCTGCCCGAACCAGGTGTTGCGCCCGTCGGGCGATCTGATGCGGCTGATGAAGCCCGAAATGTCCTACGAACGCGGATACTGCCGCCCGGAGTGCACGAAGTGTGCGGAGGTATGCCCCACGGGTGCGATCCATCTGACGGAGCTTTGCGAAAAGTCCTCCATCCAGATCGGCCATGCCGTATGGATCCCCGAAAACTGCGTGGTCAACACCGACGGCGTGTCGTGCAACAACTGCGAGCGCCACTGCCCCACAGGAGCCATCCATCTGGTTCCCAGCGATCCCGACAACAAACAGTCGCTGTGTATTCCCACCGTGGACGAGGAGCGTTGCATCGGTTGCGGGGCGTGCGAGAACCTCTGTCCGGCCCGGCCCTTCAGCGCCATGGTCGTCGAAGGACACGAACGTCACAAAACCCTCTGAAAAATCCCGAAGAAATGGAGAAGAAAAAGATAGATCGCCGCGAATTCCTGACGACGCTGGGTCTCGGGGCGGCAGTCACGACCACAGCGCTTTACGGTTGCGGTCCGAAGGGCGGAAGCGCGGTTTCGGCCCCGGCGGGAGAGCTCCCCGCGGGCAGCATGACCTACCGGACGAGTCCGACGGGCGACCGGGTGTCGCTGTTGGGCTACGGGTGCATGCGGTGGCCGCAGCTGCCGACGCCCGCCGCCGACGGCAATCCCATCGACCAGGAGACGGTCAACACCCTGGTCGACTACGCCATCGCCCACGGTGTCAACTACTTCGATACGGCCCCCGTCTATATGCAGGGCTTTTCCGAGCGCTCGACGGGAATTGCCCTCAGGCGCCATCCGCGTGAGAGCTACTTCATCGCCACGAAGATGTCGAACTTCTCGAACTTCTCGCGTGAGAACTCGCTGGCCATGTACCGGCAGTCGTTCAAGGAGTTGCAGGTCGACTACATCGACTACTACCTGCTGCACTCGCTCGGCGACATGGATTCGTTCAACAAGCGTTTCGTCGACAACGGTGTGCTGGAGTTCCTGCAGCGCGAGCGCGAGGCGGGGCGGATCCGCAATCTGGGTTGGTCGTTCCACGGGACGCAGGAGCTCTTCGAGCACATGATGGAGATGCACGACCGCGGCGAGGCGCGCTGGGATTTCGTGCAGATCCAGATGAACTATGTCGACTGGCGCCACGCTTCGGGGCGTAACCTCAATGCCGAGTATCTCTACGGCGAGCTTGAGAAGCGAAACATCCCGGCCGTCATCATGGAACCGCTGCTCGGCGGGCGCCTCTCGCGGCTGAACGACTTTCTGGTGGGGCGTTTCAAGTCCCTGCGTCCGACGCAGAGCACCGCCTCGTGGGCCTTCCGCTATGTGGGTTCGTTCCCCGATGTCCTCACCGTGCTGAGCGGCATGACCTACATGGAGCACCTCCAGGACAACATCCGCACCTATTCGCCGCTCGAAGAGCTGGCCGAATCCGATTACGAACTGCTGGAGGATACGGCGCAGGTGATGCTCAAATACCCGACCGTACCCTGTACCGAGTGCCAGTACTGTATGCCCTGCCCCTACGGGCTGAACATCCCGGCGATTTTCGCCCACTACAACAAGTGCGTCAACGAGGGCAACGTGCCCAAAAGCCGTCAGGATCCCAATTACCGGGAGGCACGGCGCGCTTTCCTCGTGGGATACGACCGTTCGGTGCCGCGGCTGCGTCAGGCCAGCCACTGCATCGGCTGCAACCAGTGCGTGGAGCACTGCCCGCAGTCGATCAAGATTCCCCAGCAGTTGCGGCGCATCGACCGTTTTGTCGAGCAGCTCAAGCAGGATACGCTTTGAGGCCGGCAGGCTCCGGTCCGTTGTGGCGGAGCGGCCTTATGAACTCCTCCCTCCCGGTTCCGGGAGGGATTTTTCGTCTGTGGGCCGGCCGGGCGCTGATGGAGGAGAATCCCGAACTGCTGCGCATCGTGCCGCTGAAGCGCATCGCTTCCTATCTGTGGATCACGCCCCAGTCGTTGAGCCGCATCCGCGCCCGGATTCTTCGCAAGAAGTCGTGAGTCACCTGCGCTCCGCATCTCCCGCTTGCCATCCGCCTGCATGCGAAAAGGCCTCCGGCTGTGACCGGAGGCCTTTTCGTGTCTCAGGATCGGGTGTGTCCGACCCGCGGATCACCCTACCCTTGTAAGATTATGAAGGGTTGTCGCTTCCGGACGAATCCTCCGCCGTCCCCTGTGCGGCTTCGGCCTGTGTCCGGAACGCCTCGCGGCTGACATTCCAGCCGCCGCCCAGCGCCTTGTAGAGCCGGACCAGCGCCAGGTGCTCGTTGCGCACCGCCGTACTCTCCTCGATCTGTGCGTCGAAGAACTTCCGCTGCGCGTCCAGCACGTCGATATAGCGGATCACTCCGTTGATATACTGCAGTTTGGCCAGTACGACATACTGCCGGGCCGCTTCCCGCAGGTTGTATTTCAGTTCAGCCGTGCGGCGCATGTTGCGGTAGGCCTCCACGGCGTCGTTCACCTCCTGGAAGACCTCCAGCACCTTCTGCTCATACTCCAGCCGGGCCTGGTCGTAGGCCGCCAGCGCCGCGCGGTACTTCGCGCGCTTCGACCCGAAGGCGAAGAGCGGCGAGGCGAGGTTCCCGGCCATGTAGGTGAAGGGCGATTCGAGCAGCCCCTTGAAGTGGCCGTTCTCCACACCGCCCGTCAGCGTGAAGGTCAGCCGCGGGAAACGGTCGGCATAGGCGATGCCTACGGCAGCCATCGCCGCCCGCAGCTGCTGTTCGGCCTGCCGCACGTCGGGGCGCCGCTGCAGCAGCGTCGACGGAAGCCCGATGGGCAGCGCCTCCGGCATCACGACGTTCAGGTTCATCTCCGCACGCTCCACCCGGTCCGGGTAGCCGCCCGCAAGCACCGAAATCTGATTCTCCTTCTGGGCGATCTGCATCTCCAGATTCGGGATCAGCGCCGCGGCACTGGCCAGTTCGACCTTGGCCTGCTGGTAGTTCGTCTCGGAGGTCAGACCCCCTTCGAAGCGGAGTTTGGCCTGCTGGACGCTCTCCTCGCGGGTCTCTACCGTGCGGCGCACGATCGCCAGTTCGTGGTCGAGGGCCACCAGCTCGAAATAGGCCGTGGCGACCTCGGCCACCAGCGCCATCTGCAGCGCCCGGGCCCCCTCGACCGAGGCGAGGTATTCGGCCCCGCCCTTGCGCTTGGCCCACCGCAGGCTCCCCCACAGGTCGGCCTCCCAGCTCAGGCGTGCCTTGATGCCGATTTCCGGATCGTTCGAGTATTTCGAATCGGCGTAGTCGTTCGTTTCGCGGTTCGCGTAGGCCGATCCGTCGATCGACGGCAGCCGGGCCGCCTTGCTCACGCGGTAGAGCTCTTCGAGCTGGCGCACGCGCGCTTCGGCCGAAAGCAGGTTGCGGTTGCGTTCGAGCGTGCGGTCGATCAGGCGGCAGAGCGTCGTGTCGGCGTAGATCTCCCACCAGTTGCGGTCGCTGATCGAGAGCGAGTCGTTCGCTCCGGCGACGATCTCCGAAGGCAGGTCCAGTTCCGGGGCCTTGCACCGCTTCTGGACCGAGCAGCTCCCCGCCGTGAGGAGCAGCACGCCGCACGACAGGATATATATGATGGTGGCGCGTTTCATCGTTTTGACCATTTTTCTTTTACTTTGTAGACCCAGACGAAGAACAGCGGCACGAAGACGATGCCCACGGTGATGGCCACGAGCATTCCGAAGAAGACGCCCGTACCGATTCCCTGACGGCTGGCCGAGCCGGGGCCGCTGGCGAAGACCAGCGGCAACATGCCGAGGATGAAGGCCAGCGAGGTCATCACGATCGGGCGGAAACGCAGGTGTGCGGCCTGAATCACGGCCGACAACGTATCGCGGCCCTTTTCGATCTCGTCCTTGGCGAACTCCACGATCAGGATGGCGTTCTTGGCCACCAGACCCACGAGCATCACCAGACCGATCTGGAAGTAGATGTTGTTCTCCAACCCGCAGGCCCAGTTTCCGAGGTAGGCGCCGATGCCCGCGATGGGCAGCGAGAGGATCACCGAAACGGGAATCAGCCAGCTCTCGTACTGCGCCGCGAGGAACAGGAAGACGAACAGGAAGGCCAGGCCCAGCACATAGCCCGTCTGTCCGCTGACGTGCTTCTCCTGGTAGGAAAGGCCGCTCCACTCGACACCGATCGTCGAGGGCAGGTGGCGGCGGGCGATCTGTTCGAGGATGGCCATGGCCTGTCCCGAGCTGTAACCCTGGGCCGCTTCGCCCGAGATCGTGGCCGAGTTGAACATGTTGAAGCGCCGGATCGTTCCCGGGCCCGTCGTGTAGGAGGTGGTGCCGAGAGCCGTGATCGGAATCATGGCCTTGTCGGCGCCCCGCACGAAGAACAGCCCGAGGTTCTCACGCTGGGCGCGGTACGGTGCCTCGGCCTGGATGTAGACCCGGTAGATGCGGTTGAACATGTTGAAGTCGTTGACGTAGACCGAGCCCGTGAAGGTCTTCACCGTCGAGAAGATGTCGGACATCGGGACGCCCAGCATCTGGGCCTTGTCGCGGTCCACGTCGAAATAGAGCTGCGGGATGTCGTTCTGGATCGACGACGAGAGCCCCGTGAGCTCCTTGCGCTGTGAGGCGTAGTGCATCAGCGTGTCGACGGCTCTTTGGAGGTCGTTGTAGGAGGCGTCGCCGCGGGCTTCGAGCACCATCTCGAAACCGCCCGAAGCCCCGAGGCCCGGGATCACCGGCGGCGTCGACAGATAGGCCTTGCTCTCCGGGTAGCGGTTCAGCTCCCGGCGCACGGCGGCCATCACCTCGCGGATGTCGGAGCTCTTGCGCTCCTCCCACGGCTTGAGGATCACGGTCATCTGGCTCCGCGACTGGTTCGTGCCCACGCGCGGGCTCGACCCCGTGACGTTGAGCACATACTCCACGTCGGGCAGCGACATCAGGTACTCCATGGCGCGGTCCGTGACGCGGCGCGTGCGTTCGAGCGTCGCCCCCTCGGGGAGCTCCAGTTCCACGGTGAAGTAGCCCTGGTCCTCCTGGGGCATGAAGCTCTGCGGTACGACCTTGTTGAGCAGCCACAGCGCCACGAGCGTCATGCCGAAGAGTGCGAGCATCCGTTTCGAGTGGCGCACGCCGCTGCGGATCATCTTCTCGTAGAACTTGTTGCCGCGGGCCAGCCAGAAGTTGATGCGGCGGAAGATGCGGTTTTTCTTCTTGCCTGAATCGGGCCGCAGGATCAGGGCGCACAGCGCCGGGGAGAGTGTCAGGGCCACGAAGGTCGAGATCAGCACCGAAACGGCGATCGTGATGGTGAACTGCCGGTAGAGCTGTCCGGTAATGCCCGAGAGGAAGCTCACCGGGACGAACACGGCGCACAGCACGAGCGACGTGGCGATGATGGCGCTGCCCAGGCCGCTCATGGCCTTCTTGGTAGCCTCGTAGGGCGACAGCCCCTCTTCGTCCATCGTGCGCTCGACGGCCTCCACGACCACGATGGCGTCGTCGACCACGATACCGATCGCGAGGATCAGACCCAGCAGCGTCATCATGTTGAGCGAGAAACCGAAGACGAGCATCACGCCGAACGTACCGATCAGCGAGATCGGCACGGCGATCGTCGGGATGAGCGTCGCGCGCCAGTTCTGCAGCGAGAGGAACACGACGAGGATCACCAGCAGGAGCGCCTCGATGAGCGTATGGTAGACCTCCTTGATCGACTGCGAGATGTAGGCCGTCATGTCGAAGGGGATTTCGTAGGAGATGCCTTCGGGGAAGTTGCGGCTGATCTCCTTCATGGTCTGCTTGACGCGCTGGGCCACCTCCATGGCGTTGGCTCCCGGGAGCATGTTGATGTTCATCACCGCGGCATTCCCGCCGTTGATGCCGCTCTCGGTGTTGTACGAGGCGGCTTCGAGCGAGACGCGGGCCACGTCGCGCAGGCGGATGAGCGACCCGTCGGGGTTGGCGCGGATGACGATCTCCTCGAATTCGCTCACCGACGAGAGGCGCCCCTGGGCGATGATCGGCGTAGTGACGTCGAGGTCCGTGATGGGCTGCTGGCCCAGCACGCCGGCGGCCGATTCGCGGTTCTGGTCCTTGAGGGCCTTCTGCAGGTCCTGGACCGTGAGCCCGAGGTTGGCCAGACGGTCGGGCTGCACCCAGATCTGCATGGCGTAGTAGCGGCTGCCGACATTCGAGACGCTGCCCACGCCCGGCACGCGCCGCAGCATGTCCAGCACGTTGAGTGTGGCGTAGTTCGAAAGGTAGATTTCGTCGAACTTCGGGTCGTTCGACAGCAGCGTGACGGTCATCAGGCGGCTCGATGCCTGCTTCTCCACCGAGATGCCGTTCTGCACCACCTCGGCCGGCAGGCGCGATTCGGCCTGCTTCACGCGGTTCTGGATCTCCACGGCCGCCAGGTCGGCATCCGTCGAGATGTCGAAGGTCACCGTGGCCGAGAAACTGCCCGAGTTGGAGTTCGTGGATTCCATGTAGAGCATTCCGGGCGTACCGTTCAGCTCCTGTTCAATGGGTGTGGCGACGGCCTGCGTCACGGTCTGGGCGCTCGCGCCCGGGTAGGAAGCCGAGATCTTCACCACCGGGGGCACGATCTGCGGGTACTGGTCCACGGGAAGCAGCACCAACCCCAGAAGGCCCACGATGACGATGACGATCGAGAGAACGGTCGAAAATATCGGCCGGTCGATAAAGAAATCCGATTTCATGGGCGGGTCACTTTTCGGGGTTTTCCGATTCGGTTGCGGCGGCCGGTTGCGGCACGGGAGCCGTGACGGGTTCGACCTTGTCGCCGTGGGTGAGCTTGTGGAAGCCCTCGACGACGATCTTCTCGCCCGGGACGGCGCCGCGCTCGATGATCACCCGGTTGCCGACTTCGGGCCCGAGTTCGATCATGCGGCGCTCGGCCACGCTGTCGGGCCGGATCACGAAGATGTAGGCCCCGCCCTTCTCGATGATCACGGCCTTTGTCGGGATCACCGTGGCGTGCTCGCGCACGTCGAGCAGCAGGCGCACCTTGGTGAACTGTCCCGGGAGCAGGATCCGGTCGGGGTTGGCCATCTCGGCCCGCACGGAGAAGGTTCCCGTTTCGGGATCGACCTGCGGGTCGGCGAAATCCACCAGTCCCCGCAGCGGATAGGGCGTATTGTCGGGCAGCGTGATGGTGATGTAGGGGTTCCACTTGCGGGTGGTGTCCTTCTGTCCGAGGTTGACGTTCCGGGCCTTGCTCTTCAGGTAGTCGAGGCCCGTCATGCTGAAGTCCACACGCACGGTGTCGCTCTTGACCACGGTGGCCAGCAGCGACTTGCCGTTCGGGCTGACGAGCGTCCCGATATCGACGTTGCGCTCGGAGATATAGCCCGAAATGGGCGAACTGACGGTCGTGTAGCTCAGGGCGGTTTCGGCCTGCGTGAGGTCCGCTTCGCTCATCGCCACGGCGGCCGTGGCGCTTTCATAGGAGGCGACGGCATTGTCCAGGTCGAGCTGGCTGGCGGCATTCTGTTCGTAGAGCGGGCGGATGCGCTGCAGGTCGCGTTCGGCCTTCTGGGCCAGGGCCCTGTCCTTGTTCAACTGAGCCCTGGACTTGTTGACGCGGGCCTGGTAGACCTTGGGGTCGATGATGAAAAGGGGCTGTCCGCGGCGGACGTAGGTACCCTCTTCGAAGAGCATCCTTTCGAGGAAGCCCTCCACCCGGGCACGGATCTCGACGAATTGCTGGGCACGGATGCGGCCGACGTATTCGCCGTAGATTTCGATGTCGTCCGTCCCGACGGGTTCGACCTCCACGACGGGATAGACGGGTTTCGGAGGCTCCGGGCGGAAGAACCACCAGACTCCTCCGGTTACCAGGATGGCGCAAACACCCAGAATGCCCCAGGTCCGTTTGGAAAAACGGCGGATACGTCCTCCGGCTTCCTTGCCAAGCTCAAAGGTACGGCGCCCGGCACGAGCTGCCTGCCGGACGATTTTCTCGCGTGAAAATTCCATGTTCCAATCAAAAATTCCGGAATGTTTGCCTGGTATGTTTCCGGTTCGGGGTACAAAAGTACTAATTTTTCTATAAGAAACGGATTTTTCGGCCGAATATGATGGGTTCGGGCAAAAAATTTCCGGTTTTCCGCTCTTTTTTCCGATCATCGCTTCCGATCACGCTCGGTCACGGTGCGGCCATGGCTCCGGATGCGGCCACCCTACTCCTTGTCCGAAAAGCCCGCCGGAAGCAGCGCGTGGCGTGCCAGAAAATCGTAGAAGGGCTGCCGGCAGTTCTCCGAAACGGGAATGCGCTCCGACCCGAAAACAATCCGGTTGCGTTCGATCGTGTGGATCTTCGACGGCTGCACGATGTAGGAGCGGTGCACCCGGATGAAACGGTCGGTCGGCAACTGCTCCTCCAGGGCCTTGAGGCTCAACAGCGACACGACCGGGTGCGCTTCGCCCTCGACGTGGATCTTCACGTAGTCCTTCAACCCCTCGATGTAGAGAATGCGCTCCAGATCGATCTGCTGCAGGCGGTATTCCGTCTTCACGAAGATGCTCCGGGGCGCCTTGCCCGGCTTCCGTTCATCCCCTTTCGGGGGGGCGGTCGTGCGCCCGGCCTCCACGGCCCGGCGCTTGAGTTCGAACCACTGGAGCGCCTTGTTCGCCGCCGAGAGGAAGTCCGTGTAGCTGATCGGCTTGAGCAGGTAATCCACCGCCTGGACCCGGAACCCCTCGACGGCATACTGGCTGAAGGCCGTGGTGAAGATCACCCGCGTCGCCTCGGGGAGCATCCGCGAGAGTTCCATGCCGTTCAGTCCCGGCATCTGGATGTCGCAGAAAAGCAGGTCCACCGGGTGTTCGCGCAGCGCCGTAAAGGCCGCCGTGCCGCTCTCATAGGAACCCGCCAACTCCAGAAACGGCGTCTTGCGCACGTATCCTTCCATCAATTCCACGGCCAGCGGCTCGTCGTCGATTACCAGGCAGCGTAGTTTCATGCGTCGGTAAGTTTGATGCAGAGCAGCGCCGTATAGGAGTCTCCGCTTTGTCCATGTTCGAAGATGTAGCGCCCGGGATAGATCATCTCCAGGCGTCGGGTGAGGTTCGAAAGCCCGATGCCCGAACCGCTTCGGTCCGAGTCGGCCGATTTGGGGAAGTAGCTGTTCCTGATCCGGCAGACCAGCTGCTCGTCGGTTTCGTGGATGTCGATGCTCACGCAGGAGGGCCGGTCGTTGTCGACCCCGTGCTTGAAGGCGTTCTCCACCAGCGAGATGAACAGCAGCGGTGCGATGGGCCGTTGCGACGGAGCGTCGGGCAGCGTCACGAAAACCTGCACGTGGCGCGGCTGGCGAATGCGCATCAGTTCGATGTAGTCGCTCAGGAAACGGATTTCCGCCGCGAGCGGGACTTCGGGTCGGCTGCTCTCGTAGAGCACATAACGCAACATGCGGCTCAGGTCGTGGACCGCCTGTTGGGCACGCTCGGTGTCGAGCTGGATGAGCGAGTAGATGTTGTTGAGCGTATTGAACAGAAAATGGGGGTTCAACTGGCTTTTGAGATTCTGCAGTTCGGCCTGTGTGCGGTTGTGTTCGAGCTCCTGGCGGGCCGCTTCGGCGCGGTACCAGCCGCTCGTCATTCGGATGGCTACACTGACTCCCGTCACCAGCAGGTAGAGCAAGGCGTTGCTGGAGAAGAAGCGCACGGTATCCTGCACCGGGCGCTCCATGGGTGGATGAGTGGTGTTGGGCGGCAGGATATATCTGAAGATCACGTGTACGCTGAGCATGACGGTTCCGATCAGCAGGAGGTTGTAACCCGTGAAACGTCCGAATCGTCGGGTGGTGAGATAACGGTCGATGAGCCGGAAATAGTTGGTGTAGAAGACCACCATGAAGGAGATCGGGACAATCAGAAAATGGAGGTACTGGGACCACGTCATCAGCGGTCGGTCCGGGTTGATGACAAAGAGCGGCATTCCGAAGATTACTGCCCATACCGTGACATGAATCAGCCAGCTTGTATGTTTCGATTGCGATGCGGTCATACTGCAAAGATATAAAAAATATGGGGTCGAAACGCGGAATCCCTTTTTGTTAGGGAGGTTTTTGCGTTGGTGGCCTCCGGCTTTTTTCATCGTGCCGGCCGGTTTGTGCGGGGCTTTTCGCCGACCCCCCAAAGCCCCTCCCCTTTCATTCGTAGCGGATGGCTTCGATGGGGTCGAGCATCGCGGCTTTCTGTGCCGGATACCATCCGAAGAAAACCCCCGTCAGGGTGCAGACCGCAAACGACAGGAAGACACTCCACGGCTGGATGTAGATCGGGAAGGCCGCGAAGACGTTCACCGCAATGGCCGCTCCGACCCCGACCAGCACCCCGATCACGCCGCCCGTGACGCTGATCAGGATCGACTCGATGAGGAACTGTGCCAGGATGTCGATCCCCTTGGCGCCGATCGACATGCGCAGGCCTATTTCACGTGTCCGTTCGGTTACCGAGACGTACATGATGTTCATGATCCCGATGCCGCCCACGAGCAGCGAAATCCCCGCCACGGCAGCCAGCAGCACGGTCATCATGTCGGTCGTCGAGGTCAGCATCGAGGCCATCTCCTGCTGCGAACGGATCGAGAAATCGTCGTCATCGGACTCCTTGAGCCGGTGGTTCTCGCGCAGGATCGCCGTAATCTCGTCGATGGCCTGGTCGGTGTAGGCCTCGGTCAGCGCCGAGCAGACGATCTCCTGCAGGTGGGTAATGGCCAGGATGCGCTTCTGGACCGTCGTGTAGGGGGCGATGATCAGGTCGTCCTGGTCCATGCCCATGCTGTTG
>NZ_OZ007039.1:0-82500 GCF_963931675.1 uncultured Alistipes sp. | reverse complement strand
TTCTCGACCTCGTTCGGCTCCGAGAACTTCGCCTCGATGAGCGGCGTGTCGTCCTCGACGAACATGTCGATCTTCGACATCGGGATCATCGCCTGGCCGAAGGCGCGCGGTACGTGCTTGTTCACCACGGCGATTACATAGTCGGCGCACTCCACGGCGGCCAGCGTCGCATCCACCGACGTGCCCAGCGATACGTAGCCGTGCTTGTCCGGCGGGCAGACCTGGATCATCGCCACGTTGCACGGTACGGCTCCGCAGCGGTAGAGTTTCTGCGTCTCGCTCAGGAAGACCGGAATGTAATCCGCATATCCGCTCTGGGTCACCTTACGGACATTGGCCCCCACGAAGAACGAATCGAGCTGGAAAATGCCCTCGAATTTCGGATCCGCATAGGGTGCCGGTCCTTCGGTGTGCAGGTGGTGGATGTGGACATCCTTGAGCTCGCCCGCCTCGCCGCGGCGGCACATGGCATTGATCAGGCACTGAGGAGCCGAAGCTACCGAACTCAGGTGCACATGGTCGCCCGACTTGATGACCTTGACGGCCTCATCGGGCGTGGTGAAATGGATAGGGTTAGTCATTGCTGCCTAAAATTGCTAAATGGTTAGTCTGTCTGTTTGTTCGTTCTTTCCGATAAGGGGGCACGGCTCCGGATTCCGGAACCGTGTGCCGTACACTATTTGCGTTTTACCTCGACCTGTTCGTACCCTTCGACTATATCGCCGACCTTCACGTCGTTGTAGGATTCGATGTTCAGACCGCAGTCCTGACCCACGGTGACCTCCTTCACGTCGTCTTTGAACCGCTTCAGTGAGCCCAGTTTGCCCGTGTAGATCACGATACCGTCGCGGATCACGCGGATCGGCGTCGAGCGCTGCAGTTTGCCTTCGCGGACGATACATCCCGCAACGGTCCCGACCTTCGAGATCTTGAAGATCTCCATCACCTCCACCGAGGCGACGATCTCCTCCTTCATCACCGGCTCCAACATGCCCTCGATGGCATCCTTGATGTCGTTGATGGCGTCGTAGATGATCGAGTAGAGGCGGATTTCGATCTCCTCCTTCTCGGCCAGCTTGCGCGCCGAGGCAGACGGGCGCACCTGGAAGCCCACGATGATGGCGTTCGAGGCGGCGGCCAGCAGCACGTCCGATTCGGAGATCTGGCCCACGGCCGCGTGGATCACGTTCACCTGTACGGACTCCTTCGAGAGTTTGATCAGCGAGCCCGACATCGCCTCGACCGATCCGTCGACGTCGCCCTTGACGATGATGTTCAGCTCCTTGAACGAGCCGATGGCGATGCGGCGGCCGATCTCGTCGAGCGTCACGTGCTTCTGCGTCATGATGCCCTGCATCCGCTGCAACTGCTCGCGCTTGTTGGCGATCTCGCGTGCCGAACGGTCGTCGTCCATCACGTTGAACAGATCGCCGGCCTGCGGGGCGCCGTTGAGTCCCAGCACCTGTACCGGGGTTGACGGCCCGGCTTCGGTGACCTTCTTGCCGTTCTCGTTGAACATCGCCTTCACACGGCCCGTGTAGGTTCCCGAGAGAACCACGTCGCCCACGTGCAGCGTACCGTTCTGCACGAGCACCGTCGAGACGTAGCCGCGGCCCTTGTCCAGCGTCGACTCGATCACCGTACCCACGGCCTTCTTGTTCGGGTTGGCCTTCAGGTCGAGCATCTCGGCCTCCAGCAGCACCTTCTCCAGCAGTTTGTCCAGGTTCAGGCCCTTCTTGGCCGAAACCTCCTGGTCCTGGTACTTGCCGCCCCACGACTCCACCAGGTAGTTCATCTGCGAGAGCTGCTCCTTGATGTGGTCGGGATTGGCCTGCGGCTTGTCGATCTTGTTGATGGCGAAGACCATCGGGACACCGGCGGCCTGCGCGTGGTTGATCGCCTCGACGGTCTGCGGCATGACGTTGTCGTCCGCCGCCACGATGATGATCGCCACGTCCGTGACGGCCGCACCGCGCGCACGCATCGCCGTGAAGGCCTCGTGGCCCGGCGTGTCGAGGAACGTGATCTTCTGACCGTTCAGCTCCACGCTGTAGGCACCGATGTGCTGCGTGATACCGCCGGCCTCGCCCTCGATGACGTTCGTCTTGCGGATGTTGTCCAGCAGCGACGTCTTACCGTGGTCGACGTGGCCCATCACCGTCACGATCGGCGGACGCGGGACGAGATCCTCCTCCTTGTCCTCCTCGTCGGCGATGGCCTCCTGGATGTCCGCCGAGACGAACTCGATCTTGAAGCCGAACTCCTCGGCCACGACGACCAAAGCCTCGGCATCCAACCGCTGGTTGATCGACACCATCAGTCCGAGGTTCATGCACGCCGTGATGACCTCCGTCGGCGAGACGTTCATCATCGTCGCCAATTCGCTCACGGTGACGAACTCCGTGACCTTGAGTGTCGAACGTTCCATCTCCTCGCGTTCGAACTCCTCGTTCATGCGCTCGGCAACGGCTTCGCGCTTGTCGCGGCGGTATTTGGCGCTCTTGTTCTTGGCTCCCTTGGCCGTCAGGCGCGCCAGGGTATCCTTGACCTGCTTCGAAACCTCCTCGTCGCTCACTTCCGGACGCAGGATCGGTTTCGGCATGTTCTTGTTCTTGTTGCGGCGCCCTTCGCCCGGACGCGGCTGGTTCTGACCCTGGCCTCCGCGGTTGTTCTGGCCGCCCTGGTTGCCACGGTTGTTCTGGCCGCCCTGGTTGCCCTGACCGCCCTGGCCGTTGCGGTTGCCGCCCTGCGAACCGCCCTTCTGGGCCTTGTTGACGTCGACCTTCTCCTTCTGCAGCCGCTTGCGCTTGTGCTTGCCGCCCGGAACAAAGCCCGAGACATCCATCGTACCCAGCACCTGCGGGCCCGTGAGGGTCACCGTCGCCGGACGGAAAATGTTGTCCTTCGGGGCTTCGGGCTGCGGGGTCTCCGCCGCCTTCTCCAGGGCCTCTGCCGCCGGGGTTGCCGGAGCTGCACTCGCCTGCGGGGCCTGAGTTGCGGCCGGACGTGCGGCTTCGGGCATCGGGGCCGCCTTCGGGGTTTCAGGCGCCGCGGCCGAAGCCGGATGGGGGGCCTGGGCGGGTTCCGAAACGACCTCCCGTTGCGGAGCCGGGGCCGGTTGTGCTGCCGGGGCCGGGGCCGCCGAATGGGCCGGAGCCGAAGGCGGCTCCGGCTGGGCGCCTGCCGCAGGCTGCGGGGCCGGTTGTGCGGCCGGGGCCGTCCTGGGTTTGGGCGAAAGGTCGATCTTCCCCAGGAACTTCGGCTGCGGAATCTCGTCCTTCACGCTGATGACATTGCTTTTGATGACAACCTCCTTTTCTTCCTCGCGCTCCTGCTTCTTCGCCTCTTCGAGGGTGATGGTCGTCTGTTTCTGGGAGATCCGCTCCCGAATCGAGTCGCGGGCGTTCACCACGCTGCGGTTCGAACCGAACTCCTTCTCCAGAACGGCATACGTCTCCGCGTCGACCAGCGTGTTGGGCGACCCGTCGCTCTTGATGCCCTTCTTCTGCAGGAAGTCCGTGATGGTGTTCAAACCGACCTTGAACTCCTTGGCAACCTGAATGAGCCTTAATTTTCTTTCATTACCCATATGTGTGTGTTCTCCTTTCTTGCTTGGTGATTATTCGAATTCGGCCTTCAAGATCTCCACGACCTTCTGCGCCTGCTCCAGTTCGAGGTCCGCGCGGGCCGCAATCTCCTCCACGGGAAGCTCCAGCACGCTCTTCGCCGTGTCGCAGCCGGCGGCCTTCAGTGCGTCGATGATCCAGCCGTCGATCTCGTCGGCGAACTCCGTCAGGGCCACGTCCTCCTCCTCGACCTCGCGGTAGACGTCGATGTCGTATCCCGTGAGCATCTTCGACAGGCGGATGTTCAGACCGCCCTTTCCGATGGCCAGCGACACCTGGTCGGGCTTCAGGTAGACCGAAGCGGTCTTCTTCTCCTCGTCGATCGTAATCGACGAGATCTTCGCCGGGTTCAGCGAACGCTGGATCATCAGCTGCGGGTTGGCCGTGTAGTTCACCACGTCGATGTTCTCGTTGCGCAACTCCTTGACGATCGAGTAGATGCGCGAACCCTTCATGCCGACGCACGCGCCTACCGGATCGATGCGCTCGTCGTAGGACTCCACGGCGACCTTTGCCCGCTCGCCCGGGATACGGACGATCTTCTTGATGGTGATCAGGCCGTCGAAGATCTCCGGAACCTCCTGTTCGAACAACCGTTCGAGGAACTGGTTCGCCGTGCGCGAAAGGATGATCCGCGGCTGGTTGTTGTTCATTTCCACCGACTTGACGATCGCCTTGATCGTATCGCCCTTGCGGTAGAAGTCGTTGGGAATCTGCTCGGCCTTCGGGAGGATCAGCTCGTTCTCCTCGTCGTCGAGGATCAGTACCTCCTTCTTCCACACCTGGTAGACCTCGCCGGTGATGATCTCGCCGACCTTCTCCGAATACTTCTCGTAGAGGTTGGCCTTCTCCAGATCGAGGATCCGCGAGGCGAGGTTCTGGCGCAGCGACAGCACCGCGCGGCGGCCGAACGACGAGAGCTTGATCTCGTCGGCATATTCGTCACCGATTTCGTAGGTCGGGTCGATGGCCTTGACCTCCGAAACGGCGATCTGCGTGTTGGGGTTCTCCACGGCGCCGTCCTCCACGACCGTGCGGTTGCGCCAGATCTCCAGGTCGCCCTTCTCGGGGTTGATGATGACGTCGAAGTTCTCGTCCGTTTCGTACTGTTTCTGCAGGGCGTGGCGGAAAACGTCCTCCAGCACGCCGATCATCGTCGACTTGTCGATGTTCTTCAACTCCTTGAACTCGGCAAAGTTGCTGATAAGATTGAGATTGTCCATGGGTTTTTTATCTTGTTTTTCGATTTTGTATTTCCGGGTTATTTGAAATCCAGCCACTCCTTCGTGTACTTGATCTCCGCAAAGGGGTACGAGCGGCTCACCGTCACCAGTTGCTTGCGCTTCCTGCCTTCGACGGCCTGCTTCTCCTCGTAGGAGAGCGTGATCCCTTCGTCGGAGACCTCGTCGAGCCGTGCCAGGAGCTTCACGCCGCTGAGCAGCAGCACCTCCACCGAATGCCCCACGAGCTTGCGGTACTGGCGCAGCGAGCGCAGTTCCGAGCCGATGCCCGCCGACATCACCGTCAGCGAGAAATCCTCCGCATCGCGGTCCAGTTCCGCTTCGATGGCGCGGCTCAGTTCCGCGCAGGCGTCGATGCCCACCGACGTGTCGCTGTCGACGATCAGTTCGACCTCGTTGCCGGGCGTGCAGGTGCAGTCCACGACAAAAAGGTCCGTACCTTCGAGTTTCTGTTCGGCCAGAGCCGTTATTTTCCGGGTATCAATCATGCGTATCGGTCGGTTTATCCATGAAATAAGGGGACTCTCGTCCCCTTATCGCGTTCGTTTTCGTCTTTCGACACTGCAAATATAGTGAAAAAATCCGAATTACCAAGTTTTGCTTATAAAATAGGTGTAAAATCAGGCTTCCGGTTTCGAAGCGTAGGGTTTGATGATCCCGCGCTTCGATTCGCGGATGAACCGGACCAGGTAGTCGCGTTCGGGGCTCGGCGGGATCTGCCGCTCGACCTCCTCGCAACCGCTCAGGTAGTTCAGGCCGCTTTGGAACAGGATCCGGCAGGCGTCGTGGATCTCCCCGATGCGTTCGGGCGTGAAACCCCGGCGCGAAAGCCCCACCTTGTTGATCCCGGCGAAGCGCAGCGTGTCGTTGCGCACGATCACGTAGGGCGGGAGGTCCTGACCCAGCAGTGCGCCTCCCTGCACCATCGAATGGGCGCCGATGTGGGTCCACTGGTGGATGGCCGCATGGCCGCCGATGACCACCCAGTCGCCGACATGCACCTCGCCGGCCAGCGAGACGCGGTTGGCGATCACGCAGTGGCTGCCCACCACGCAGTCGTGGGCGATGTGGACATAGGCCATCAGCAGATTGTGCGACCCGATGCGCGTGGTTCCCGTCGAGGCGGTTCCGCGGCTGATGGTCACATATTCGCGGATGTCGTTGTAGTCGCCGATCTCGGCCGTGGTGACCTCTCCGGCGAACTTCAGGTCCTGGGGCAGGCACGAAACCGATGCCGCGGTATGGATCCGGCAGCCCTTGCCGATACGGGCTCCGTCGTGGATCACGGCCCCGGGGCCGATCCAGCAGTCGTCGCCGATGACGACATCGCCGGCGATATAGGCAAAGGGTTCTACCGTGACGTTGTTCCCGATTTTCGCATCGGGGTGCACATAGGCCAGATTGCTGATCATATCACTTCTTGTTTTTTACGACCTGCGCCATCATCACCGCCTCGCAGGCGAGCGCCTCGCCCACGAAGGCCTTGCCCTCGACCACCGCAACGCCGCGGCGGATGGGCTCCAGCAGGTGGATTTCGAATTGCAGCGTATCGCCCGGCACGACCTTGCGCTTGAACTTCACGCCGTCGATCTTCATGAAATAGGTCGAGTAGTTCTCCGGATCCGAAACCGAGTTGAGCACCAGGATGCCGCTGCACTGCGCCATGGCCTCGACGATCAACACTCCGGGCATGACCGGCTCGTTGGGGAAGTGCCCCACGAAGAACGGCTCGTTCATCGTCACGTTCTTGATACCCGCGACGTCGGTCTTGTCGCAGTAGAAGATCCGGTCGACGAGCAGGAACGGCGGGCGGTGGGGAAGCATCCGCCGGATGTCGTTGATGTCGTAGAGTGCCGGTTTGCGGCAGTCGTAGGTGAAACGCGGCTTCTCACCCGCCTTGCGGATGGCGTGCTTCAACTGCTTCATGAACTCCGTGTTGGCGAAGTGCCCCGGACGGGTAGCCCAGACGCGGCCCTTGATGCGCACGCCCAGCAGCGCGAAGTCGCCCAGCAGGTCCAGCAGCTTGTGGCGGGCCAGCTCGTTGTTGCAGCGCAGGTCGGGGTTGCACATGTACCCGGACTTGACCTCGATGTCGGGTTTGTTGAAGATCTTGCGGAGGTGTTCGAGCTGCTCGTCGGGAATGGGGTTCTCGACCACGACGATGGCGTTGTCCAGGTCGCCGCCCTTGATGAGGTTCATCTTGATGAGCGGTTCGATCTCGTGCAGGAAGACGAACGTCCGGCAGGGGGCGATCTTGGTGGCGTAGTTGTCGCCGGGGTTGAAGGTGGAATACTGGTTGCCGATGACCTTCGAGTTGTAGTCGACGTGTACCGACACGGAGAATTCGTCATCGGGGTAGAGGATGATGGCGACGCCCTTTTCGGGGATCGTGTAGACCATTTTCTCGGTCACGTGGTAGAACGAACGTTCGGCATCCTGGTCCACGAGCCCCGTTTCGGTGATGGCCTGGGCGTAGGCGCAGGCCGAACCGTCGAGGATCGGGGTCTCTTCGGCGTCAATGTCGATCAGGGCGTTGTCCACGCCCAGGGTCCAGAGTGCCGACATGACGTGCTCGATGGTATGTATGCGATAGCCTCCGGCCTCGATGGTCGTGCCGCGCGACGTGTCGACAACGTTGTCGCACAGCGCCGGAATCTGGGGTTGTCCCTCGATGTCGGTCCGGCGGAACACGATGCCGGTGCCGGCATCGGCGGGGTTTACGGTCATGGTCACCTTGACGCCCGTGTGCAAACCCTTGCCCGAGAACGAAATCGGAGCTTTCAGCGTTTGTTGTTTGGTTGACATAAAGCGGTGTAGGGTATATATTTGTATTATTTGCGCGCAAAGGTATAAAAATTTCGTGAAAAAGCCTTATTTTTGTCCGAAATTCCGTGTTGCCGCCATGAGTGAGAATCCTGAAGATCATATCCGCAAGACTCCCCGCAAACCGAAGTTGAAACTCCCGTTCGACAACCGGCGCGAGGATGCCGGAACCTGGGCTTACGACCATCGGGTAGGGTTGTGCGTGACGTTGATCGCCTATCTGCTGCTGATGATCGTCTTCGTGTCGTCGAAGATAGTTGTCGGACGCCGGGCCAGCCAGCAGGGCATGTATATCGATCTGCAGACGCTGGCGGAGCTGGAGAAGGAGCGCGATCGCCTGGAACGCGAGGTGCGCGAGCGGCAGGAGCAGAACCCCATCGACTGGGGGAGCATCCGCAACCTGGCCTCGAACGAGAATGCCCTCAACGAGCGTTTGCGCGACGACCGCGGGACGAATACCGCGGCGTTGAAAGAGGCGGCGGCCGAGGCCGAGGCGCGGATGCGGGCCAACCGCGAGGCTTACGAGGAGGGGCTGGCCGAGGAGCGGGCGATCCGCGAACGCCGCGGGCGTGAGGAGGGTGCCGAGCGCCGGGACAGCAAGATCAAGGGGCGGGTGACGGTGTCGTTTTCGCTGACCGATCCCGTGCGGACGTCGCGCTGGCTCGAAGTCCCGGCCTACCGGTGCGAGGGCGGCGGCGAGGTGGTTGTCTCCATTACGGTCAACCGGGCCGGGGAGGTGACGGCGGCCCGCATCGAGGAGGGGGGTGACGACTGTATGCGCGAGGCGGCCCTGCGGGCTGCGCGCATGTCGCTCTTCAACATCGACTCCGCGGCACCTGCCCGGCAGGCCGGTACGATCACCTACATCTTCATCCCGCAATAGAGGGCGGTTTCTCCCGAGCGGCCCGAGCGGCTGGAACCGGCGGGAAGGGTCGGGAGCGGTCGGGAGCGGCGAAACGGGTCGGAAATGGTCGGAGCGGTGAGACAGGCGAGACCGGCGGGAACGCGCGGCGCGGTCGGGAACGGCGAAATGGGTCGGAAATGGTCGGAACGGCCGAAATGTCGGAAGATGAAAACGGCCGGAACGGCGGAAATGGCCGGAGCCGCCGGAATGGCGAAAGGTGAAAACGGCCGTGCGGAATCCGCCCGCGGCGACGCACGGAACAACGAACGGTGTTAGATTTGTGTTAATTACGCTTCTATGATAAACATTACAAGTGAAAATATCGTACTGGTCGGAGCCCTGCTGCTCTTCGTAGCGGTGATGGCCGGAAAGGTCGCCTATCGTTTCGGGGCGCCGGCCCTGTTGCTCTTCCTCGGGGTCGGCATGTTGTTCGGGCTTGACTTCATCTCGTTCCGTTCGGTCGAGATGACGCAGTTCGTCGGCATGATCTCGCTCTGCATTATCCTCTTTACCGGAGGTATGGATACCTCCTTCCAGGAGATACGCCCCATCCTCGGACCCGGCATCATGCTGGCCACGGCCGGGGTGGTGATGACCGCCGTGATCCTGGCCGGATTCGTCTGGCTCGTGGCGCCCTGGATAGGGCTCGAAATCCCGTTTTCGCTGGCGCTGCTCCTCGCCTCGACGATGTCGTCGACCGACTCCGCCTCGGTCTTCTCGATCCTGCGAAGCAAGAAGCAGGGCCTCAAACAGCACCTCCGACCCCTGCTGGAGCTGGAGAGCGGTTCGAACGACCCGGTGGCCTACATGCTGACGGTGCTGTTGATCAGCGTCCTCACGAACTCCTCGGACGGCAGTGTCGGTGTCGGGATGGGGCTGGTCTATCTGGTCGTGCAACTCGTCGTCGGAGCCGTGGCCGGGTATCTGATCGGCCGCCTGGCCGTCTGGACCATCAACAAGATCAACTTCGTCAACCATTCGCTCTACTCCGTGCTGCTGCTGGCCTTCATCTTCTTCGCCTTCGCCTTCACGGATCTGATCAAGGGAAACGGCTACCTGGCCGTCTACCTCGCGGGACTGGTCGTCGGAAACCACAAACTCAAGCAGAAACGGCCCCTGACGGTCTTTTTCGACGGCTTTACGTGGCTCATGCAGATCGTCATGTTCCTCACGCTCGGACTCTTCGTCAACAGCGACGAACTCCTGCATCCCGAGGTGTTGATCCTGGGCGGGGCCGTCGGGGTCTTCCTGATTCTCGTGGCACGTCCTGTGACGGTCTTCGCCTGCCTGCTGCCCTTCCGCAACTTCTCGACCAAGGCCCGGATGTACGTCTCCTGGGTCGGATTGCGCGGTGCCGTGCCGATCCTCTTCGCCACCTATCCCCTGATGGCTGAAGTCGAACATGCCGACCTGCTGTTCAACGTGGTCTTCCTCTCGACGATCATTTCGCTCGTCGTGCAGGGAACGACCGTGAGCGGCATGGCCAACCTGCTGGGCCTGGCCTACGAGGAGCGGGAATCGGCCTTCAGCGTCGAGATGCATCACGAGGAGATGAAGTCCGCCCTCACGGAGGTCGAGGTCAACGAGGGCATGCTCGGGACGGGCGGGACGCTCAAGGATATTACCCTGCCGGAAAATACGCTCGTGATGATGGTCTGCCGCGACGGCGAGTACTTCGTCCCGAAGGGCAATACCGAACTGAAGGCGGGTGACAAACTGCTGGTGATCTCCGACCGCAGCGAGGAGCTCGAAAACGCCTACAGGAACCTGGGAATCGACGACGTGATGAAGCTTGGGTAGCGTTCCCGCCCGTGGGGCAGGGAGGCTTGCGGATCGAAAAATCCCGGACCGTCAACCGACGGCCCGGGATTTTTCGTGCGACGGGAATCACACTGGGGGGGGTGAGGGGGCACGCTGGGCAGAGTCACACCGGAGACGTACTGTGGCGGGGCTTTTTGCCGTGGCGGGACTCTGCGGCGGGAGTCGCCTGGTGCGGTTATTGTTTTGCTGCGGATAGTTCCGTAAACGGGTCGCACTCTCCCTCCTCCACCGGACAGTCGCAGAAGTGGAAATCCCGGGCAGCCTTCTCTTTCGGGAAGAGAAAGTAGACGCATACGGCTTCCGTGCAGAGGCGCTCCTCGCTGTCGGTGATGCGTACGGCGATCCGGATCAGGTTGCGACGCTGCTCCTCGACCCGGGCCCGCAGGACGATATAGCTGTCCGAGGTATGAATCGGACGGTGGTAGCGGACCTCCATTTTCGAGGTCACACCGCTGGTCTGGAATTTGCGGAAAACGACCCAACTGCTGATTTCGTCGGCCAGTGTCGCCTGAATTCCGCCGTGGAGCGTGTCGACCCAACCCTGGAACTCGTGCCGCGGATGCCAGATGCTCACGATCTCCTCGCCATCTTCGTAAAACTCCATCCGAAGCCCCTCAGGACTGTGCGGGGCACAGCCGAAGCAGCGGTAGCCTTCCATCCCGCGCCAGGGATTGATGATGCGTTTCATGTTGTCGCTGTTTTTATGGTTCGGACAAAGATACGCATTTTTCCGCTCCGTGCGTTCCGGAAAAAGGGACTTGGGCTGTTCGGTTGGTTCTCGAAAGCGCCGATTGCCGATCGTGTGCGCTTTTCTGAGACGATTTTGTGCGGATTTGTCCGCAAAAGCCCTATCTTTGTTCTTCGAACGGCGGACCCGTTCCCGGGGAAGGAAACCCCGAACCGTAACGAATACCCCTTTTGATGAGATGAAAAACCTGCTCTTTGTGCTGGCCGCGCTGCTCGGCGGCTGTTCCGGAAACCGGACCTTCGTGCCCTCCAACCCGCTGGACGTGGAGTTGGGCGACCCCTATGTGCTGCTCGCTTCCGACGGGCGCTATTACATGTATGGAACCGGCGGCGTGCGCGACGGTTTCGGATGCTACGTCTCCGACGACCTGACCCGATGGGAGTACGCCGGGGCCGTTTACCGCGGCAATACCCCCGAATCGTGGGCCGTGGCGAACTTCTGGGCCCCGGAGGTCTACGAGCGCGACGGGCGTTTCTACATGTTCTTCAGTGCCGACTGGCGCGAGAACCCGACCGGTGCGCTGGAGAATTTCCGGATCGGCGTCGCCGCCTCCGATTCGCCGACGGGCCCCTTCGTCGAGATCTCCGACCGCCCGCTCTTCGATCCCGGATACCCGGTGATCGACGCCAATGTCTTCTTCGATGACGACGGACGCTGCTACCTCTACTATTCGCGCTGCTGCTACGAGCATCCCGTGGAGAGCGAGGTGGCCGACTGGGCCCGCGAAAAGGGGATGTTCGACCGCATCGAGGAGAGCTGGGTCTATGGTGTGGAGTTGGAGCCCGACTTCTCGGGCGTGAAGGGCGAGCCGGTGCTGATGCTGCGGCCGCCCGTGCGCATGGACGACGCGCAGGCCGAATGGGAGAGCCGTTCGGTCACCTCCGGGGAGGTCAACCGCCGCTGGACCGAGGGGTCGTTCCTCTTGAAGGACAACGGAATTTATTACATGATGTACTCCGCCAACTTCTTCGGCGGGGCGAACTATGCCGTGGGTTATGCGACGTCGGATTCGCCGCTCGGGCCCTTCCGCAAGGCCGACAACAACCCCGTACTGCAGCGCAACACCGCTTCCGGCGGGACGGTGACCGGAACGGGCCACAACAGCGTGACCCGCTCGAAGGATGGCAAACACCTCTATTGCGTCTATCACGGCCGGACCGAAGCCACGGGCGACGAACGCGTGGTGTTCATCGACGAGATGACGATCCGCGACGGACGGTTGACCGTCCAGGGCCCCACGACCCGGGAGCAATAGCCGGGTGAGAGGGGAGGTGCTCCCGAAAAAACAGGCCGGGCCGTCGAAAATCGACGGCCCGTTTTTCGGGAACCGGAATCCCGAGGCGCGCAGCCTTTGCGGTGCGGTGTTCGGCCGTCAGCGATCAACGGAGCCGGTTTTCGGGAACCGGAATCCCGAGGCGTGAAGTCTTTGCGGTGCGGTGTTCGGCCGTCAGCACTTACCTGAGCCGATACTTCAGAAAACTCCGGCGGGCGTAGGTGAAGAAGAAGAGAACTCCCACTACGTTGATGGCGAAGGCCAGCCAGAAGGCCGCCGAATAGCTGCCGAGATGTTCGGCGACGCTGCCGCCGCCGATGATGCCGATGCCGACCCCGAGGTCCCACGAGGTGAGGATCGTCGAGTTGGCCGTCCCGCGGCGTTCATGCGGCGCCAGGTTGATGAACATCGTCTGCATGGCCGGGTACATGTGCCCGTTGCCGAGTCCGATCATCAGCGCCGCGGCGTAGTAGCCGTAGAGGTTCGGCACGGCCGTGAAGACCAGGTAGCCGCACATCGATATCAGCATTCCGATCGAAGCGTTGTGGATGATCTTCCCTTCGCGCAGCGATTTGCTGCCCATGAGCCGCGAAAGGATCAGCCCCGCGGCCAGCAGCATGAAGAAGGTCCCCGAGCCGGAGGTGATGTGCAGCACCTCCTGGCTGTAGATGGCGATGTAGGTCGAGATCACGCCGAACGAAAAGGCGAAGGCGGCGACACAGATCCCTTCGCTCCACCCCTTGAGCAGGATGAAACGGTCGAGTGAAACCTTGCTTTCGCGCCGGATCGGCTGCCGTTCGCGGCAGTGAATCGTCGAGTCGATGGCCAGCCCGATGAAGGCGATCACCAGCGAAAGGGTGAAGAGCAGGTTGAAGTTGTGGATCGTGTGGTAGATGTAGAGCCCGGCCGAGGGCCCGATCGCCATGGCGATGTTGTTGCTCAGTCCGTAGTAGCCGATGCCCTCCGAACGGCGCTCCGAGGGGAGTACATCCACGGCCATCGTGCTGCTCGCCACGGTCGTGGCGCCGAACGGTGCGCCGTGCAGCGTGCGGATGGCGGCGAAGAGAACCAGCGATCCGGTGATGAAGTAGCCCGCGAAGAAGAGTGCAAAGCAGAAATAGCAGATCAGGAGGACCTTCTTGCGGGGAAAACTGTCCACGACGAAGCCGCTGAACGGTCGCACGCAGAGTGCCGTCAACGTATAGCCGCTCAACACGATTCCGATCATGGCCTTGTCGGCCGAGAAGGTGTCGCGCAGATAGAGCGGCAGCAGCGGCGCCAGCAGGTAGAAGGCGAAGAAGAGCATGAAATTGGCGATCCACACCTTCACGTAGTTGCTGTTCCACAGAACGGGCTTTTCCGTTCGGATTTCCTTTCCGATCATCTCTTTGTTGGTTTAGGCGTTCGGTTTGCGGCGTCGGCGCAGCGGGTTCCGGGCGAAGGGCGGGCGGGGTTCCGCAGTCGGCGGCCGGGAGGTTCCTTTCGGGGCGAAGTTCCCGCAAGGAGAGATTTCCGGGTGCAAAAATAGCGATTCCGGCGTTTCGTTGAACCGCCGGGGCCCGGAAATGCGATTTTGTCCCTTTTTCGGCTATATGCCGCCTCCATTTTCGAACCCCGAGACCGTGGCCCGGCCCTGGACGACCCGCGAGTAGGGCGGCAGGTCGGTCGTCTGCCAGACGTTGCCGCCGATTACCGAGTCGTGGCCGATGCGCACGCGCCCCAGGATCGACGAGTTGGAGTAGACCACCACGCGGTCTTCGAGAATCGGGTGGCGGGGCTCCCGGAGGATGTTTCCCGCGGCGTCGAACTTGAAACTCTTGGCTCCGAGCGTCACGCCCTGGTAGAGCCGCACGTGGTCGCCGATGACACAGGTCTCGCCGATGACGACGCCCGTACCGTGGTCGATGCTGAAATACTCCCCGATTTCCGCTCCGGGGTGGATGTCGATTCCCGTGGCCGAGTGGGCCATTTCGGTGATCAGACGCGGCAGGATCGGTACGCCGAGCCGATGCAGCGCATGGGCCAGCCGGTAGTGGGTCATGGCCGCCAGCGCCGGGTAGCACAGGATTACCTCCTCGAAACTCGCCGCGGCGGGATCGCCGTCGAAAACGGCCTTGACGTCGGTGCCGAGCCTGCGGCGCAGTTCGGGCAGCTCCTCCAGCAGCAGCCGGGCGGTCTTGGTCCCGAACCGTTCGGGGTCGATGGCTCCGTCGCGGTGGAAGGTTTCGTAGGCCCGGGCGCTTTGGCAGGCTACAATCTCGGCGAATTTGCGCAGCAGGATCTCGACGGGCTGCGGGCTGAAGTACCCCGCAAAGACCACCGAGCGGAAGTGTTCGATGGCCTGTTTGAGTTCCGAGGGGTCGATGCCCGCCCGGACGGCGGCCGGAATATGGGGGTCGGGGGCGGTCAGCCGGTCGGCAAGCTGCCGCAGCCGCGCGGTTTGTGAACGTGGTTCCATGGTTTATCGAAGGTGAATGTCGGTTTTGTATGCGTCGAAGTCGTAGAGTTCGGTGGAGAGGTAGCGCTCGCCGGTGTCGGGCAGCAGGACGACGATCGTCCTGTCGCGGTACTCCTCCCGGCGGGCCAGTTGCAGGGCGGCCCAGGCCGCGGCTCCCGCGGAGATGCCGGAGAGCAGCCCTTCGCGGGCGGCCAGCAGGCGTGACGTCCCGATGGCCTCTTCGTCGCCGACGGTTACGATCCGGTCGACGACCTGCGGGTCGTAGTTCCCGGGGACGAATCCCGCACCGATCCCCTGAATCCTGTGGGCACCCGGCATACCGCCCGACAGCACGGGCGAGGAGGCCGGTTCGACGGCCACGATCTCCACCGCGGGGTTCAGCTCCTTGAGACGGCGTCCCGTGCCGCACAGCGTTCCGCCCGTTCCGACCCCCGCCACGAAGAGGCCGACCCGTCCGTCGGTATCGTTCCAGATTTCGTCGCCCGTCGTGCGGTAGTGCCGCTCGGGGTTGGCCGGGTTTTCGAACTGCTGGAGGATCACCGCTCCGGGAATCTCCTCGCGGAGCCGCCCGGCGCGGTCGATGGCACCCTGCATCCCCGCGGTCCCGGGGGTGAGGACCACCCGGGCGCCGTATGCCTCGACGAGGCGCCGCCGTTCGGGACTCATCGTTTCGGGCATGGTGAGGATCAGCCGGTAGCCCTTCAGGGCGCAGACGAGTGCCAGACCGACTCCGGTATTGCCGCTTGTGGGTTCGATGATCGTGGCGCCGGGACGCAGCCTCCCGTCGGCTTCGGCCCGTTCGATCATGGCCAGGGCCACGCGGTCCTTCACGCTCCCGGCGGGGTTGAACGATTCGACCTTCGCCACGACCCGTGCCACGGCCCCTGCGTCCCGGCTCAGGCGGGACAGTTCGACCAGCGGGGTATGACCGATGAGTTCGAGGATCGATTTTGCGATTTTTTCCATTTTTTTCGGGTTTGGATGCGAAAAAGGGCAACAGGATGGATTCTGCTGCCCCAATTCTATCGGTGAATAAATACGAAAATGCGATTTTACGCTTGCGGCGGTTCCGCGGTTCGCCCGGCAGCAGGCGCGATGCGGCGACAGCGGCAACACTTCGCTGCACAACAACACATCGTATGGGTCATTCCTGCCATTTTTCTCTTTTCCCGGGGTTCGGAACCCGCATCGGGAACAAATATACTTATTTTTTTGAAAAAATCCGGTTGCTGCCGCTTTTTTTTGAACGGAACGGAGTGTATGCGGGGCCGTCCGGCGCCCCGGGATCGCGCGGCGAATTGGCGATGCGGAAAATTTGCCCTATTTTTGCATCCTGTTCGTACACGATTCTGACGTTATGACTCCTGAACCCGTTCACCGGGGCGGTTTTTTCGCCCTCACGCCGCTGCTGGTTTTTCTGGCCTGCTACCTTGCGGTTTCGATTCTGGCCGGCGATTTCTATAAGATGCCCATCTCCGTGGCGTTCGTCTTCGCTTCGGTCTACGCCGTGGCGACCATGCGCCGCCTGCCCTTTCCCGAACGTATCGGTCACTTCTCCCGCGGTGCTTCGGACCCGAATATCCTGTTGATGATCTGGATCTTCGTGCTGGCCGGAGCCTTTGCCGAATCGGCCCGGAGCATGGGCGCCGTGGATGCGACCGTCGCCCTGACACAGCATCTCCTGCCCGGAAGCCTCCTTCCCGCGGGGCTGTTCCTGGCGGCGTGCTTTGTCTCCTTCTCCATCGGGACGTCGGTCGGTACGGTCGTGGCGCTGGTCCCGGTGGCGGCCGGACTGGCCGAACAGACCGGTTTGAACGATGCCTGGCTTACGGCGATTGTCGTCGGCGGAGCCTTTTTCGGCGACAACCTCTCGTTCATCTCCGATACGACCATCGCCGCGACGCGCACCCAGGAGTGCGACTTGCGCGACAAGTTCCGGGTCAATGTCCGGATTGTGGCTCCGGCAGCCCTTCTGACGCTGGCGATTTACCTCGTAACGGGGAGTGCTGTCGCCGTGCCGGACGACCCGGACCCGATTGCCTGGGTGCGGGTCATTCCCTACCTGCTGGTGCTGGTGACGGCCATTGCGGGTTTGAACGTCATGAAGGTGCTGCTGCTGGGAATCGCCGCCTCGGGGGTGATCGGACTCGCCTCGGGGAGTTTCAGCCTGATGGAGTGGTGCGGCGGCATGGGACAGGGAATCAACGGGATGGGGGAGTTGATTATCATCACGCTCCTGGCCGGAGGCTTGCTGGAGATGATCCGCCTGAACGGCGGCATCGACTGGATTATCGAGCGCATGACGCGCCGGATCTCGGGGCGCCGCGGTGCGGAGGGAACGATTGCGGGTCTGGTCTGCCTGGCCAACCTCTGCACGGCAAACAACACCATTGCCATTCTGACCGTGGGACCGATTGCGCGGTCGATTGCCGACCGTTTCGGGGTGAGCCGGCGGCGAAGTGCGAGCCTGCTCGACACGTTTTCGTGTTTCACGCAGGGATTGCTGCCCTACGGGGCCCAGTTGCTGATGGCTGCGGGGCTGGCGGGCCTGTCGTCCCTGGAGATCATCCGTTATCTCTATTATCCGATTCTGCTGGGCGTTGTCACCCTGCTGGCCATCCTGCTGCGCTATCCGCGCAAAGACTGACCGGCCGACTGGATTCAGCAGGCAAACCGATTCCGATTCCGGGAATTCGAAACCGGCAAAGGCTTGCTGCCGGTCGGAGAGCATCGTTCGATGCTCTTTTTTAATGGGGTTGCAAGATGGCGCGAATTTCCTGGCAGTAGAAAATTCTGCAGGTAACGACGAATAAAAATTCTTGTGATTGAGGATGTTGTGCCGTTCATTCCCGAGGCTGATGCCCGATGCGTGTATGGAGTCTGAAAGGGTAGTCGCATTCTCGCCGGCCTGAATTTTTTGAAGACAATTTTGGAAATTAGCACGGAAAGTAGTTTCTTTGTTATATATGGTAAAGATAGGACGGCCGATAAAGGCCGGTCCGTATCGTTTCGAGACAAAACAACTTTGTCTACGGTTGCCGCTTTTGGCATATGTCGGATTTTGAACGTAGCTTTTGTCTGTTTCGAGTAATAATAAGAGCGTTATGACTTTATATTCCACTTGTTCTTGCTCCATTTTGTTTGTCTTTGCCGCATGTGTTTCCCGTTCTCCGATTGGAGGCCCCCGATGTGCGGCCGTAGGGTGGAAATAAAACCGCCGAGACCGGGTTATTGACCGTACTTCCATGTTGTATGAAATAATCGTTGCATATCTTGACCGATCGTCGAAACCATAAATTCCGAGGCAAAATAACCGGTATCGCAATAGGCTGGTTTCTCGTTTTGTGTCAAGTCGCCTTGGCCGCCACGCCCGAGTACAAGTTCACGCATTATACCTCGACGAACAGCGGACTGCCCTACAACATGGTCAACAAGATCATTCAGGATGAAAAGGGCTTTATCTGGTTCGGGACCTCTTCCGGTTTGAGCCGGTTCGATGGAACGCGATTCCGGAACTATACCAAAGAGGAACTCGGACTTCAGTCGGTATACGTTACGGCCCTGTGCAACGATGAGGACGGGAATCTTTGGGTCGGAACCGATCTGGGTGTTACGGTATACAATGTCCATACGGACCGTTTTGAACCTTTTACCCGGAAAAGCGATTCGGGAACCTTCATCCATAACAAGGCCAATGCAATCTGTAAGGGCCCCGACGGCGTAATATGGATTTCGGTCAACGGGCAAGGGCTTTTTGCCTATGATCCAACTTCGAAATCGCTTCGCAACTATTTTTTCGAGCATGGAAAACAGACGCTCCCGGTCAATATCCGGACGTTGCATGTTGATGCGGAAAACGGATTGTGGATCTCGCTTTTTTATCATTCGCTTTTATATCTGGCGCCCGGGCAGGCGATACCCCAATCCCTAAGGGAGTGGACGGTAATCAGTCAATTCCGACATGATGATGTAACGGCTGTCCAGACTGTTCCCGGGCAGCCTCGGAGTGTATATATTGTGAGTGTCATCCAGGGCTTATGCCTTTTGGATCAGACAACAGGGACAATCCGCACCCTCATCCCTCCTCCGCAATCCGATTTCTCGGCCGAGGATCTGTTCATCGATCGGCAGGGCCGAGTATGGATGCCGACCAATATCGGCGTATACGTTTATAATCCGAAGGACGAAACGGTTCATTGTTATACGGCGGATGAGCAGGACCGTTTTTCGCTGTCGGACAATCATGCGTTCGCAGTCTATATCGATGCAAACGAGGGCCTGTGGATCGGGACCAATGTCGGCGGGGTGAATTATAGCAGTGCCATACAACGAAATTTCGAAAAACAATATTTGGTGAAGAACCAGTCTCTCGGAGATTGTCTGGTCCGGGGATTCGCCGATGACAAAAAAGGCCATATTTGGGTCGCTACTGAAAAGGAGGGCCTGCTGGTTTACGACAAAAAATCGAGGCAATTGACAAAAATCGCAGGTGTCAACCTCCCCAAAACCCAATTTACGGTTTGTTACGATTCCGGAATCTTGTGGATAGGAACCATTCAAGGCCTTTACCGTTTCAATCCCCGTACCAGGGAGAGCAAAGCCTATGAAACCCTTGGATTCCCGTTTTCCATGCAGGACCGGAGGGTTTTTGCCATATTTTGCACCTCGTGCCATGAGTTGTTCGTAGGGACTACCGTAGGATTGTTCCGATATGATCGCGTTCAGGACGTGTTCGATCCGATCGAATGGTTTGAGGGCGTTTTTGTGACCGATATGGAGGAAGACGCAGAGCAAACACTTTGGATCTCAACCTATGCCAAGGGTTTGGTCCGTTATGACCCGCTCGATGACCGTATCATGGCGCATTATCTCAACGATCCCTCCAGCCCGGCAGAGGGAAGTATTTCCTCCAACAAGCTCTTTTCGGTATCCGTCGGGTCGAACGACAGAATCTGGGCCACCAGTTTCAACGATGGCTTTTGCAGTTTCGACAAGGCGACCGGACAATTCAAAAACTATAACACGGCGCATAACGATCTGCTTCCGACCGATATCTGTTTCATGATTCTGGAAGACGATCTGGGAGTGCTTTGGATCTCCTCGGACAAGGGACTTTTGTCTCTTGATCCCGATACGGACGAAATCCGATTGTTTTCGGTTTATGACGGCCTCCTCGACAACGAATTCAAAAACTGCGGATGGAAAGACGACAATGGAGATCTCTATTTCGGATCGCGGAGCGGATTCATCCGTTTCAATCCGGAACGTTTTAGCTCGAAAAACGGGAATTCACGCCTTGTGATTACGGGCCTGAGGGTTGGAGATGATTTGGTAACTCCGTCCGAGACTGGAAACGGTCCGCTTGCCTGCAATGTCGACGAAACGCATGAGATTCATCTCTCGCCCCGACAAAATTCGTTCGGATTCGGATTTGCCATTCTCAATTCGAATGCTTCCGGGTCGAATGCCATTCAATGCAAACTCGAAGGCTTCGATTCCGTGTGGCGGCATACGACGATCGACAACACCATATTTTATTACAATGTTCCGGCCGGAACCTATACCTTGAAAACGAAAGCGTTGAACGGAATCGGCGCCGAAGAGATCGTGCATTCCGATTTGACGATTACCGTGGCACAGCGTTTTTATAAAAGTACGGTTGCGATTCTTCTCTATGTGTTTGTCCTTGTTTCCATTATTGTCGGGATATTTCTCTTTTACTATCGTCGGGCCATCATCCGGGAAAAGCGGGAACATGAAATTTATAAACAGCAGAAGGAAGAGGAACTTTTCCAACAGAAACTGTCGTTTTTTTCGAGCGTCGTTCATGAGATCAAGACGCCGCTCACCGTTATCCGGACCCCCTTGCAAAATATCATGGCCTCGGAACGGCTCGATCCGTCACTCTTGGAGGAATTGGCAACTATTGGAAACGGTACGGAATATCTGGATCGACTGGTTCGGGAGTTACTTGATTTTATCCGCATCGAAAAACACGGTTACCAGCTCAATCGTCGGATGCTGGACCTTGTCGAAAGAATCGGTTTTCTGTGCTCGAATTTTGCCGAAACGGTGAAGTCCCGGAATCTGAAACTCTCGTTCAACTCCAATCCGGAATCCATTTATATCGAAGCCGACGAGAGTGCGATCGATAAGATCCTGAACAACCTGCTTCACAATGCCGTTAAATATGCGGAGACCTATATCCGGGTAACCGTTGTCCGGAAAACGGGAGCCGCAGTCGTTGAAATCAGCAATGACGGGCCCGCGATTCCATTCGAACGGCGATCCGAGATTTTCAAGCCGTTCGTGCAGTACAGCACCGACCGGGAGACCGAGGCCCGGAGTTTCGGTATCGGGCTTCCTCTGGCCCGGACGTTGGCCGAAATGCATGACGGGACTTTGGAGATCTCCGACGATACGACGGCCACGACCTTCGTGCTGACCCTTCCGGTCCGGGAATTTCAGACGGAGACGGCAATCGGTAACGAGGAGACTCCGGCCAGCAGACCTTTGGGGGCATCGATTCTGCTTGTGGAAGACAATCGGGAGCTTTCGGCCTATCTGGCCCGCAGGCTCGGTGCTGATTTTCAGGTTCAGATCGCACACTCTGCAGAGAAGGCCTGCGCGTTGCTTCGAAAACACGAACCCGATATCATTGTTACCGATATCGCGTTGCCCGGAATGAGCGGCATCGAGTTTTGTCGGACGATTTCCGCCGATTTCAATTGCTCGCATATTCCCGTAATTGTGGTTTCGGCCATATCGGCCACAGATACCAAAATCGCATGTATTGAGGCCGGAGCCAGCACCTATATTGAAAAACCGTTCAGTATCGAGTACCTTCAGGCCTGTATCAAGGGGATCCTTGATAAACGGGCCGGGCTGAAAAAGGCATACCAGAATCCGTCGGCCCGGGTCGATCCCAAACAGTTCAATCTCCAGAGTGCCGACGAGGAGTTCCTGCATCGTCTCGATGAAGTGATCATGCAAAATCTCAAAGATCCCGCGTTTTCCAGCAAACAGATTGAAGAGGCTCTTTTCCTGAGCCGCTCGACCCTGATCCGGAAAGTCCGGGCGCTGCTCGACACGACCCCCAACGATTATCTGCGTTTCAAACGGCTGTCAGTCGCTGCACAATTACTTGCCCGAAACAAATGCCGGGTCAGTGAGGTCTGCTTTGCGGTCGGATTCAACTCACCCTCCTATTTTGCCAAATGCTTCAAGGAGCAATTCGGCATTCTTCCGGCAGAATATCAGAAAAAATAGTTGCCCGGGCTTTCTGAAAGGCGCCGATGCAACAATTTTTCCAACCGATACGACGATTTTCCCAAACCGCCGGAAGACCGTTTCACATCGTGCCGAGTCCTGCTATTTTTGTATTGGGCTCATGAACCACCCTGATTAGGATCGGTTGCCGGAAACCGATCTGTACGAACTTAAAACCAACCATTATGAAACACGAACGACTCCTCATTGCCACGGGGAAATTGATTTTCCTCTCTTCCGTTCTGTGTTTTGCATTGCTGTGTCTGTGGCCGAGTGCGGCTTTGTCTCAGTCCAGGAATGCTGTTAACACGATTGAGAATTGCACGGTCCGTATATTGGATGCCGAAGGAAAACCCGTATCGGGAGCTGCCGTTGTTGTAAAAGGCAGCAATCGGGGCGAAATTTCCGATACGAAGGGAATTTGCCGGTTTCACGCAATCCCGGCTCAGGCCATACTGACCGTTAGTTATCTCGGTATGACCGCCCGGGAAACCCCGCTGAACGGCCGTACTGAAATTACCATCACCCTGACCGAAGAGAGTCTTCAGATGGACGAACTCGTAGTCGTCGGGTATGGTGTGCAACGCAAACGCGACCTGTCCGGGGCCATTGCCCAGGTGAAAGGCGACGTGATCAACGAATTTGCCAATCTTTCGGTTGCGTCGGCCCTTCAGGGGCGCGTCTCGGGCGTACAGATCAATCAGCTCAACGGACAGCCCGGGGCCGGTATTCAGGTCCGTATTCGCGGTGCGAATTCGATCAAGGGCGACAACGAGCCTCTTTGGATCATCAATGGATTCCCCGGGGATATCAACATGATCAATACCTCGGATATCGAATCGGTCGAGATTCTGAAAGATGCTTCGGCAACGGCTATTTACGGCTCCCGGGGTGCCAATGGCGTTGTCATCGTCACGACGAAAAGCGCCAAACAGGGAGAGGTGAAAGTCACCTACGACGGCAGTGTCGGGGTCCAAAGCCTAGCCAAGCAGATGGAGATGCTCAGCGGCGACGAGTATATGATCTATCTGAATAAAAAAGCCGAAATCAACGGTCTGCCGGCCGTCTTCACGGAAAAGCAGATCCAGGAAAACACGTTCAATACCAATTGGCAGGACGAGGTGTTCCGTGCGGCGGTCATCACCAACCATGCCGTGGATATCACCGGCGGCAATTCCAAGTTCCAGGGATCGCTCGGAGCCAGTTATTTCAAACAAGACGGAATCGTCAAGAAGAGCGGTTATGAGCGCATCTCCCTGCGTACCGACCTCAACTACAATATTTCGAAGTATGTTTCCGCCTCCGCGAATATCATTTTCAGCCGTTCGAATCATGATCAGATGAATTCCCAGGGCGGCAGCCGCGGGTCGTCGGTGATCGGCGCCGCGTTGGTAACCTCTCCGCTTGCCACGCCGCATTATGATGATGGTTCCTGGAACGATTTCCAGACTCAACCGGTCGCTGGGACCAATCCGCTGGCCTATCTTTACGAAATCAAGAACAAATGGTATGCAAACCGGATATTGGCCAATGCGGCTCTGACGATCAAACCGGTCGACGGCTTGTCCATACAACTCGCCGCAAACATCTCCAACAATCAGAACAGAAAGGATTACACCAAATCGCTCGACTATCCGAATTCCGACGGTGCTGCCTCCATAACTTTGGGCGAGACCCTGGGGATTACCAGCAACAACATCATTACATACGACAAGGGTTTCGGGAAGCACCATATCAACGTCATGGGCGGTATTACGTATGAAGAGAGTACGTCGAAAACCGTTGGGACCGGAACCGGAACCGGCTTTTTGAGTGATGTGGTGGAGTCCTACGACATGAATGCCGCCGAAGTAAAAGGCTTGCCGACTTCGGGGTATTCGAACTGGAAACTCCTTTCATTCCTCGGGCGTTTCAACTATAACTACGACAACCGGTACCTCCTGACCGTGAATTTCCGGGCCGACGGATCGTCGCGTTACAGCAAAGGCAACAAATGGGGGTATTTCCCTTCGGCGGCCGTGGCGTGGCGTATCTCCCAGGAGCGTTTCATGAAGGATCTCGATTGGTTGTCGGATCTCAAGCTGCGTGTCGGATACGGCGTGACCGGCAGTACGGCCATTTCTCCCTATTCGACGCAGAATACGTTGGAATCCGTCAATGTCGTGTTCGATAAAACGACGGTTGTGGGGTATGCCCCGAGCGACACGTATCTTGGCGGGCTCCGGTGGGAGACGACCGCGCAGTTGAATGCCGGCATCGATCTGGCCCTTCTCAACAACCGAATCCGCCTGACGGCCGATTATTACCATAAAAAGACGACGGATCTGCTCAATGATGTCGAGATGCCCCGGTCGAGCGGTTATACGACGGCGTTGCGCAATATCGGATCGATCCGCAATTCCGGTGTCGAGGTCCAGCTCGATTCCCGAATCATCAACAAGGCCGTAAAGTGGGATTTCGGCGTCAATTTTTCGCTCAACCGATCGAAAGTCCTCTCGCTTTCGGAAGGCAAGGATATTTTCGGCGGAACGGTCAGCAACACGCTACTTAACGATCAATTGAACTTGATGCGGGAAGGAGAACCCATGTATCTCTTCTATGGCTATGTGGAGGATGGTTATGACGATAAGGGGCAGATCGTTTACAAGGATCTCGATGGCAAGGAGGGAATTTCGGCTGCCGATAAAACCATTATCGGAAATCCCAATCCCGATTTTCTGCTCAATTTCAATACGGCGGTCAATTACAAGGGCTTTACGTTAAGCGCGTTTTTCCAGGGTTCGTTCGGAAACGATATCTATTCGCTCAGTATGGTCAGCGTCGCTTACGACTATGGATATAATGCCAATGCGTTGCGCGAGGTGCTCTATGACCATTGGACTCCGGAGAATCCGAATGCGAAATATCCGAACCTGTCACAGAATATTTCGTTGAAGATGTCCGACCGCTTCGTTTACGACGGCAGCTACCTGCGTCTCAAGAATCTTGAACTGAGCTACGACATCCCTTGCGGCAAAGGGCGGTTTATCAGCCGGGCGCGTGTGTTTGTCAGTGCTCAGAATCTGTTCACGATCACGTCCTATCCGTTCTGGGATCCGGATGTAAATGCAAATGGCGGAGGAAATTCCCTCATTCAAGGCATTGATTCCAACTGTTATCCCAGTGCCCGGACTTTCTCGCTGGGTTGCCGGCTTGTATTCTAACGATCAAACAGTTAAAATTATGAAACGGATCCTTTCATTTATACTTGCATTGTTCGGAGCCTCGACGCTCGTCACTTCCTGTGAAGAGTGGTCCTTTCTGGAGGAGCACCCTAAAAAAGTGGATGCCACGACCTTTATGTCCAATGCCGAAGAGGTGCAGAGCGTTATCAATTCGATCTATTATCAGTTGCGCCGCAATCCCGGATTCGGCCGGTACCTTTCGGTGTTGAGCGAAAGCCTTGCCGATTACTGTTATGGGCGGGGAAATTATGCGACGTCTTATGCCAGTGGCCTGACGAGCGGCGGAATCGGTTTCTCCAAAGATACGTGGGCCGTACTGTACCGAGCCATTCGCTTTTCGAATGAAATCCTCTCTCAGATCGACGGCGCCACTCTTTCCCAGCTTCAATATGACCAATTGACGGGAGAGACCCGGTATCTGCGGGCCTTCAGTTATTCGTACCTGGTCAAATATTTCGGGGCCGTGCCTTTTTTCGACGAAACCAACATGTCCGATTTCAACAAACCGAGAACTCCGGAGCGTGAGATCTGGGAATTTATCGCCCGAGAGGCTGCCGATGCTGCCGGTTTGCTGCCGGAAACGGTGGTTATGGCGGGACATCCGACTCGCTATGCGGCTTTGATGTTGCGGACAGAGGCCTGCCTGTATCTGGAGGATTGGAGTGGCGCAGCTTCGGCGGCCGAAGAGATCGTGACCTCCGGGCGTTATGCGCTTGTGGAGGTTTCGGCGGCCGATGATTTCGATGACCTCTACGGCTACAAGGCCAATGCCACGCAGGAGGAGATATTTTATTTTAAATACAATCGGGATGAAGGAGCCACTTTCCCCTGGATGTATTTGTGCAAACCCAATCCGGTTTTTGCCACAGGTGCTTTGGGCATCTATACCGACTATGTCAACAATCGGTTTATTGTCGATTGGGATCCTGCGGATCTTCGCTATCAGTACAGCCTTTACAAACAAACGGAGAATGGAACGCTCAACAGTTTGACCAAAACCGGAATGATCTGTCTGAAGTATCGGGATCAGGAGACCGACGGGTCCACTATGGCCAACGACTTTCCCGTCTATCGCTATGCCGATGCGCTGCTCTATTATGCCGAGGCAATCTGCCGCAGGGATGGGAAACCCAATAGTACAGCCCTGGAAATGATCAACCGGATACACCGTCGAGCCTATGGCCTGAACCCGATGCAGGCACATGCTTCGGATTACAAACTGGCGGATTATTCGACGCAAGAGTCTTTTATGGAGCTGCTGCTCAAGGAACGGGGATATGAAACCGTTTTCGAGGGGAAACGCTACTGTGACCTGAAACGATGCGGGAAACTGGCTGAATATGCCGTAAAGGCCGGTCGCATCACTTCGACCTCCGAAGTCGGGGACGCCGCCTACTGGTGGCCCATTCCAACGGACGAGTTCAATTACAATACTGCTCTTGATCCGGCTAAGGATCAAAATCCTGGATATTAAATATTTCGTATGATTATGAAACAAAAATTGATTTTTTCGATAGCCTCGTTATTGGCAGCCGTATCCTGTGCCGCTCCGTCGGCAGAACTCGCCGAAAGATGGTCTGAAGAGCGGGCGAATGCCTGGTATGCCTCGCACGAATGGCCGGTAGGGTTCAACTATGTTGCTGCGTCGGCAATCAATCAATTCGAAATGTGGCAGCGGGAGTCTTTCGACCCTCAGACCATAGAACAAGAAATGAACCTTGCCGAAGGCCTGGGATTCAATACGGTTCGCATTTTCCTGCATGACATGGTCTGGGAAGCTGATCCGGACGGTTTCAAACAGCGTATCGATCAGTTCCTTGGGATCTGCGACCGCCACGGGATCAAGGTTATTGTGACTTTTTTTACCAATGGGGGCCGTTTCAACAATCCTAAACTCGGCAAACAGCCGGAACCCATATCCGGCGTGCATAATTCGCAATGGATTCAAAGTCCCGGGGCGCAGTCCGTAAACGATCCTGCGACCTGGCCGCGGCTGAAAAAGTATGTGACGGACATTATGAACACATTCCGGGATGATGACCGTATTTTGTTCTGGTGCCTTTACAACGAGCCGGAAAATTTCAAGGAAGGGGCTCGGAGTCTGCCTTTATTGCGTGAAGTTTTCCGCTGGGGACGTGAAGTCAACCCTTCGCAACCGCTTTCGTCTCCCGTTTGGCTCTGCCCCGGATATCATGGGGGGCGAAGCAATTACCCGATTATCAGTTTCCTGGGCGAGAATTGCGATATCATGACGTTCCATTGCTATTATGAACCGGAAGAGATGGAGACATTCATTTCGTACATGAAACAGTTCGACCGGCCGATTGTTTGTCAGGAATATATGGGACGGCCGCGTTCCACCTTCGAAGAGATCATGCCTATTCTCAAACGCGAGCATGTCGGAGCTATCAGTTGGGGCCTCACAGCCGGGAAATGCAATTTCCATCTGCAATGGTCCAGCAAGGCCGGGGATCCGGAACCCGAGATTTGGTTCCATGACATTTATCGTTCCGATGGGACTCCTTACGATCCACACGAAATTGATTTCATCCGATCCATGACACGTGATAAAAATATGAATATCCAATAATTCTACAGTCATGAAATACAGTCGATTGATAAGTAAAACGATCTTTTGGGCATGGGTGCTGTCATTGTCCGCATGTGCCAAGCCGTCCGCCGATGAACATCCGAATCCTAAACCGGGGACAAATACCGATCCGGAGCCTGTGGATACGGAAATCACCTCGATTCAGGAGCTCAATGCGGATGAAGGATTCCTCAATTCCCATGCGAACGAGTGGCAAAACAGCCTGCTCGAAATGAATTACCGGTCGTTTATCACCCTGGAGAGTCCGCTCCTGTCGGCCGTAAATGCCCGTTATCCCCGTATCAAGAAGTTGAAGGATGGATCCTATCTGTTGATCTACCAACAAGGGATGACGGCTCACGACGTGTACTATGCCCGCAGCAACAATCTGACCTCCTGGCAGAATGTCGAGGAGCAGCTTTTTGCAAAAACCGACATGAACCAGTATGAAAGCACGGTATCGGACCGCGTACTCTTCTCGTCGGCCGATGCCATTGTGCTTGATAACGGGGATATTCTGGCTTTTGCCTCCTTCCGGCTCAACAAGGGGTACCTGCTCAACCCGCTTAACAACGGGATCATGATGCGCCGCTCGACCGACAACGGCCGGACCTGGTCTCCGACGGAGGTCATTTACCGGGGTACGACCTGGGAACCCTCCGCCCTTCAATTGTCGAGCAAGGAGGTACATCTCTATTTTACGGATGCCGATCCGCTTATCGGTAATTCGGGAACCTCATTGCTCCGTTCTACGGATCGGGGTGCAACCTGGACCGCCGTGGGTAAGATCATTCGGCAAAAGGCCGGTGTGGCCACCGACGGCTCCGGACAAACGATATTTACCGACCAGATGCCTGTGGCCATTCAATTGAACGGTTCGGAACGGATTGCCGTCGCATTCGAGTCCCGATTCGGGCGTACCGGAACCTCGGAAGATCGATACCATCTGGGCCTGGCATACACGTCGGACAACTGGGCGGCAGGACCTCCTGCCGGGGATGAGGACGGTCCCGCCGAACGTCAGAGCAACCTGTTCCTGGATGAAGCCGCACCCTATCTGCGGCAGTTCCGTTCGGGAGAAACCCTCCTCTCCTGCAACATCAACTATATGTTCAACATGCGTCTCGGCGATTCCAAAGCCTGGGAATTCGGCCAGCCGATGCAGGCTTTTCCGGGCCGGGGCTCGTGGGGATCCGTCGAATTGATCGATGACCATACGCTCGTCGGTGTCTTTCCTGAGGCTTTCACTCAGACGATTGATGGAACGCAGACGGACTGCGCCCGGATCCAACTGGCCAAATTCGTATTGAATCACCGCATCAATGCTTCGGAGTTCACCCCCGAAATCATCGGCAGCAGCAAGGGATGGACCCATGTACAGGATGCGCTCTTCATCGGCAGTGTCTCGGAAGCCCAGGCCGTATTCCGTTTTGCGTATGACGCCGAGAATCTGTATTGCCTTGCCGAGCGGCTGGACAAGAACCTCTCCGGGACCGACGGCCTGGAACTCATGATTCAGAGCGGAAATGCCACGGGAGATCCTTTGATCGTCAAGATCACTCCTGATGCTGCAAGCGGTACGCTGGTATGCGGGAATCAGGACCTTCAGATGGGTGCAACCGTGCTCGGCACCTTCGATGAAACGGAAAACGACCGTGGATATGTCCTGGTTGTCGCCATCCCCCGCAGCAAACTCAATACGACGATGGATCGCATCCTTTTCAACGCCGTATTGCACGATGCCGCCGGTGACGATACGTTCTCGGGACTGACGTCTTCCAACTATGAAAAATGGCTGCCGGTAGAGCTCAAAGAGCCTTCCGAACCCCAACCTGAGCCCGAACCGGGCGATAACGACAACGGTCAGGGCCCCCAGTGGAACAATGGGGAAGAGATTAATCCGTGGAAATAAACGACTCAAAAATTCAAGCTCATGAAAACTCGTCATATTCTGACTATTTTCGCGCTGTCCTTCGTTTTTGGCTCATGCTCAAGTTACGAAGAGACCGATGCGATTCCCGAATCTCTACAAGCGGAGTCTGTCATCGGCATATTGAATCCGCGGTCGCGGACCTCGTTGGATCTCTCGCGGAATGTCGTATGGAATTCCGGGGACCGGATCCGTATTTTCGGCGCGACCGTTCCTGCAGGGGCCGTTTACACGACGGCATCGGACAATACCCGTACCGGGATTTTTTTACCGGAGGACGAACAGAAGGTTGTAAATGATGCGCTTCGTTATGCCGTTTATCCGGCTGATGCGGCGTCCGGGACCCTTGAAGCGAGTTCGCTCACGGTCGATTTCTCGGCCTTGGCGGAGCAATCCTATTATTCGGCGCTTGGCGGAGGAACCGGCATTTCGGCATTGCCGATGGTTGCGAGATCGGAAGACAATGCCTTCTCGTTCCAGAATCTTTGTGGCGGCGTACAATTGCAGATTAACGATTATCAATCGCTTGGGATCAAGATCAAAACCGTGGTCATGACGGCCTCCGGAGGCGAACAGATCACGGGGCAGGCTTCGGTAGACCTCGAATCCGGGACGGTTACATTGGGATCGGACGGCGATCGTGCCTCCGTAACGGTGAATTGCGGTGACGGTGCCAATATCTCTTCCGGCGGGGACTTGACGAAAAATACGGGATTCGTCATTTTCCTTCCGGCTGCGACCTACGACGGTTTCGAGTTCGTCATTACCGATACCGAGGGCCGCTGTTATGAGATTGCAACCCGGCAGGCCGTAACCGTAACCGCCGGAGTCGTTTCACCTTTGAAACCACTGCTCTTAACGCTCTATTACGGTTCAGCAAACTGTTACCGGACGACAGGGGCCGGAGAAGTCGAAATAGACGTGACCCCCTATTACACGTTCGATGAAAAACTTACGCATGAGAATCTGAAATGCCTCAACAGTTCCGGAGCTGCAGTCGGACTCCCGGCCCGGTCTCGGATTATCTGGCAACAGCCTGCGACCGATGAATCCGGAGATGTGATTTCGACCCCTTCGCTTGACAATACGACACTCCGGGTCCCGACAACCGGGAAAAAGGGCAATGCCGTAGTTGCCGTATGCGATTCCGAGGGGACGATTCTCTGGTCGTATCACGTTTGGGTCAGTGATGCCGAAGACATCGCCTGGAAAAACGAGGCTTTGGGCAACTTCCACATGCTCGACCGGAATCTGGGTGCAACCTCTACCGCACAAAAAGATCCCAACTCCTACGGACTCTTTTATCAGTGGGGGCGTAAAGACCCGTTGGCTCGGAATCTGACGGCCCAGCGTCCCTCCGGAAGTCCTTATGAGAGTGAACCGAGCGCTCTGGAACAGGTTCTCGAAGCGACCGCCGAAACCGGGACCATCGCTTATGCTACGCAACATCCGGATACTCGCCTGCTTGCTGCCAACGACTGGCAGATTGCGGGCCGCATCAATGCCCTGTGGGGAAATGCGGACGGAACGATCGAGGAGGGAACGGGTGTCAAGACCGTTTTCGACCCGTGCCCTGCAGGATACCGCGTGCCGGAAGAGTTGGCCTATGCCGGTCTGACCGACAAGGACAAGGGAAACTGCAACAATCAATACGGACACATGTTCGATGTCGATGGAAGCGGAACGACTTCGTATTTCCCGACGACTGGCTATCTGGATAAGAATAAGGATGTCGTTAAATACCTGGAATATCGCGGTTATTTGTGGACCAATGTTCCCGGAGCAACGGGTTCCTACTATTTCTATTACAACAACGCCAATTTGAACCGGACCGGGATGGATCGGGCTGCCGGGTGCTCGATCCGCTGTATCAAGATCGAATAGGACTGAAATACGAACGAGAAAATGAACAACATGAAAAGAATTGCATGTGCGGTGCTGTCACTTTTTGTCTGTGGTACGATTCCAGCTCAGAACGGACCTGTGAAATTGTGGGAGGGAACCCTCGCCATTCCGGCTTATCGGGTGAATCCTCCCGAGAAAGCGCCTCTTTTTGAACGGGATTTTGCCTATCAACGTGCCAAACGTGGGGTTTATCCCTATGCGATGAATGACAATCCGACCGATATCAAGACCGATACCGTATATCGGGCCTTGTATCTTGAAAACGACTACCTGAAGGTTTGCGTGCTCCCCGACATCGGCGGACGGCTGTTTTACGCCACGGACAAGACGAACGGGTACGAGATCTTCTATCGTCAGCACGTTATCAAACCTGCGAATGTCGGAATGCTCGGGGCCTGGATTTCGGGCGGTGTCGAGTGGAACGTCTTCCATCATCACCGGGCGACCAGCCAGTTTCCGATCGATTACAGGCTGGTAGACAACGGTGACGGTTCCAAGACGATCTGGGTCGGGGAGATTGAAAAGCGCCACCGCATGTCGTGGGCCATTGGCATGACGCTCTATCCCGACAGATCCTATATTGAAGTGAAGGGCCGTTTTTTCAACAACAGCCCCGATCGGAACTCCATGCTCCATTGGAACAACGTTGCGACACACGCCAATGAGAATTATCAGATCGTTTTCCCGGAAAACACCGAATTCGGGACCTTCCATCACAAAAACAGTTTCATGCGATGGCCTGTTCCCGATGCTCCGTATTGCGACAATCCGGACTACGTCGGCAAGGATGTCAGTTATTGGAAGAATCCTCCGGCGCTGATGGGCGGGTCGGTATTCGTATACGACCTTCAGGACGATTTCATCGCGGGTTACGACTATGGCCGGAATGCCGGAACGATGCTGGCCGGGAACCGCCATATCAACAAGGGTGGTAAATTCTGGACCTGGGGGCACATGAATTACGGTCATGCCTGGGATTGCGAGACCTTGACCGATGAGGACGGTCCCTACGTTGAGCTGATGACGGCGGCTTATTCGGACAACCAGCCCGATTACTGTTGGATCAACCCGTATGAGATGAAGGAGTTTACGGCCTATTGGTATGGCATTCGGGACCTGCAGCATGTGAATCGGGGCAATGAGAAGGCCACGGTCAACATGGAGATCAATCCCGACGGACGTCTGCATTTGGCTGCAAATGTTACTCAGATTCAACGGAATGCCCGGATCGTTGTGCGGCGAAACGGGAAGACGTTGTATGAAACGAAGGCCGATATTGCTCCGGACCGTCCCTTTGCCATCGACACCCAGGTGCCGGGAACGGAGGTCTCGGAACCTTCGGAGGTGACGATGTACCTGTACGATGCGGCCGGGAATGAACTGATCAGCTATCATCCGTACAAACTGGACCGGACGAAACCGCTGCCGGATCCGGTCACCCCGCTGAATCCGGACCCGAAGCGGGTTGCCAATACCGAAGAACTCTACTATCTCGGAATGCGGAACCTTCAGTTCCACAACGCCCATGTCGATCCCAACGACTACTTTTTCGAGGTGATACGCCGGGATCCGAGAGACGTACGGGCCAATACCCAGCTTGGCATATATTACCGCAAGCAGGGTGATTATGCCCAAGCCAAAAAATATCTTCGGAAAGCGCTCGAAAGGCAGACCGCCAATCAGACCCGGGTCAGCGACGGCGAATCGATGTACAATCTGGGGTTGGTCCTGAAGGCGGAAGGACGTTACGAGGATGCCGTCGATACGTTATACCGAGCGGCCTGGGATTATGAGTATGCCTCGGCGTCCTATTTCCAACTGGCGGAGATTTCGTCCATTTCGGGTGATCCGGTCCGGGCGATGCAGGAGGCACGGATGGCTGTCAACTACAACGGCATGAATCTGGATGCCAAAAATCTGCTGACGACCTTGTTGCGATACAGCGGCCGGTGTGAAGAGGCATCCGCACTTGCCGCCGAGGTGCTTTCGGTGGACCCGCTTAACTACTATGCCACCCATGAGCTGATGAAACTGGGGCAGAAGCCGAAAGAGGCCTTTGTCCGCTTGCTTCGGGATGAAAGCGAGTCCTATCTGGAACTCGGACTGTATTATTTGAACAATGGCTTTTACGAGGACGCGGCCGACATCCTGTCCGGCAACGAGGCGGTCTCCTCCTATCCGACCGTTGCCTATTACCGGGCGTTTTTGGCCGACAAAAAGGGCGATAAGGCGAAGGCGAAGGCTCTGTTCGAAAGTGCGGAATCCGCCTCCGTGGATTATGTCTATCCGTTCCGGCTGGAGACCGTTGCGGTGTATGAAAAGGCGTTGGAGTATTTGCCGTCGAGTGCCCATACGTGGTATTATTTGGGCAATCTCTATTTCCAGAAACAACCGGCCCGGGCGATGGAATGTTGGGAAAAAGCGGTTGAGATCAAGCCCGATTTTGCCATGGCTCTGCGAAATCTCGGCTGGGGTTGCCGATTCTTCAAGGAGGATTATCCCGCCGCAATTGAGTGGTATCGGAAAGCCATCGATGCCGACCGGGACGGAAATGCCATCTTCCTGGCGGAGTGCGATGAAATCATGGAACTCATCAACGCCCCCTTGAAAGATCGCTACGAACTCTTTGCTGGACGGGAGCGACTCTATGAAAAACGTTATGATTCCGAGACGAAGGCCATTCGGCAGCGGATTCTTCACGGAGAGTACGAAGAGGTGCTTGAACCGCTGCTGACGCGATTCTACAGTCGCCGGGAGCATATTGAAGACCTGCACGATATTTATGTCGATGCCTGTATGCTTTCCGGATTTGCCGCCTGGAGGTCGGGTGATTATCCGAAAGGGCTTGAATATATGTTGATGGCCAACGAATATCCCGCGAATCATGGTTATGCGCATTTGGAATATTATGCGCGGGATGCCCAGGTCTATTACAATATCGGCATGGCCTATGAGAAGGTCGGGGATCCGGACAATGCCCGGAAATACTTTGAAATGGCGGCCCGGGTCGAAGTCAAGGATGCCGATTGCATCTACAACTATGAAAAGGGCCTTGCCATGAAGAAACTCGATCCGCAGGCCGATGTGAACGCGATGTTCCGAGCGATTGTCCGCAACGGAGAAGCCGGTGTGACGGATTATGTACAACGCTTTTTCGAGAGTTTCGGCTATGGCGAGTATCCTCAGGATGTGAATTCGCGGGCCTATTATATGCAGGGAATCGGGTATAAGGCGCTTGGAAAGGATGCTAAAGCCCGGGAATGTTTCCGGAAAGCATTGGACCAGCGTAACGACCATGTTTGGGCCAACTATTATCTTGGGAAAATTCAGTAAATTTGTCGAATTCCGGAGAGGAATCTCCTCTCCGGAATTCCCTTGCTCATTTGCTTATGAACCGATCTTTGTTTTTGCCGCTGGCGGCTTTTTCCCTTTTGTTGTCCTTTTCGATGGATGCTTCGGAAAAGGGCGACGTGATGCCTGCACATGATTCACATGCCGGGGAGGAACGGCACAGTGTGCTCGAACCCGTTTATGAATACATGCAACTGATTCCGGCCTCGCATCTTCAGACCGATCGGACCGCCATATATCCCCGGATCAAGAAGATGGCGGATGGTCGTTACATCCTCTTTTGTCAGGGAGGTCAGATCGCTTCCCGGATCTATTGCTATACGAGCGATGATCTGAAAAACTGGAGCAAGGGCCGGTTGTTGTTTGAACCCCGGGAAATCGAGACGTCGAAAGGCCCCGACATGCGTTGTTATTCGACGGCCGATGCCGTTGTACTTGCCAACGGCGATTTGTTGGTCGTCTGTTCATTCCGGGCCTCGGCCGGATATAAATACGGCATCGGATGCGGAATTGTCCTGAAGCGCAGCCGGGATCACGGCCGAACCTGGTCCGACGAGCAGGTGATCTTCGAAGGTACCAACTGGGAACCGTATCTGCTGCAGTTGCCGGATGGCCGTGTGCAATGTTATTTTACCGATTGCCACCCGGCTACCCGCAACTCCGGGACATCGGTCATAACCTCTGCGGATAATGGCCATACCTGGGAGAATCATATGCGTGTTTGCCGCCAATACAAATACGACGACGGGGACGTGGCGATTTTTACGGATCAGATGCCCTGCTTCCGGCTCTTGAAGGACGGAACGACGCTTTTCGGATTTCTGGAGGCCCGGCTCGAACCGGAAGGCCCTTCCGGGAAGAGCGTTTATAGGATGTCGGTTGTCCGGAATCGGGGTTTTGACTGGCAGCCGCTTGGCGAGGAGAGTGCCGGACCTGCGGATCGTGAGACGAATGTCGTTGAAGGATGTGCCGGCTATGTGTCGGTTTTCCCGTCGGGCGAAACGCTGGTATCCTGTAATATCGATCGGATTTTCAGTTTGAAGATCGGAGACTGCGAGGGCCGTCGTTTCAACGGGCGGGCCTGGGATCGGGATTGGTTCCAGCCCTTTGCCGGGAAGGGATTTTGGGGAAGTCTGGAGCCTTTGGACGCTCATCGGGTCATTGGTGCGATGCATTGTGATGCCGGGATTCAACTTGGTGTGTTTTACCTTAATCATCGTATTGATGCGCCGCACGTAAATACTTTGTCTGACGGGAATATGCTGGATTGGAAGAGTCGTCACTCGCTGTTTATCGGAGGGGATTCGCCGTCCTGTGCTTTCTTCCGGGCCAGCCACGATGATTCGTTTTTCTATCTGTATGTGGATTACAAGGCGTGTTCGGATGATTTTTCGATCGATATGAAGCTGGATGCGCTTCCGTTGACGATCAAAGCGTCGGGGTTGACCGGTTCGAGAGAGGGCGTCAAATGGGTTGAGGAGCCGCTTTCGGGGCCTGAAGACCAGAACCGACATTTGAAAATAGCGATTCCCTTATCGCTGCTGGGGATTCATTCAGGAGATGAACTCCGGTTCAATGCGACTTTGCAGGATCAGAATGTCCGGGATACTTTTACTTTTGCCGATCCGTCCGATTCGGATACATGGATGAGGATCCGATTGCGATAATCCGTTGTAGTTTCGGCCTTTCGGGAAGATGGATCCGACCCTCCTCTGTTCTGTACTTGCGAACAACGACCGCTGCAGAAATCTGCTTCTGCGGCGGTCAATGTCTTCAAGATTGGAACTTTGGGCTTTTTCGGATCTTTTCGATGCCTTTCTTTGAATTGTCCAGCGGGGCGCCGCTTCGCAGATCCGCATATTGTTGATGGTCGGAACACGGTTGAGAGGCCCTTCATAGAAGCTGTACTTGTCGGGATGGCCCGGATCGGGATTTTTAGGGACTTCGAGTAGGAAGTGCTTGACCGGAACGTCAGATGCAACAGCACGGGCCAAACGGGCCGGATTTTTTTCTGGTTTTCAGGTTCGTTCCGGCTGAATAGGCCACAGGTAACCCGCTTTTCGATGCCTTTTTCTGCATTTCGGCCAAAATAAAAATCCCTGCAAACACCGGTTTGCAGGGATTCGGGAGGTTTTTCACGCTACCCCCCCCCTCTTGGTGGGGTAATGATGCCAAAATTGGTTGGTGGTATAAAATGTAACCGACATAATATTTGGTAGTTATAAGGATAAAATAGAGATTAGTAGAAACGGGTTTCTACTAATCTCTATTTTTATGTCAAAAAAACGAAAAATACGCTGTCCTCATTGTGGCTTTTTAGAGACAATAAAATGGGGTACTCGTAGCGGTTGCAGCCGCTATTATTGTAAGAATTGTGGCAGCTATTTTACGGATCGTCGAGACTGGATTTCCGATAAAAACAAGTTTATATGGTTCGCGCGTTGGGTTCGCGGTAAACAGCGTATTTGTGACCTTGCGAGTGAGAGCGGATACAGCGAACGCACCCTAAAAAGATACTTCTATCGGCTCTTGCCCCAGTGCCCTTTATGGCAGATACAGCGACGCGAGAAGGTAAATCTTCTGATCGACGGCACCTACTTCTCAAATAAGATTTGTCTGGTTGTATATCGGGATCACAACATCAAGATGACCCTCCTCTATCGCATAACCAGGAGTGAAACGCTGCGGGATTTGAAAGCAGACCTAACGGCTATACGCGATGTCGGCATTCAAATTGAGAGTGTCACCTGTGATGGATCTCCCAATATCATAAAAGCGGTGCGGGAAGTGTGTCCGGAGGCGATCTTGCAGCGTTGTACGGTACATGTAGCGCGAGAGATAGAGACGTGGATTACACGCAAACCACAGACCGTAGCGGCACAGGAACTCCTCGAACTGGTGCACTTGTTAAATGGAGTACAAACACATGATGAGGCACAGTTATGGATACGGGCTTTTATTGACTGGTATCGGCGACACGAACCATTTATCAATGAAAAAACCGTAGATGAGCTGTCGGGAAGATGGTGGTTTACGCATAAGATGCTGCATCGAAGTGTCTCGCATATCAAGCGTGCCATACCCGATCTGTTTTCATACACGCGATACCCTAATGTACCTAAATCTTCAAATTCTATTGAGTCGTTCTTCGGTCACTTGAAGGATAATTTAAGAATCCATCGTGGACTCTCGGAACAACATTTTAAGGACTTTGTAAAGTGGTATCTTTTCCTGAACAGCAATGATGGAATTATTAAGAAACGCAAATGACCAGAATCGTACAATTCTGGTCATTTGATCCAATACGACACCAACCACTTTTGGCATCATTACCCTTGGTGGAGAATACGATAACTGAACCCATATCGTAATCGCCAATATGTCAACGTGTTAAGATTGTAAAAATTTTTAGATACACCGAATAGGCCACAACCTTTTTTCGCTGTTTTCCCTTGTATTCACTTGGTTGTTACAAAGTTACAAAAAAATTTCTGATTTTGCAACCGAATTGGAAACGAACCTATTGATTCCTTGTCGAATTTCGAGGGTGATATGATGAGTTTAAATATAAATAAATCAATAGATTATCTTTTTGTTCGGTTCTGGATCCCAATCGGATATTTCCAAATCAAGTGATCCTGCGCTTTTCTGACATGAGAACATCTTGCTTGCCACCTTTTCGGTGTCCGTAGCGAAGGCTCAGGTTTGTACCTCCGACCAGACGGAAGGGGCAAACGATTCTTCGGACATCAGTATTCCGAGTGTCTCTTTCAACAGCGGCGTTACCGTTTCATAATGCAGGTAGCTATTGTCAGTCATTTTGCAATGTCGTGTTTATACGGTATGAGTTTTTCGGAGAATCGGTTTCGAGGGCCGCGAGAGTGGTGCCGTAGAATCGGGCAATCTCCGCTTTTTCTGTGTCATTACCTCGCTCCAGGACGCGGGCAATGACCGACTCGCGGTACCGGCCCCAGTCAAGTGTGTCGAAGTCAGTATCCCAGAACAGGGACCGACGAATTGCCGGTATCCCGGATATGGCACGGCTCTTTTGACCATTCTTGTATTCGGCGATCTCGTAGTATGTCTGAAGCAGCAGCAGGAATCCCTCTTCGTATCCGAATGCCTGCTCAATCTTCAACGCCATTTCGACCGTCAGATTGCGTCGCCCCGTAATGACGGCATTGAGCGTCTGACTGTGTTCTCCGATGGAGGCAGCAAACGACCGCTGACTGAGATTGCGTTTCTTCAAATCCCTGCCAATTATCTTGCCCGGATGGATGCCTTTCAATATGTCAATTCTGCTTTTCATGGCTTCATCTGCAAATATACGAAATGCAAACAGATTTGTTTGCAAATTTGTTGTATTTTTCTGATTTTGGAAGACCATTTTTTGTCTGAACAGTTGGTCACAGGACATCGTGTTGTTGTCGATGATGTTGGAAGCAATGCCGCTCGCCATACTTTCTTTGAATAGCATGAGCTTTCAGATGGTGTCCTTGCAGTAAGAACCGAACCTGAAAAGCTATTGTCTTATCGGCAAGTTAAGTGGTGATTTCCATTCCCAGAATGATGATTTTTGCCGATACCGGCAAATTATAGAAGTTTTGGTCCTGCTATCTGATGGACTGCCGGAGGCAAGAGTGGTTTGAGCCCCGGACAAGGAAAAAACATATAATTGATTCAAGCACTGATAAACGAGTTCCGGGATTATCCCATTTTTGCCGTGGAAACCAAACCCGACAAAGATGGAAAATCAACACACGGATGACCTGTCCCGCATTCTGCGGATGGTCGAAGAGATCCTCGAGATCGTACACTTCATGAAGGATCACCGGAGCCAGCTCGAAGGCGATCCGATCCTCGATTTTGCGGAGGTCTGTCAGTTGCTCCGCCAGAGCGAACGCCAGGTGCGCCGCTTCCGCGAACAGGGGCTGCTTGTCGGCTTCAACATCGGAGCCCGGCGCATGTACCTGCTCTCCGAAGTGCAGGAGTTCATCCGCAAGATGCGCCGCCGCGGAAAACTCGAATCGTTGAATCAATAAATCTTGTTACCCATGGAAACCAAACAAAATCCCCGCATCTATCGGCTTGTACCCTCCGAACAGCTCGAACGTCTCATCAAGACGAATTTTCTTTTGAGCAAAAGTTTGCTGCTGTTTGAATACCTGTGCAGTCAAAGCGACGAGCCGCTCTTCCTGACGGCCGATGCAGCCTGCGAAGTCCTCGGTATTCATCCCGAGACGCTGACCCGTTACCGTCAAAAACGGCTGATCCGCCCCACAATCTATCGAAGACAGTTCCTTTACAATGCCTATGATCTGCTGATGCTCGTTTATCGGATCAACCAGCGCAACCTGCAAAATGCACTGCGACGTATACCCAGGATTGTGATTGGTGGGAACGAGCATAACGGATGACGGAGAAACTGAAGAAGAATACACAAGTGCCGGCCTCGGGCCAAGATAGCAGCACGCCTGCACCTTGAAGCCCTTTTCGCACGATCTCCACCCGTTCGGGTTGTATCGTCCGAAAAGGACTTCCGGTTTGTCCCGCCGCTGAATATCTGCCCGTGGCCGGCCCTTCCTTTTTTTGGACAGGCCGGTTCCAAAACCGTATGTCAAACCTCAAAATGAATTTGGTATGATTGACCTTCAGAAACACATTTGGGAAGGCTGGACCGTTGGCGATTTTGTTGAACGTTTGGCTCCCGAGTTGGATCGTATTATGTCGGGATGCAGCTGGCGCCGACCCTTTACCTCAAAGCAGGAACTTGCCGTCTGGTGCCGGGAGAATCAGCCCTATTACAAAAAACACATTCCGGGAGTTGTTGCCTATTTTGCCCGGAGGTATCGTTTACATTGATAGCAGCAGGAGATGATTTACTACCATCGCTTTTATGTTGAGAGCCTATATCCTGAGAACCGGCGGAGGATTCTCCGCTGCTTATTCAGTACTTTTAGCGTCTACTTGTGTGAAGCGACGCCTGCGGGTTATAAGGGGCGATTCTACACGCAGAACGTCCGCTTCCCGAAAGCGGCTTTCCGTGATTTGACGTTCAGCCTTCGAGGTGACCGCTCGTTATGTCTGTGGGTTATCTCATATGACCTGCACACGCTCTATCTTGAGCGGAATATTTATGTCTATGGAAAGTGGCACCATCAGTAGATTCTGTCCCTCCTCTTGTGATGTTTATTAATCCTGCCCTACTCCTTCCAGACACGCGATACTGTTCCAAATAGTGTGTCTGGGGAATAAATAAAAAAGTCTACAGATTTTTTAGATTTGTAGTGACGAACCAACAAAAACTAAAAAAGGAGTAGACTTATGGTATTGACAAAGGAACAACTTTCCGAATTAATATGCAAACATTCGGAGCGGGAAAATGGCCTTCAAGATCTGTTGGAGATCTTGTTGGAGAGTATGATGGTCTCGGAGCGCCGGGAATATCTCCGGGAAAACTCCGCATCGGGGAATAAATGCAACGGCTTCCGTCCGGGACATAGTTACGGTCATGGCCGTACGCTGACGTTCCGGATACCCCGAGATCGCTACGGGAACTTTCATCCCCGGATTCTGGCGATCCTGCGCCATCAGGAAGATGAATGCGAACGCCTTGCCGGAACACTTTACACGAAAGGTCTTACGCAGGAACAGGTCGGCGAGGTATTCCAGGATATCTATGGCGAGCACTACAGCAAGGCGAGCATTTCGCGAATGCTGGACTACCTCCGAGAAGATGTCTCGCAATGGCTCACGCGCTCTTTGGAGACGTATTACCCGATCGTCTTCATCGATTGCGTACACATGAAGATCCACCGCAAGCGGAGCGTGGAGACCGAAGCTTTCTATGTAGTGCTTGCCGTGCGTGAAGACAAACGGCGTGAAGTGCTGGGGATCTTCAACAAACCCACGGAGAGTGCCCTGGGCTGGGGCGAGATGCTCACAGAGCTGCAGGAACGAGGCGTTCGGAAGATCGGCCTGGTGTGTGCCGACGGGCTGAAGGGTCTGGAGGATGTCATCAGTGCGGTCTTTCCCGGGACGCCGCTGCAACGCTGCACGACGCATCTGAAACGCAATCTGCTGAGCTGCGTGCGCAACGGCGACAAGGGAGAGCTGGCCGAGGATCTGCGGCAGGTCTTCCGTACGGGAGACCGCAGCTATACGGTGGAGAGAGCTTGGGAACAATGGCAGGCGCTCTGTGAGAAATGGGGTCAGGATTATCGCAGTTTTCGACGACGGGCGGAGGATCCGACCTACAAAGCCTACTTCACCTATCTGAATTACGAGGCAAGGATTCAGTCGATGATCTACACGACGAACTGGATCGAGCGTCTGCAGAAAGATTTTCGACGGGTTACACGCATGCGGGGAGCCATGCCCAGCGAGGAGTCGGTACTGCTGCTGATGGGTAAAACGGCCATGGATAAGAAATCCTACCTGAGACCGGTGCCGCGGATCGACTTGGACCGGGAATTATTCCCCGAGTGAAGACTATAACACAAAAATTAGATCCACACGCCGCGGCGTGTGGATCTAAAAACAAGAATTGTTATATTTGCATATCTGAAGAATCTGAAGGCTCCTTCTCAGACACACTTTTTGAAACACTACCAGACACGCTTTTTGTAACAGTATTACTAGTAATAGAAACAATGAATTCGATGACAAATAGCTTGTCATCGAATTCATTTTAGTTAAACATTGATGTGGATTCATATTAATTTAGTCCCCTAATATTTTTGCCACATCTTCTTTAGACCATGATTTTCTTAACTGAATTTTGAAATCATCAATATTATCAGTCGAATTTATGAGTTTTTTTTTAGTAGATGACAAAATATAAATTATGTTGTTATATGCCTAATTATTAGTTGTTTATATTTGCAAAAGTCCCTAAGAATCAGTATCTTTAAAGAAAAGTTTGCCCGCTTTTTCGTATGAAGACAACTGACTTTAAGGACTTGGGCAAAGTTAACCAAATCCTTCCGATGATGCAAGAACATTTTGGGAAATCGATGAATCTGGCCCGCATAAAGTTTATGGCTTTCATGCTCCATGCCCTGTGTGTAGTACAGACCGTAAGCCTCCATAAACTCGCGGCGGCAATGCCAACCTCTGTTGAAAGGGACTCCAACCTTCGCCGCATTCAAAGATTCATAGCCAAGTACGCCCTCAACTTTGACCTTGTGGCGCAGATGATATACTCTCTGCTTCCCGTCAAGACAGGGCTGGTGCTGAGCATGGACCGTACAAACTGGAAGTTCGGTGATTTCAACATCAACATCCTCATGCTCGGCGTGGCATACAAGGGGATTGCATTCCCATTGATGTTCAGCCTTCTGCCTAAGAAAGGGAACTCCAATTGGAAGGAACGCAAGGCAATCGTTGAACGATTTGTCCGGCTGTTCGGCTCCGAATGCATCGACTCTCTTGTTGCCGACCGGGAGTTTGTCGGCAAGGATTGGATCGGTTGGCTCAACCGCAATCATATACGATATTATATCCGGATCCGGCAGAATTTCTGGCTTGTCAAGCCTTCCACAGGGGAAAGAATCCGTGCATGGTGGCTCTTCAATTCCCTGAAAGTGGGGCAGGAAAGATTTTATTACAAGCTTTTCCTGCACAAAGGTGAGTACGTTTATCTTGCCGGAAGCCGAATCAAGAACTCCGACGGTGTGCCTGAACTTCAGATCCTCATCTGCTTCAAACGCCCGGAAAAGGGTGTCGACACTTATAAAAGGCGATGGGAGATCGAGACCGCATTCCGGGCTATGAAATCCTCCGGATTCAATATCGAAGACACGCATTTGCGCGACACAGAGCGGATTGCAAGACTTCTGGCAATGGTTTGTATTGCTCTTGTATGGGCGTATCTCGTTGGGGAACATAAAGATGAAAACGTAAAGCCTATAAAGACATTGAAACATGGACGTAAAGCCAAATCTTTAGTAAAGTACGGCTTGGAGGAAATCTCCAACGTGCTTTTTCGACCAATTTATGTCCCGAAATTTGATGTATTCAAATTTTTGTCATGTACTTAGGAGTTTTTTATAAAAATCCGCGTTTTGCATAATTATATCTTTTGCTTTTTCATCCTGGATGATAGGTTTTATTATTTTATCAATGACATCTGCTACTCTATCATTAAGCCTACCGTATTTTCTAAGATTGGGTTCGAGAATTTTAAATCTGCTTATATCCATTTTTATTTTACCATTACAATAGACATCACGAATCTCAGAAAACTTGTGAGTTAATTTGGATCCATCAATATTGCTTATAATTTTGGCTGTATAATCATTTACGGAAATATTGCCATTTGCTATCCGTTCACACACTAATCCCCCAAAATTGTTAATAATATTAGGTATAGGCTTCATACAATCATTCTCAATGAGGGCATTAATAATACAGTGACAGTAATCTCCTGAATAATTCCCGATTGTATCAATTAAATTAGACTCCGTTTTAGAAAGGATAAGAATCTTTATAGTAGTTTGGTTAATCAACTTGGTTAAGTTATTATTAATAGATGCTGTTATCTTGTAAAAATTGGCATCTGGAATAAAGTTTGTTAATTGGGACAAATTGGTGATTTTATTGTGTATTTCATCCTCAAAATTCCAATCATTAAAGAATCCAATAAGTTCTTCATCTGATACTTTGTATCGAGATTTGAGATCAGTATATTTAGGCATTAATTTAAATATATCTAAGGAATCTCCTATATGATGTTTGATCATATACGATACCACCTTATTTAAGGTGTTGTTGTTCCACGAAATATTGTTGTATATTAGGTCACTATTGTCTATGTAATATACAATATTCTCAGCGATGGCGGAAATCATTGGGTCTTCTTTTACTGCGATACCTCCATTTTGTGCTAAACAAATAGATACAGCATCAATGTAACCATCATTGAGTGTTGTTTTATTTGCATTTTCAAGATTGGTGCGTAGTGTATTTATAAAACTAAGTGAAGGTAATTTCTCAAGAGGGGGATTGGAGTTAAACAAACAACGATAAGTGTTGAAAATCTGTCCTGCATTATTCACATCAATTAATTCATTTATAATGGCAGACTTTATTGTTTCTTTAAGTAAGCTAAAATCACAAAATGAAGATTCGCTTAAAATATTTACAACCTCAAAGTATTTAAATTCATTAGTCTTAATCTCTGATAGATATTTGTCTAATAAATCAGGTTTAATTTGCAGGTTATAATCTCGATACGTTTCTTTGGCCTCTTTTACTGCGTCAATGAAAACTTCGGCGGATACTTCTTTTGATGATAATTTAACATACTTAGCAATGCCATCTATTGCTTTGAGTTGATTAATACAGTGCACATATTTTGACCCAGAGAATTCTTTAGAAACTCTCCAAGAATAGCAAAGTTTATCAACTATTTCTTTCTTCGTGTTGTCACTTACATGTATTAAGAGGATTTTGTAAACATTCGTAAATTCCAGTGTAGATACTGGCAGCTTCTTCTGTAAGGAAGCTAGGTTCTCCCATATTTCGTTAATAGTTGTATTATTTTTAACTAGACCATTCAGAACTTCAATCATGGCTGTTAGTTTTGCAGTATCAGTATTGGCATAAACCTCTGTTAATATAGCATCAAAGTTTTCATCAGTTTCTGCATATTCATTGATATTATATCCTTCCAACTTATCTATGCAATTGTTTATATATCCAGTTAATGGAATTTGTTTTGCATTTGCTATGTCGACGCCATAGGCTAGAGCCGAGATCTCAGCTTTAAGCTTCTCATCATTTGGTATAATGTTTGATGCTAAACCTAAATACTCTCCACTTAATATTTGTTTTATTTCATTATTTTCTTTGTGTATAGCATCTTTATATAGTTGATATATAGCCATGCTTACAATGCTTACATCGTCATGTCTGACTTTATAGAGAGATACAAGTCGATTGATAAAGATTATTATATCTCGGATGTTTGCCTCATTGTGTTGTAATCTGTATAACCGATTAATTATATTTTCATCCTTATTCTGAGTATTACCAAATGCTTCTTCGAATAGTTTTCTGAAAATTCCTTTGTAATCAGTTATTACAGGTTTGGGGACAGTAAAAGTAACAGGGAAGGTTTTGTTGACAAAATATTGGACTAACTCAAGTGCTTTAGTTGCATCATCACCAAAAGCACATGAAAGATGTGTAATATCATATGGTATTATTACCCAAATGTTTTCAAACCCAGTTTCCGCAAAGAAAGTGTGAATGGAGGACCATAATTGTTTTACTTTTTCTGCAGGCAGTCTATCCATATTGTCAAAAATAATGACAAGTTTTCTGCATTTTTCAGGATTTAAATTGTCTGAAACATCTTGCATCCATTTCTTGAATTCAACAACTGATGGTTCTTCTTCACTAATGACTTGGTATTCTGTCTCTTTTTTTTCTTTATCATTATATACAGCAAGTATGTAGCTGAGATTCCTATAATTAGGATTATTCAAAGCTGCTATACCCCATACAATAAAAGTAATTGTTATGGGTATTAATGCTATAATAATGGATAATGCCCAACCACACTTATCTGCCAGCAAAGCACCTGCAAGAGAGGCTATGCTGGTGAGTATGGTTGTAATAGTACCTGCAATTACCCCATTGCTTAAACGCGGATATGATAAAGTTGTAGATTCTGTCTTTCGAGCTAAAAGCAGTTTTAATTTTTGGGGCCAAGTAACGGATCTTGTGCCTCCTTCTTTCGTTGAGATTGTAGTATGGCCGATAAGTATCTTGTCGTTAACCAATTTATCAGTAAGTTGCTCTAATAATGACCTGCGTTGCAAATCTTCTTGATTACCCCATGCATCGTATTCGAAAAAGAAGTAGTCGGAATTATCCTCCTGTAAATGTTTTTCGATAAGTTTTACAACATTTGATTTACCAGCGCCCCAAACACCTTCTATGCCGATTATTCTAGGTAAACAATCATCTTTTGGTAAAGAATCGTTGTCTTTAATATGCTTAGCTATTGCTTTTGATAAAGCTTCTTGTGAAGCTCCATCAAATTTATCTACGCCTTGAGGCTTGTCTTGTATAAATTTAGGATACATGGTATTGTCATTTAAGTAAGTTTAGTCTTAAATTTTAGACATCTTTATTATTTAAAATGGCTAATAATCAGATTAAGATGTCGGGTATTTTACATTTTATTTGTTATGTTTACTAATTAAGGGCTCACGGAGGCGGAATTTTCTATACAAATGTAGCAAACATGCATTAAAACTTTATCGTATTATGTATAATAAATTATTTTAATAGGGGAAATGGTTCCAGCTCAAAATAAAATGTCATAGGTGGGTTATTTTCTTCCCGGTTGCCGTCGGGGAAGATAGTCATGCGGAAGGCCGTGGGCGGCTCGCCGTCCTCGGACGAAAAATCATCCTCGCCGAGGCTGCGGTATTTTTCGCCGCTCCGACGTCGCCGCATGACTGTGTCTCTTCCCGAGGCAACCGACCGCGTCGGGAATAAGTCCTCATAACATAATTATTCATTGACTATGCAGTCTTCTGAGATTGTATGGTCCTAAAACGTGAGACACACGGTAAAAACTGTTTGATGTTATGCAGACTTCCAAAGGAAGAACCAAAAACGAAGAAGAGCCGGGTCAAAGTATTGAAAGCCGCCACTTTGAATCCGAATCCCGACGTGCAGGAATTGCCGCAGGCTGCCTCCAATTCCGGGACCGCGGAACAGCAATCCGCTCCGGCCGTCCAGTTACTGGATTTGAACAAGATTGTCAGCAGCACCTACAATCCCCGCAAGGATTTCCGCTCGGAGACCTTGCAAGAGCTCGCCGACAGCATCCGCCAGGTCGGGGTTTTGCAACCGATCTGCGTCCGGCCCAAAGATGAAGGTTTCGAAATTGTCTACGGCGAACGACGCTATTGGGCAGCAGCGATGGCGGGGCTGAAATTCATTCCGGCCCTTGTTAGGGAGTTGTCGGATGCCGAAGCCGAGGATGCTGCCATTACGGAGAACCTTCAGCGCGAGGATGTTACACCCCGCGAGGAGGCTGCGGCCTACAAACGGGCGCTGGAATCGGGCCGTCATACGATCGAGAGCCTGGTCGGGAAGTTCGGGAAATCCGAGGCCTACATCCGCTCCCGACTGAAACTCTGTGATCTGATCGACGCCCTCGCCGAGCAGCTCGACCGGGAGGAGATTTCGGTTGGCGTCGCCACCGAGATTGCGAAATACGATGCGGAGGTTCAGCAGGAGGTCTACGAAGAGCATTTCTCGGACGGCTGCCGCCTGTCGTGGAAGAATGCCCGGATCAAGGAGATTGCCCGGCGGCTCTACGACCGCTACATGACCCGCCTGGACACCTACCGCTTCGACAAGGCAGAATGCCACACCTGCCACCACAATACGGCCAACCAGATCCTCTTCAAGGATGAATGTGCGGAGGGCTGCGCGGGCTGCCAGAACCGGAGTTGCATGATGCGCAAGAATGATGAATACCTCGTGCAGAAGGCCCTGCAACTGTTGAAGGCAGATCCGCGGACGGTCCTTGCCACGGTGGGGGATACCCCCGATTCGGTAATCGAGCATCTTGAAGAGGAGGGATACCGGATCGAAGAGTTGGATTACTACCTCGATTACTACGATACGGCTCCCGAGATGCCCGAAGCTCCCCAGGCGGAGTGCTACTCGTCGGAAGAAAACTATGCGGAAGCCGTGAAGCGCTACGAAGCAGCGTTGGCCCGGTTTACGGAGCAGACCCGGCAACTCGAATTCGACGTTACGGAAGGACGAGTCCGCAAATATGCCGTCATCGGCATGTTTGATGTGGAGATTCGTTATGAGGATGTCCCGGAGGAGGAGCGGGAGGTCGCGGTCGAGGATGCCGCAGGGGAACGGACGGTTTACGTCACGATGGTCCCCGCCTCTCCGATGGAGAGTCTGCTGCGGCAGGACCACCGAAACCGGCAGCTTTGCTACGAGCATATCACCGCCGACATGAAGACGCTGTTCCGCGAATCGAAGGTCTCGGGCAACCCGCTGACCGAAGAGGAGCACCAGATGTTCTACTACGCCGTGATCCGACACATGGCGGACGACCGACTTCGGCAGTGCGGCATCGAGCCTCAAAATCAGTGGCGCGTTACCGAGGAGGAGCGTTTCGCGGCCGCCGGACAACTGACACCCGAACAGCGGGCGGCAATGATCCGCATCTTCCTGCTCGACTTCTTCCGCACGACGGCCCGGGATTACAATTGTACGGACGAGGAGGTGGATACGCGCCTGATGTGCCGGTTCGCCGATCTGAATTTCGAGGCTCAAAGCCGGACTCTGCAGGAGAAGTACCTGGCAACCTACGAAAGACGCCGGACGAAGCTGCAGGAGCAAATCGACGACCTGAAGGCGCAGGAAGAGGCCCGGGCCCTTGCCGAATCCCGGGAATCGAGCACAGGGGCAACTCCCGAGGAACTTCCCGAGGAGCCGGAACCAATACCGGACACGGAGATTCCGACCTCGCCGACCGAGCCGCTGATTATCCCGGCCGATCCGGAGTTCGGCCCGAACGAGACAGCAGAATCCCAGGCTGCTTAATCCAAGTAAAACCGACGGAGCAATCAAACGATTGCTCCGTCTTTCATTTCCAACCTGTTTCCAATCCCATCCAGCCATGAAAAACCAGAATCTGATAGATGCCATAGCACCCCGACTGACGGAGCTGATGATCCAGCGTATCGAACACCTCGAAACCGACTGGCAGAAACCGTGGATCACGGACCTCGCACACGGTCTTCCCCGCAACCTGCGCGGCACGCCCTACCGGGCCGGGAACATCCTGATGCTGCTCTTTCTCTCGGGGATAGCGGGCTACCAAACGCCGATCTTTATGACCTTCCGGCAGGCCAAGGAGGAGGGGCTGAATATCCTCAAGGGCTCCCTGTCGTTCCCGGTCTACTTCTGGAAGATCTGCATCCGCCACAAGGAGACCCGCCGCAAGATCGACCTCGAGGAGTATCGCCAGCTTCCGAAGGAGGCCCGCAAACAGTACGAGGTCATTCCCATCATACGCTACTATTCGGTCTTCAACCTCGACCAAACGGATATGCAAGAGAAGCAACCGGAACGCTATGCGGCGCTGACGGTCCGCGCCGAACGGAAGGATTACTCCGACGGCATGGTCTGCGAGCCGATTGACCGGATGATTGAGCAACAATCGTGGCTCTGCCCGATTGAACTTCGTTACGGCGACCGTGCCTACTACACACGTTTGCACGATCGGGTCGTTTGTCCGCTCAAGGAGCAGTTCCCGAAGGGAGAAGCCTTCTACGGGACGCTGCTGCACGAGATCGCCCACAGCACGGGCCATGCCGAGCGTCTGAACCGCACGATGGGGAGCAGCTTTGGCGACGAAGAGTATGCCCGCGAAGAGTTGGTTGCGGAGCTGACCTCGGCGTTGTGCGGTGCCATGGCAGGCTTTGCCACGACGCCCCGCGAGGAGAATGCCGCCTATCTCAAAGAGTGGCTTACGCAATTGCGCCGGGAGCCTGCCTACCTGTTCGATATTCTGGTCGATGTCAACCGGGCCGCCCGGATGATCTTCGACCATCTGGAACCCGGATCTGACGAGATCGCGGACGAGGAGACCGAAGTTCCGGCTGCATAAATTCTTGTTGTCATTTGTTGAACCATGCCGCAGTCTTCGGGCTGCGGCTTAACTTTTTCAAGTCATGAAAACCATCCATCCAATCTATGATGTCTACTTCCGCATCGAAGCGGGCTATAATGACGGCCGTATGCCGCACGAACAGCACAACCGGTTCTACACGGAGATCTGCGCGCTCTTCTCTCGTGCAGGTTTTATGATTTTGGAGAATCCGCCGGGTTGTCCCTCCTTCCAGTTGGGAACGACTTGCCTCTACTGCCACCCAATGGAGCTCTCCGGTCCGGTCGAGGAGCCTCATATTGCCCTTGTTGAAAGAGTCCTGCGACAAGGAACCTCGTTTCAATATCAGACGACGGACCGTTACGACCGACTCTATGACTTTACCGTTGAGGAGGAGTTGGCCTACTACCGGCAACACTATTCCGAGCAACTTTTTCTTGAAGCCTTCCGTACCTCGGATCCTTCGAAATACCACCTTCGGGACGAGGTTCTCGAGGAACTAGTGCGGCAACTGATGGTACACACTGTTCGCGCACCGCTGGGCTGTTCGTTCGATTCGCCGTGCGTGCACATCGTCCGGGAGACCTACGCCTCGCTGGTCCAACGGGGCCTGCTGATCGAGATCCAGCGCCGGAAACCTTATGGAACCATGACTTATTGTCGAACCAGATAATAAATCACGCTATGAAAATTATGTGTGAGGAGTATTTTGATGATATTGAAGTGATTTAAACTTATTTCATTCTCTTAAAATTGCATCAAAATGTTAAAGCACAGCATACAAATAGAATTATTCCTTATATTATGGGTGCCCAAACTCATATATAGTGAAAGTCCTATGTACACTGAGCTCGACAAAGATACGATAAAAAATGAGATATTGCCTCATCTTTCGAAGGCAAAACGTGGTTATGTCACTCAAAGTTGCCTAATAGAGGTTGTAAACGCCATCTTGTACAAGTTGAAGACCGGTTGTCAATGGGCATTCCTTCCTGTGGAAGCGCTGTTTAGCGGCAAGGTACTGAGCCATGGTGCCGTATATCATCATTACAACAAATGGAGCAAGTCGGGCGAGTGGAAATCCATGTGGGTCAGGTTGCTTGACAAACACCGCAATGAGTTGGACATGTCCGGCGTGGATTTGGACGGGAGCCACACGGCTGCACTCCGTGGCGGTGAAGAAGTCGGATAGCAAGGGCGGAAGAAACGGAAGACGACCAACGCACTCTACCTAACAGACAGGCAAGGACTTCCGATTGCCATGTCTTCTCCGAAATCCGGCGAACACCATGACGTACATGACATAGAAAAGGTCATTGGTGACATGTTCAACGACCTTGAGAAATCCCATATTCGGGTTGACGGCCTTTTCCTCAATGCCGATGCCGGATTCGATTGCGATGCCTTACGTGGTTTCCTGTGTGAAAAAGAGATCATCGCAAACATCTGCATCAATAAACGGAGAGAAAATGCCGATGACATCTTTGTTGATGATGAACTGTATGCTGAAAGGTATTCCATCGAACGGACCAACGCTTGGATGGACAGTTTCAGGACTCTATTGAACCGGTTTGATACAACTGTTGCCAACTGGACATCTTGGAATTACCTGGCATTCGCGGTCTTGTTACTAAAGAAAATTTCACGAAAACAAAAAGTTTAAATCACTTCATTGTTCCAAAAGTGTGTCTGGGGGATAAATAAAAAAGTCTACAGATTTTTTAGATTTGTAGACTAGTAACTTGAATTAGTCAAGACTTAATCTGACAGTTACGCATAAAAAGAGTAGATTTGTAACATAAAAGCAGATTAAGTTATGACCACATCAGAAAAAGTCATCAAGAACAAACTGGGACTGCTTGAGCTGTCCCAACAGTTGGGAAACGTGTCACGAGCCTGCAAGATTATGGGATACAGCCGTGACAGTTTTTATCGTTTCAAGGAACTGTACGAGCAGGGCGGAGAACTGGCCCTGCAGGAGATTTCCCGTAAAAAGCCGGTGATAAAGAACCGCGTGGAGGAGCGCATAGAGCAGGCTGTAGTGCAGATGGCCATAGCCAACCCGGCTTTGGGACAAGTACGCGTATCCAACGAGCTGCGCAAGAAAGGCATACTCGTATCTCCCGGAGGAGTGCGCTCCATCTGGCTCAGGCATGACATGGAGACCTTCCAGAAACGCCTGAAGGCACTTTCGACCAAGGTGGAGCAGGAAGGCATCGTGCTTGACGAGAACCAGGTGGCCGCGCTGGAAAAAGCCAAGGCGGAGAAACAGGCACACGGGGAAATAGAGACTTATTATCCAGGCTTCCTTGTGGCGCAGGACACCTATTATGTAGGGTATATCAAAGGCGTGGGGCACATTTACCAGCAGACGGTCATCGACACCTATTCCAAAATCGGATTCGCCAAACTTTACGACAGGAAGAACGCGCTCGTGGCGGCGGACATGCTCAATGACAGGGTGGTTCCGTTCTTCGAGCAGCATGACCTGAAACTGATGAGGATGCTCACGGACAGGGGAACCGAATACTGCGGAAACAGGGAAACACATGAATACGAACTGTATCTGGCCATCGAGGACATAGACCATTCCAAGATCAAGGCCAAGAGCCCGCAGACAAACGGCATCTGTGAACGCTTCAACAGGACTGTCCAGAACGAATTCTACGCCATCGCTTTCAGGAAGAAGATATACACCTCGATAGAACAACTGCAGGCAGACCTTGACACTTGGATGAACTCCTATAACACGCAAAGGACGCACTCCGGGAAATACTGTTTCGGGAAAACACCCATGCAGACTTTCCTCGAAGGAATGGAGGTGGCAAGGAGATATCAATTGCAGGATGCAGGGAAAATACAACCTGATGAGCAGGTTATTGGCTCACCAGGTTGTGAGAGTGAGAATAGTTGCGTATCTTCGCAGATGGCATCGGACACTTTTTTTGCCCGATAGTATAGAAAATGTCAGAACAAGTCTTGACTATTACAAGTAACTTTTAGAAATTAATCCGTTGCAAAAACGTTTATTCTGAATTATTGTGTTACAAATACTCTCCAGCTTCCTTCCTTCTCGCCACGCTCCACATATTTTTTGGAAATCAACTGATCCAGCAGTTTCTGTATAGCCGTCACACTAATACCTGTTTTCTCTTTCATGTCTGCCAATGTTAATGTTGGCTGTGTTCGCATAGCGTTCAGAATTTTCGTATAATTGGGTGTTCGGAAGGCAATCCGTTCCCCATCATACCACCATACATTTTCATTTTGCTCGCTTACAAACAATACATCATTATATATTTCCGTAGCTACCAGATCATTGAAATATTTCAAAAAAGGGTGGATGTCCTTGATGTCTGCATGGGCTCCATCACTGGGGACAGGGCCAACCTCCATATCAGTTTGGTGTAAAGCGTCTAAATACTCACTTTTTTTACGACTGCGTACTACAATCATCGGATAGTCATGGCGAGTCAGAATGTAGTTCACCATCAGTCGTGCAATACGACCGTTGCCGTCCTCGAATGGATGAATGCGTATATAACGATAGTGAAACAGCGCGGCCAACTCTACTGGAGATAATTTCCCCTCTTTCTCCGCGGCATTATACCAATCCACCAGATCTCCCATTAATCCAGGAGTCTCCTCGGGTGAAGCATATTCGAATCTGTCCCCATACCGTGTAATAACACTGTTCGGTCGTGTCTTATACTGGCCGGCATGAATTACATAACTTGTTTGCATGCCGCCAGGCAAATTACGATAAACAGTATAATCTTCTCGTAATATGGTTTTATGTAATGTCCGGATAAAATTCTGTGTCAATGGCACTCCCTTCACCGCAGCTTCTTCCGTCATCATTCGCAGGCCTACGTTACTTGCGGTCATTTCTTGTACGTCACGCACGTCTGCCTCCCCAATCACTTTGCCGAAAAGCAGCAGAATTTCTGTCTGTCCATAAGTTAACGTGTTACCTTCAATGTGGTTGCTGTTGTAATTGAAATCCACTGTAAAACGTCGGCTAAGTCGTTCTCTATCCTTTTCCGAAAGTGGCTGCAAATTCTGCCATGCAGCAAGAGCCTTTTTTATGTTAAGATATTTCATACGGACATCTATTTCCCATCAATATTACAAAGATAACATAATTTCTAGAAAAGGTTGTATGTATATAACCTTTTCGCTTGTTTTTAGAATGTATTTTGAAAATTTTGTCCATCTAAATATGGTTCACACGATGTTCGCGAGTAGGAATAAGTTGTTCCATATTTGTTGAATGGATATAAAAATAGCAAGTAAGTCGCTAATTCCCTTAACGGCTTACTTGCTACAAGGTTTATTATTTCTTGCAATCCTTACAGAGCCTTCGCTCCGAGCAGCTCCTTGCTCGAAATTTCGAGATATTGGTGGCGAGCCCCGTCCTTCTCGGCGATCTCCAACAGGAGCATCTTGTCCTCCTCGAGAGTCAGTTTCGGGAGGGTGAAAACGATGCGTTGGCGCTGGTGTCCGCGCACGATCGAGAGGTCGTTGCAGACCCGCAGCGGTTCGATGATGCGCTGTTGTTGAGCCGTGCGTTTGGCCGCCTTGCGGTCCGCGACGACAAAGCGGCGATAGTCCACCTCGAAGGAGATGTTCGTGTTGTTGGCAATCTGCACATGGAGGTAGATCACGTCGTTGTGGACGTAGATACCCCGCACCTCGACCTCTACGCCGTATTTTCGGGTGTGGATACCCTTTACATCCGCGCGGTTCTGGCGGTATATGTCGCTCAACACGCGTTTTACCGTGGCAGGGCGTTCCCGCCCCACCTCGCGGAGCAGCACGCGCCCCTCGTCCGTACGGGCAGGTTCCGAGGCTGACGCGGGCTGTGTCGTCGGACTCTCCGCGGCCGCAATCTCGATGGTCGACGGGAAGGGGTTCTCGGCATACCGGGCATCGAAGGTGTAGAACCCGCCGTCCTCGGTAATTACCGTGAGGTTGGTCTCCTCCGCAAAGTCGCGCACGGCGGCCTTCACCCGCACGACATTCTCCGCGCCGTCGGCTTTCCCGGCGATGATGGCCATCGAGCCGATGTCGATGTAGGTTACGGGCGCCGGGAAGAGGATATGCAAGGTCTTCGTGAATCCCACTTCGATGGTGCGGGGCGTGAGCTCCTGTCGGGACGTGGTCCCCTCATTTTGGGCCATGACTTTGGCCGCGGCAAAAAGAGCGGACAGAAGAGTCAGATAAATGAGGTCTCGTTTCATGGTGTTGTTTAGTTTTCTTTGGAGATTAACAGCATCTGGTGGTTGGCCTTGAGGGTGATGCGTACCTCGCGGAGCTTCTCGGAGAGGTATCGGGAGGATGCCTGAATTCCGCCCCGTGCCAGCTCTGCGAGGACCTGTTGCCCGGCCGAATGGGTGATGTTCACGCTCGTCCCGGCCGTCTGTCCCACGGATGCCAGCGCCTCCTTGAGGGCTGTCCGCTCACGGGAGTTAGGGACGTTGATTCCCGGCTGGCCGTCGAGATCATACGCCTCGGCCTGCACCTGGAAGATGCGCCCCCGGTATTCGATGGAGGTTACCGTCACCCGCAGCCGGTCGCTCGTTACGGAGACGGCGCCGTAGAGCGGCGTATTGCGGGGGATCACCTCGCCGTCGATGCGTACCGGTTCCAGCAGCCGGAGAGCGATTGTCGAGCCTACACGCACGACCTGCGTCTGCGCAACGCAGGCCCGGATGGTCGGAGCCGTATCTACCGGAAGAACACCCGCGGCCGTCAGAAACCCGATGTTGCGTTCCCGCGCGGAGTCGATCCGCGGATTGAGGGTCGAGGCCCGGACATCGCCCTCGCGGACGGGACGCATGACGCTGAAACGTCCCGGGGATTTCATACCGTCGGCCTCGCTTGAAACCCCGGTCCCACCTCCGAGGTAGCGCTGTGCGAGGCGGTACTGCTCCTCGGTCACCTCCATCGGGTCGGGCTGCTGCCGTTCGATGTCGAGTTGCTGCTGCAGGGAGGCCACCTGCTCGCGGAGCTCTTCGACCTCGGCATTGCGCGGCGGCGCGGCGTAGAATTGCCGGGCCTGCTGCTGCATGGCACGGTTCGCCTCGGCAGCCCGGCGCACGGGATCCTCGGCCGGAGACTGCGGTTCCGTGTTGCGAAGCTCTTCATCGAGCAGCGAGAAGGAGTTGTCCCCGAGGGTCATCATCCGGTTGCGGGACTGCTCCTCGCTGGCCACGCGCTCCGCGGCCTTGCGCTTGTCACCCTCGATCTTCGGGGTCTTGCCGTCGGGCAGCGTGGTGTTGATTCCTGCCTGCCCCTCGCCGATCGTGGGTGCGGGCTTGAAGAGGAGCCAGATGAACGCGATGACCAGACAACTCCCGACTGCGGCCACCAGGATGACTTTTCTTTTTCGCTGACGCTCGAATGCCGTAGCGGAGTCGGGCGTCGGTGTGTTTTTTTGTCGCTCTTCCATGGTTATCGGAATTTCAGATTTTCCAAAGAGGGAGGCGCCATCCTCCCGAAGTCGAATCGCGGAGCCGGGCCGAAGAGCAGCAGCTCGTAGAGCCCGACCAGCAGCAGAAACATCCCCAGGAGGATGCACCGCCGGGTTCGGGGCGAGAGCCGGTCGTGCCAGCGCCGGATGCGCCGGCGCAGCCAGCGCACGCGGCTTTGGATAAGTGCTTTAACGGTCATAGGTCTGCAGATCCTTATTTTCAACAATCATCAGATCCTCGACCAGAAACCCCTGCGGGTTGTTGTCCGAGCGGGAGACGTTGACCAGCCGGCAGGTCGTGACGAGCGACCGCTCGGTGATCGTGTTCTCACGCATGATGCGCTGCCGGGCGTAGGTCGTGGCTTCGTAGGGATAGCGGTCGAAGTTGCAGCGGATGCTGTCCACATGGACCATTTGCGAGACATTGGCGGCAATCAGTCGGTTGAAGAATCCCTTCTCCTGCAGGAGCTTGTAGTAGGACAGGGCACTCTTGTCGGCCATCTGCAGGGCCCGCACCATGTTCGACTCGATGGCCGCCTTGTCGGGCGAGAGCGAGAAGAAGAGTTCGTGGAAGCGGCGTACATGCTCGCGGGCCTCGACGGGACGGTTCTGGGCAAGGTCCTGCGAGAGGGCGACCATGAGCGAGCGCCCGTTGTCGAGGACGTAGATCTTCTCGCGCTGCCGCTCGGCAAAGGCATACGAGAGGCAGACGGCCGTGATGGTCACCACGGCGCAGATCCCGGCGAAGATGAGCGCATAGAGGCGCAACTGCCGGAAGGAGGTTTCGATGTTCAGCAATGATTTGAATTCCATGATGCGATTTTCCAGTTACAATCCAAATAAATTTGGATCAAAGTTTTTGGTTAGATTTGTTTTTATTTCATTAACAACATATTGCGTTTCTTGAAGATCTTCCCGGCCAAAGGTCAAGGCACAAGTGACTCCGCCGGCCTCTGATCGAGCCGGTGCGGAGACACTTCGTGCTTAACACCTTTGGCCCTTTCGAAAGCCGAGATTTCAGAACCCGTAAAAAACCTTCGGTAAACAGACTTTCCACAGCGGTCAGCACGCTGCCGCATGTTCCTGTATTAGTTTACAAAGGCCAGAGGAGCAAACTATTTTAAGCGGACGTTAACGCCGCAAACATCATGTAGTATTCTCTCTGGGAAAATCCGTTTACCGGAAGGGTTTCTCTATGACATGACACTATTGACATAATCAGTCTGGTGCTTGAGTACGAAGTATAATCTGTTGACCAGTTTGCGAGCGACCTTTACGATGGCCTTGCTCTTTGGCATTCGCTTGCACTGTTCAGTAAAAAACAGGTTCATCGCAGGGTCTTGACGTACCGCCACCCATGCGGCCTCTATCAGGTTACAGCGCATGACGGCGTTTCTTCGCACGGTAATGTCTCCTGTCCCATCTTTCTCTCCACTGGAATGGCACATCGGGATCATCCCGATATAGGCGGCCAGTTGTTCGGCATTGCGGAAACGGGCAATGTCGCATATCTCCGAAAGAAATGCCATTCCCGTAGCCTGTCCGAACCCCGGAACGGTCATAATCAACCGCAGCGGTTCGCGAAACCGGTCCGTCTTGGCCAATGTCCGCAAAGCCCGTGTCATCTCCAACTTCTGGCGGCGTAGCTCCTCCAGATGCCGGATTTGAATGTCGAGGGCCTGACGCCCGCTCGGTGTGAGGGTTTCAACCTCCTTCAACCAGGCAATAAAACGTTTTGACCAGTTGGAGAACGGTTCGAGGAACTCTTGTGGAATCCCAATGCCCAGATACCGCAATTGGGACTTGATCCGGTTCTTCTGACGCGTCGTGTCTTTTGTTATCGAGTTCTTCAATCTTATCAAGGAACGCATCTCCAACGATGCGCTGTCCGGCGTGTAAATGCCTTTCAGTTCGTTGGCTCGTAAACTCCGCGCCAGCTTGCTGCTATCCACGGCGTCACTCTTACGAAGCTTTTCACTGCTCTTGGTCGGAACATCCCCCGGATTGACCACGATGTTGTCAATCCCTAATGCCGTCAGCCGTTCGTGTATCCAGAACCCGCAGAAGCCGGCTTCGTATACCGAATGATATTCGGCTCCCGGATAACTCCGCGCCAGAAATCCGTGCAATGCTTCCGGACTCGGATGCTGACTAAACTTCTTCAGCACGGAGGTCTCCGACAAGACCGTAACCGACCAACTCTTCAAATGGACATCGATCCCTATATAAATCTTTTGTCCTCTGAAACTAATTTCGTTTCTTTGTCCTCTCATGGCTATCGCTATTTTAGTTAGTTAAGGTTTGGCTGCTTTAATCTAACCAAAATCTCGATAGCTTTTTTCTTCTATCCGCTATCGGTGCGGTCTACTCGGATCGTAAACATAGGAACTATTTTTTGATAATCAGGCGAGCTGCGGTTGCCAGCCCCTTTCCGACGCCACCTACCGTACTTTTGGTCCCGGCCCAAACCTTCCCGGTGATCCATCCGGCACCGCCGCTCACGAGCGACGTAGCGCGCGAGGTGGTCTTGTTGTAGGAGGAGAAGCCGTTGGCCTGCACGACCCACGAGGCGATCGAGGGTATGCAGAGATAGCCGCAGATGGCCACGAGGATGAAGATCAGATTGATGCTGTTCGACATGTCGAAATACCAGTTGTAGTCCTGCGCCATCATTTCGGCGTCGTGCTGCAGCGAGAGGGTTTGCAGCCGGGCGATGATGGCCGAGAAGAGGTCCGAGATGGGAAGCCACAGGTAGATGGAGATGTACTTGGAGAACCACTGCACCAGGGTATTCTGAAATCCGTCGAAGATCGAGATGGCGAAGGCGATGGGCCCGAGCAGCGAGAGGACGATCAGGTAGAAGGTCCGCAGCACGTCGAGAATCACGCCCGCGGCGGCGAAGAAGAGCTCCATGATCGTGGTAAGGGCCTTCAGGATCATCCCCTTGAAGCTCCACGACTTCCGCTCGCTCTGCATCCGGTCGAGGGACTGCTGCGACTGCTCGTCGATGCCCAGGGCCTGCAACTCGCGCTCCTTCTCTTCATCCTCGGTGTAGTAGCTCTCTGCCGGAAGCCGCTCGCGGCTCTCCTGTTCGAGGCGTGCACACTCCTGCCGCCACTCCTGCATGTCAAAGGTTTGGCCTACCATCAGCGAGTGGGTGGCCTGCACCAGAGGAGAGAGGATTCCGTTGAGCGACCCGAGCACAAGGGTCGGAAAGAACATGATGCAGATGCCGATCGCCATAGGGCGCAGCAGCGGGAAGAGGTCGATGGGTTCGGCCCGGGCCATCGCCTGCCAGATGCGGCAGGCGATGTAGACCAGGGCCCCGATTCCGGCTATGGCCGTGGCAACTTTGGCCATCGGATAGCAGAGAACCATCATGTCGTCGTAGAGAACGCGGAGAATCGTGTGGATGTTCTCCGAAATGGAGAGTGCCTGTACCATCGCTACCAGTATCGTTGTTCGTCGGTTCCGTAAAGAGCCATCACGCGGTCGAGGTCGTTGCGCCGGGTGCCGCGCAGCAGCGAGATGGAGATGTTCTTGCGCGTGTAGTAGCGGGCCAGATCCCGATGGTGGCGCAGCACGCCGTAGACCCGTTCCACCACGTCGATACGGTCCTTGTCCGTCAGCGACATGTCCGTGGGGTTGACAATATCCTGCAGCTCCTTGAGTTCCCCGGCCGACTCCTCGATGATCCGGGCATATCCCGTGGCGATGGCGGCCAGTTCCGCGGCCGAAAAATTGTCATCGACCACCATGCGCTGATAGCCGTTGACGTAGATGTCGGAGATCTCCCCGACGAGCAACATGCACTGCTGGACCTTGCGGGCCGAGCGGACGAGGTTGTTGACCGCCTTCAGTGCGTCGTAATATTTCTTGTCGAGTAGGTCGGCATCCTTGCGGATGCTTTCCCCTCTAAGAACCGTACATGATACTTTCGCATCATACGGCTCAAGCAACTCAAAGTTTCTGTTATGAAACCGGCTCATATTCTTCTTTGTTAAAGGGTTTGACATTAAACCTGCCGCAGTGGTTATGCACAAGCGTTCGCTCGGCATGTCCGTTTACCGTTTTCTCGGCAACCCTCCAAGGGGTATTCCGGGTTATGGGTTCCCCGCAGCAGGGACATCTGCGCTGTTGGCGTTTCCAGATTCGGACAATCGTGTTTCTGCCTCTCGCAGACTGGAGCATCAAGCGGGTTTCCCGCCTCTCGAAATACTCCCGCCATTCCGGATCATAGGGATTGGCATCGCATTTCAGCTTTGCATAACGGGTAATTTTAGTATCCGTCAGCCACTTGATCGGGAACAGTTCCATTCTGCCCTCCTTGTCGAAAGGTGCGGCAAAAACCCATGTCCTGCCCCGGTGTCTGTGGAAATACTTTTCGACTACCCACCATTTCCCTTTCGCCGGATGTCGCCGGAGCGACCATTGCAAAAGTTTCTGGTAGACGTGGAAGTCCATCTTCTGGAAAATCCTGCCTGACACGACGTGTTGGTAATAGTTCGCCCACCCGGTTATGACCGGATTAAGAAGCCTGATGAGTGATTCCTGCGGGATTGCTTTGTGAGAATTGACGATCTCATTTACTTTCTGCTGGAATCTCTTTTGGCTCTCTTTAGACGGCATAATGAGGAGCTTGCCCTTGTACTTCCGAATATTGAAGCCCAAAAAGTCAAAGCCATCTTCAATGTGAGTTATCTTCGTCTTCTCTTCTGACAGGGTAAGCCCCCGGGCTTGAAGAAACTCTTTGATCATCGGCATGACCTCCTGTTCCAACATATCCCTACGTTGAGCGGTGACGATGAAGTCATCTGCGTAGCGGATAAGATGCACTTTCGGATAATACGTTCTTCGGGGCCCATACAAATCAATTCTCTGAAATCTGGTTTCGAGCATTGCTTGCAGGCCGTCAAGCGTCATGTTCGCAAGAGTCGGCGATATGATACCTCCCTGGGGAGTACCCTCTTCGGTGGGAAAGAGCTGTTTGTTGAATACAAAACCGCTTTTAAGCCATTTCCGGAGCATCACTTTATCCATCGGGATATTGTTGAGCAGCCATTCATGGCTGATGTGGTCGAAGCATCCTTTAATGTCGCCCTCCAGAACCCACTGCGGCGATGATTCTTTGGACAGATTGATGTAGCATTGATGGATGGCATCACCCGTGCACCTCTCTTTGCGGAATCCGTAGGAATGGTTGTCCGCAGTAGTTTCTGCTACGGGGTCTAATGCCATGAGATACAATGCCTGCATGGCTCTGTCTTTCATCGTGGGTATTCCCAACGGGCGTAATTTCCCGTTGCTCTTGCGAATGTTTACCCGTTTCAAAGGCATAGGCCTGTAATCCCGCCTTCTCAACACACGAATGGCATTCGCCTTGGCAGCAGGAGTAGACCATAATACCTTGTCCACTCCCGATGTATTCTTCCCTTTGTTGGAAGTCACCCGTTTCACAGCCAGAGCTTTGGCCGTGAACGAGTGGGTCAGCAGCCACTGCAAGGATTTGACCTTGCCGTAGCGACCTTCCTTTTGAGCCTTTACAATACGTGCTTGCAGCTTTCTAACCTCCCGGTCGCATTTGTCCCAGTCGATATTCTCCCAGTGCGGCTGTCGGTCAGTAGGTGCACACGATCTTTTCATCTCGTTCATTTGCTTTCCTCCTTTAAAAAGTTCAACAAGTTCCTTGTAAAGAGTTACCTAATGCGGAAGTCTGCCCGGTTTCCCGTGGAGTAACATTGAAACTCCTATCCATTCCATTACAGAAGGGCATTCGCTTTTTCCGCAATCCTATACCCGCACCCCATTCGGTTTGCCTTGCGGCTCACTTACCTGTCCTTAAACAGGAGAGATACGGGCTTACCACGTTTTACATAAATGACATCGAATGACTTAGGCTCTGTCTATACACCGGCAGCGCTTGTGTCCGTGTAACCCCACAAGGTTCGAGGTTATCCGGCTGCTTACCTTTTGGTTCAAGCCTTATAGCATCTTTAGCTTGTTTCATACCTTACGATGCGTCAATGACAGTTCACTTACGTTAGCCATATCACTCAGCCTCGCTCCCTAACCGCCTGATGCTGGCGATAATTGCGTCTGCCTCACGGCTTCCGCTTTCCTTGCGGCGGGCTACTTTGTCCGGGCGGCTTCGTACAAAACAATTGCTTGTAATGCACGCGCCCGTAGGCTACTGCTGACGGAACAGCAGGTTTAAACTCCGGCTTCCATACACGATGGACTATCCTCTGTTAAACAGTCATTTATGTAACTTTTCGTGTCACACCCCTTGCTCGTAGATCTTTACGGTCTCTTGAAAACTTTGCAGAAGGGTCGATCCGTTGCGGGCCGCTTCGACGATCTGTTTGGTGGAGTTGATGATTCCCTGTGCGAGGTTCGTAGGGTCCGTGACGACCCATTGTGCCTGCGCAGCCCGGGCTGTCAGGAGCAGCCCGAGGCAGAGCAGAATGATGCGTGGTTTCATGGTTCGGTCGTTTTTTGAGGGTGGTTCAATGTCTCAATTTGCGGGGCATAGCTTCGGAGGGCTGCATCACTGCGGGGTACTCCCGGCTGCAGGGCGAAAGAGCCCCTCGAATACTTCGCGCCACTTCATGCCTCGGGTTCATGATCTGTGAAACACTCCTCGGAAATGCTCTCCTGCTCCGCACGCCGGCAGGCCCGCTCCTCCGCGACAAAGCGTCCGTAGCAGCCCAGCAGCAGCGTGTCGCTCTCGGGGTCGAGCTCGATGGGGTTCATGTCGCGGGGGTCGTCGCGACTGTCGAAGAGCAGCGAGCGCCGCTCGGTCGTGATGACGGTATCCTGCACCAGCCGCCGGTAGCAGAGCGTGTTGTCGAAGATCAGCATCCGGTAGGTTCGGGTGCAGATGCGGCGGATCGAGGCCGAGAGGTTGTTCTCCGTCGAGAGCCACGATCCGCAGATGCGGTCACAGGCGATCTCCTCCTGCAATGAGGTGATGAGCCGCACAAGCCGGGTGCGCTGTCGGATTTCGGCCCGCAGCGCCGTGAGCGCCTCCGCGGGGGTGATGTTTGGGGTACTACTCATGGTAAGTTGTTTTGAAGGTTGGATAAATCGCGTTTGAAAATACCTCCCGGAATGACCAGCAGCAGGTTGGAGCCGGGGGTGTGGAAGAGGTCGACACGCGCACGGCCGTAAGTCTCGTAATGGATACACGAGGCATACTTCAGCGGGTGCATTTCAAAGGATTCACGACCCGTCCGCGAATCGTGGCGATGGATGCGGATCCAGAATCCATCGTCCCGATGGTCGATTTCGAGCCGGGTGTCATTCCGTGTCGAACGCCACTCGCCGCACAGCGGGCGGATCTTGTGGTATTCGAAATCGTAGAAGAGCCGGAATCCGCCGAGCAGGAACAGCAACGCCAGCAGCAGCCCGACGCAGTTCCAAAGGATCTGTTTCATGGCTGGGATTTTTGGTTTTCCCGCTCGCGGGCCAGCGCGCGGATGGCTGCCTGGATGTCACCGCCGAGCTTCTCGGCCCGGGCCATCACCTCCATCTTCTCCCGCTCCTCGGTGGTGTAGCAGTAGGCTAAGTACCCAGCGCCTTGTCATATTTCTATGATAGGTTTCCGGGCACTCGCCCCCGAACCGGACTTACAAGTCTCCCTGTATCCGGCTCTCCACTAACTAATTCAGTCTGATCCGTCGGTCAGGGTCTATCTTTGCATGACACTTTGAGCAGACCGCCAGCGTCTTCCGGCGCCGGGCGATCATTCTCTTCTCCCAATCGGACTTACCTGTCAGGTCTTTAAGTTTGCGGACGTGGTGCATTTCGAGTTTATCCGTAGCACCGCATAATTCGCAGACTTGGAGTTTCAGCCTTTCCATCAGGCTATTACGACCACCAGTTATTGTAACTGTCCGCGGGATAGTGTCGCATGAGGTAGCCCCTGCATTTTTTTTGCGTTTGAAGCCTTCGTGATAGAATGATTGGTAGAGCATTTTACCCTTCTTGTTCTCATATGCCACTTTGAACGTCCCTCCCTTTTTATACTTGGTCAGGATTTTCTTAACAGACGACTTGTACTTTCTTGCGAAAGTCTTGTACATACTGTATGACATGATGTGATAGAAAGAGTTGATGGCCGGGCTGTTATTGGCTATCGAGTAGTAGTTGTAGAATCCCCGGATTTCGGCGTTGAACTGACTGACTATTTCCAGGTCGTCCAAATCGATCATGTACGTTCTGACGATGGATTTCCATACCTCTTTGCCGTTCACGACCGCTATTCTTGCGGCCTTGTAGTCAAAGAGTTTCTTTCGCATTGTTTCAAAATTCAGATACAAGACCGGGACGTGTCCGAACGCCCTGACCGTTCTGCCGTTTTTATCCTTGCGTAAATCATTGCTCCTACGGATAAAAATGTCGAATCCGAGGAACTTGGCGGGTTTCTGTGCGCTGGTTATCAGTGTCTTTTCATCTGACAGTTCCAGTTTAAGAGCCTCTTTTAAATAGTTTTTAATGTCCTCTTTTACCGTTTTGCAGTCTTCCAGACTACCGATTATTCCAATCAGAAAGTCATCTGCGTACCGAACGTATTTTATGCGTCTGATACTGCTGTCCATTTCATTACGCGCGGGAAACTTGTTCCTTTCTTCCCGTAGCCGCTTGATTTCAGCGGTCATCTGTTCTCTTACCTTTTCATCTTTCTCATTTTTCAGCTTCTTAGCCAGCCGGTATCTCCGCTGCTCGTAGAGCTTGTACTGAGCGTTGCCTTTCCGTATCTCCCCCTTGTTGAACCGGTTGATATACTCACGGATGTACTTGTCGAGTTTGTCGAGGTAGATATTCGCCAGTATTGGACTGACAATACCGCCCTGCGGCGTGCCGCTGTACGTTCTGTGAAATACCCAATCTTCGACGTAACCGGCGTTCAGGATTTTGCGGATAAGCCGTAGAAATCTCTCGTCGGCGATGCGTTCCCGCAGGATGCTTATCAACACATCATGGTCGATGTTGTCGTAGAACCCTTTGATGTCGCCCTCAATGAACCATTTCACGGCCGAGAATGACTTCTGTATGCTGATAAGTGCGGTATGGCAACTACGCCCGGGCCGAAACCCGTGCGAGGTATGCTCAAAACTGCCCTCGTAGATAGCTTCCAATATCATTCTAACCACTTCCTGCACCAATTTGTCGTTGAATGAGGGGATGCCAAGCGGGCGTTTTTTCCCGTTTTTCTTCGGGATGTACGCCCTTTTGGACGGAGCTGGCTGATAAGTCTCATTTTTAAGGCTATCAACCAGTTGCTTAATGCGGTCGATGCTCATTCCGTCGATGGTTTGCCCATCGGCTCCTGCCGTCATGTTGCCCGCCTTGCTGTAAATACGCTGGTAAGCAGCATAGAACATTTCTTCATTAAACAGCACTCTGTACAGCCGCTCAAACTTGTAGCTTGAGTCCTTGCTGTGTTTAGACAGACTGTTTAACACATTCTCTGGATTTCTCATGTCTCACACATTTTCCGTTAAATTGTTAAACTTAATTAGCTGCTTCCCTTCGCCATGTACAGGGCGTTACCCTGCTCAGACTACTATGGAAGCTCCGTTGCCATGCCGGATATTCATAGGTCTACACCTAATAGCCTTGCGGCGTTCCGGTTTAGGCAATCCCCGTTTAGGAACTTGACAACTGTTTGGCGCGATAGATTGTCGGATACGACTTTCGTCCTTTACTGCTTATGGCAGTTGCCCTGCGGTCAGTTTATGCTACATCCGCTATCTGTCATCGGTGTAGTACCGCAGTGTGACGTATATAACTATCTTCCGTCACCGCCCAAGGATACGACTGCTCGGACTATCGTTCAACCAATGCAGGCTTTATCCTTATATCTATCTTTTTAACTTGCCATTCAGTCGCAGCCTGATAGTTGGCTGACTTATGGCTTTACCGACATGCTCCACTCCCTGTCCAGTTTCCCTTTCAGATAAGTCGGTTGTTAATGGGCTTATAAACTCACTCCCAGCCACTTGCCACAGTGACATTTGTCAAATCCCCTTACGGGCGCACGAGATACTCCTCGGACGAGACCTCCGTGGCATAGACCGCCGACTGCACGCCTCCGAGTCCGATCCAAACCTCCTTGTAGGTGCGGCGGGGATCGTTCGCCTGGTTGATCGAGAGGATCTGCGCCCGCTCCTTCTCCGAAAGGCCGAGCAGCGTCTGGATCTGGTCGAACTTGTTCATGTACTTGCGCTGGTCGAGGAGGATCTTGCAGTCGGCATTGTTGATGATCGACTCCTTGACAATCGGCGAGGAGATGATGTCGTCGACCTCCTGCGTGACGACGACTGCCTCGCCGAAATACTTGCGCACCGTCTTGTAGAGATAGCGGATGTAGGTCGACATGTTGGCCGAGGTGAGGGCCTTCCAGCACTCTTCGATCAGGATCATCTTGCGGATGCCCTTCAGCCGCCGCATCTTGTTGATGAAGACCTCCATGATGATGATCGTCACCACGGGAAGCAGCGTTTTATTCGAAGAGATGTTGTCCAGCTCGAAGACGATGAATCGCTTCGAGAGCAGGTCCAGTTGCCGGTCGGAGTTGAGCAGGTAGTCGTACTCGCCGCCCCGGTAGTAGGGCTCCAGCACGTTGAGCAGGTTCGCAAGGTCGAAATCCTTCTCGCGGACGTGCTTCTGCTCCAGCAGCCGACGGTAGTCCGAGGTGAGAAACTCGTAGAAGGTGTTGAACGAGGGCTGGATCGAATCGTCCGTCTTGAGCTTCGAGAGGTAGAGGTTCACGGCGTTCGACAGAGCCACCTCCTCCGCGCGTGTCGGCTCCTCGGATTCGCGCTTCCAGAGCGTCAGCAGCAGAGTCTTGATCGACTCGCGCTTCTCGATGTCGTAGACCCCGTCCTCGACGTAGAAGGGGTTGAAGGCGATGGGCTCCTGTTCAGTGTAGGTGAAGTAGATGCCGTCGCGTCCCCGCGTCGTGCGGTGAATCAGCGAGCAGAGCCCCTCGTAGGAGTTTCCTGTATCGACGAGCAGGATATGCGCCCCCTGTTCGTAATACTGGCGGACCATGTGGTTCGTGAAGAAGGACTTTCCGCTGCCCGAGGGACCCAGGATGAACTTGTTGCGGTTGGTGGTGATGCCGCGCTTCATCGGAAGATCCGAGATGTCGAGATGGAGCGGAACCCCCGTGAGCCGGTCGGCCATCTTGATGCCGAAGGGCGAGAGCGACGAGCGGTAGTTCGTCTCGCCGTTGAAGAGGCAGACCCCCTGCTCGAGGAAGGTCAGAAAGCTCTCCTCGGCGGGGAAGTCGGCCTCGTTGCCGGGGATGGCGGCCCAGAAGAGCACCGGCACGTCCACCGTATTGTGGTGGGGCGTGCAGCCCATTGTGGCGAGCTGCGACCCCACGTCGTTGCGCAGCCGTTTGAGCTCCGCCTCGCTCTCGGCCCAGACCACGACGTTGCAGTGGCACCGCACGGAGCGCAGCCCCTGCGAATGGGCTTCGTTCAGGTAGAGGTCAATCCACTCCTTGTTCAGGGTGTTGCCGCGCGAATAGTTCGCCAGCGAGTTCATGTTGCGGGCCCGGGCTTCGAGCCGCTTGAGGGTCTCGTCGTGGTTGTCCAGAAAGAGATACTGGTTGTAGATGTGCGAGCATCCGAGCAGCAGCCCCGCGGGGGCCGCGAACGAGAGCCGGCACTCCGAGCGGTCGGTCGAGAGACGCTCGTAGCGGAAGTCCGTCGCAACGCTCTGCGGCAGGAGATCCAGATCGGAGAGCGTGTGCATCGAGAGCAGCTTGTCGCCGATGCGCATCATGCCCGGATCAAGACGTATATCCTCGTTGACTATAGCCTGCCGCTCGTCCGAGAGCGCGAAGTAACGGGCCAGCAGCCCCGCATCGGAATCCGTGCCGACGATCTCCGCCTCCGTGAGGCGGTCGACCCGCAGCAGCCCCGAATCGTTCAGGATGCGCTCCATCTGGGCGACACTCTCCAGAAAACGGGTCACAGCCTCCCCGTCGCGGATCTCCTGCGGGATGATGAAGCCCCGGCACAGCACGGACGAAGCACTTGTCTGCCGCAGCCGTTCGGGGGTGCTCTTCGTGATGAAGAGGTGGCAGGTGTGGCGCAGAAAGGGTCGCTCGTTGAAGTGGCGTTCATAGGCCCGGGAGAGAAACGTGCGCTCGGCCTCGGGATCGGGTGTTTCGTAACGCTCCTCGATGAAGAGGTCCTGCTTGTGGACGATGGTGTGGTCCGGGAGGACCTTCAGTGCCTTGACCCAGGTGGTGTGCAGCGCTTCGTACTCTTCGGCCGTCAGGGTGAAGAGCTCCGGGAGCGTCACGCGGAAGGCGGCCGTCACGTCGGCGAACTTTGAGAGAATGCAGTTCCCCTCGACGGCCAGCAGCGGGAATTTCGACTCGAGGGTCGAAGTTTTTAGGGTTCCTCGCATGGCATCATCGTTTGGGTAAGGTTCGACGTTCGAGCAGGCGGCGCACACTCCGGCGGTGGATGATGCGGCGCGGATGCTGCCGCTGGGCGAGGAGCTTCATCAGACCGTGGGGCCCGAAGCGGCGGTTCAGATAGAAGGTCGCCCAGGTGAGGCCGCTGCCGCCCGTGACGGCGAAGAGGATGCAGATGCCCTGCGGAACCCCTCCGGCGTAGAGGATGACAAAGAGCAGGAAGATGCCCAGCAGCCCGGCAACAAAGAGAATCAGATAGTGCGAGGTCAGCCCCTGGAATTCGACCTGTCGGTCGACGCCCTTGTGGATGGTGTACTGTGCCATATCAGAGGAAGAAGGAGCGTAAGACGGTGCCGACGATAACCAGAAAGACGCATGAGAGGAAGAGTGCCGTGGCGGACTTCGAGGCGTCGGGATCGCCGCTGTTGAACTTCGAGTAGACGCGGACGCCGCCCACCAGTCCAAGCACGGCAGCCACGGCGAAGATCAGTTTGGTGAGCGGATCGAAATAGGAGGTGACCATGTTGGTCGCCTCGCTGATTCCGGCCATGCCGTTGCCCTGTGCGAAGGAGGCAAGCGATGCGGGGAGCATCAGAATCAAGAAGATTGCGCTTTTTTTCATCGGTTTTGCAGTTTGGTAATGGGTGTGAAAAAGGCCGCAGCCCGCCTTTTGAGGCAGTCTGCGACCGGGACGGAAGCAAACCGTTGCTTCCTGCAGCAAATCATTCGGGCGTCAGCCGTAATCCCGATTCCAGTTCATCGTGCATTCGTTTTTTTGAGGGTCAGACATAGTTTCGCAGGTCAAAATTCTCAATCTCGCGGCGCTCCTCCTCCGTAACATCCGGCGCAAGGACACGCTCGCCCGCTTCGGCGCTCCGGAGCAGCGCCTGGACCTCCGGATCGTGCAGCTCGCCGTTGTCCTGCAGGGACGGAAGCCGCAAGGGCGGCCGGGGCTCCCGCGGCTCTACGGTCTCGCCGTTCTCGCGGATCGGACCCTGGAGGACCAGCTCGCCCCAGCCCTGCATCGAGGCCGGCTTTTCGGCCGGGGGCGGAACAAATGTAGCAGCATCTTCGGGTTTTGATTCCGCAGGTGACGGAATGGCCTTCCGAGGCCGCAGATGGCCGGTAACCGCGTAATGTTTCGGGATTATCAGTGAGGGCGGTTCTCCCCGGCGGGGCTCGGCGGCCTGCTCCGAATCGACCTTGCTGTCCGGCCCGTCAGCCCGGGATTCTGCGGACTTTCTCCACCGCTGCGGAAGCCACCGCCAATGCCATCGTGCAATTCTCTTGAGAAGGGAACTCGGGAAGTCCATTTTCAAAACAGATCTTTCTTGCCGCGTTCCTCGTAGATGCGGTTGATCTCCTCCTTGTACTGGGCAAGGTGTTGCCGCAGGATGTGTTCCGCATAGGAGGTGACGGTCATTCGTTCGCCACCGACCTTCCGGACAATCTCCAGAATCTTCTGCTTGGTGGCTCCACTGACGTAAATGGCGCTCCGTGCCCGAATGGTGAGCGGCGTCATGAAAATCCGCTCAAACTCGGTTGCGGCCTTTGGCTGGTCGGAGTCTTCCTGATTGGAATCGGGAATCCGGGCTTTTCGCTTCGTTCGCCAGAAATACCCCATTTGGATAGCAAGAGCAATTCCGAGGAAAATGATCGCAAGTACAAGATAAGATGGGTTGTAAAACATAACTGTAAAATTTTTAGGTTAAACAATGGTTTCCTTATTGCGGGTTTTGTAGATCCGGTTGATTTCGTCCCGGAAGGTGGTGATATGGTGGCGCAGGATGTTGTCCACGAAAGAGGTGGCCGTAAGACGTTCGTTGCCGATCTTTTTGACAATCTCCAGAATCTTGAGTTTGGTGGCACGACTCACATAGAGGGAGGCTCTCGAACCTACATGTTCAAGAAATATCATAAAATTGCAAACTATTGATAATCACTCACTATTTGGAGTGTGTAGTAAATCTAAATCTTTCTGAATATCTTTTGCCATTCCAAATATTGGGTGTATATTTGGGTGTAGAATTTCAAACGCACCCAATTATGAATATCAAACGAAACATCATTTTTGCATTGGAAAGCCGGAAAAAGAACGGTGTGCCAATCGTGGAGAATGTTCCCATCCGTATGCGCGTCATATACGCAAGCCAGCGTATTGAATTTACAACGGGTTACCGCATTGATGTAGCCAAGTGGGATGCTGACAAGCAGCGAGTAAAGAACGGATGTACCAACAAATTAAAGCAAAGTGCATCCGAAATCAATGCCGATCTCCTGAAATACTATACCGAAATTCAAAACGTATTCAAAGAATTTGAGGTACAGGAAACTATGCCCACTACTCAACAATTAAAGGACGCATTCAACCTGCGGATGAAAGATACAAGTGAAGACCAGGAAGACGTAAAGATAAGTTTTTGGGAGGTATTCGATGAGTTCGTTAAGGAATGTGGCAATCAGAATAACTGGACTGAATCCACATACGAAAAATTTGCAGCCGTAAAAAATCACCTGAAAGAGTTCAAAGAAAATGTGACTTTTGAGTATTTCGATGAGTTCGGACTAAACGAGTATGTAAACTTCCTGCGTGACAAAAAAGACATGAGAAACAGTACCATCGGCAAACAGATAGGATTTCTCAAATGGTTCCTGCGATGGAGCTTCAAAAAGGGATATAATCAAAACATTGCATACGATACATTTAAACCGAAATTGAAGACCACCTCAAAGAAAGTAATCTTTCTGACATGGGACGAATTGAATAGACTGAAAGACTATCAGATACCCAAAGACAAACAATATCTGGAACGTGTCCGGGATGTTTTTCTGTTCTGTTGCTTTACCAGTCTGCGTTATTCAGATGTTCGTAACCTAAAACGAAGTGATGTCAAGTCCGACCACATAGAAGTTACCACCGTTAAAACGGCAGACAGTCTGAGTATTGAACTGAACAAGTACAGTAAAGCCATACTTGAAAAATACAAGGACATCCATTTTGAAAACCACATGGCACTGCCCGTTATCAGTAATCAGAAAATGAACGATTACCTGAAGGAACTGGGTGAACTTGCAGAGATCAACGAACCTATACGAGAAACCTACTATAAAGGGAATGAACGTATAGATGAAGTTACACCGAAATATGCATTGCTTAGCACACACGCAGGAAGAAGGACATTCATCTGTAATGCACTGGCTCTCGGTATTCCGGCACAGGTCGTAATGAAATGGACAGGACACAGCGATTATAAAGCCATGAAACCTTACATTGACATCGCAGATGACATTAAGGCAAATGCAATGAATAAATTCAACCAACTATAAAAACAATCAGCAAGTTTCACGGTATGCCTGTTATTGGGCTTATCTTTGTAACTTTCAATACATACAACAATGAGCAACAACGATAACAACAATATAGAAAAAAGAAGTTTCGAGGCTTTCGTCAATGCCATCGGCTCGGAAATAGAGCAGGCGCAAGTCCGGCTCATCAGTGCCGCCAATGCGCAGATGCTGTTCCATTACTGGAAGATGGGTAATTACATTTTATACCACCAGAAACTGCAAGGTTGGGGCGGCAAGGTCATCAAGAGACTGGCGCAGGCGATACGGTTCAATTATCCCGAAAAGAAAGGGTATTCGGTCAGGAACTTGGCTTATATGTGCCAGTTCGCACGCTCCTATCCATTGGGCGCATTACGGAGTTTCATAGAAACCGATGTGAAATTACTTGCTCCAAGTGTGCAGAAAATCACGGATGAACTTCAAAGCCTGAACAATGTGTCATTTACGCAAGAGCCTCTTGCGCAAATTCAATCCTCAGACAACAAGGAAGTTGCAATTGTGCAAGAACCTCTTGCACAAATTCAGGATGTAGCCCAAACAGTCGCTGCCGCTTACCAAATAGCGATTGAGGACATAGAAAAACTGTTCCTGGCATCACCTGTTGCAAAAATCAATTGGGCAAGCCATGTGATTCTGCTGAACAGTTCCCTTCCGTTGGGTGTCGATTACTGGTATATGAAGCAATCCGTGGAAATGGGCTGGAGCAGCAATACTCTTAAAATGCAGATTGAAAGCAAATTGTTTGAACGGCAAGTCAACAGCCACAAGGTCAATAATTTTACCGCCACGCTTCCTGCGCCCCAAAGCGACCTTGCCAACTACCTGTTGAAAGACCCGTATATCTTTGACTTGGCGGGAGCCAAAGAACGTGCGGACGAAAGGGACATAGAGGAACAACTGGTGAAGCACGTTACCCGTTATCTTTTGGAAATGGGCAACGGATTCGCCTTTGTCGCAAGGCAGAAGCATTTCCAGATTGGCGACAGCGATTTCTATGCCGACCTGATTCTGTACAATATCAAGCTCCATGCATACGTGGTTGTGGAACTGAAAGCCACCCCGTTCAAACCGGAATACGCCGGACAGTTGAATTTCTACATCAATGTGGTGGACGACAAACTGAGGGGAGAAAATGACAACAAGACCATCGGGCTGCTGCTGTGCAAGGGCAAGGATGAGATTGTTGCGCAGTATGCACTGACAGGCTATGACCAGCCTATCGGCATCAGTGACTACCAACTCAGCAAGGCCGTACCAGAGAACCTGAAATCGGCATTGCCGAGCATAGAACAGGTGGAAGAAGAACTGACGATGCTTCTTGACAATGAAAAGAACAAACAAAAGTAAGACACCTATGGCAGACAAGATACAGACGATAATCCCCCGGTACGGAGAACTCAACAGAATATACAGGGACTATATAGACAATCACGTTTTCTCTTTTGACAGGCAGAAATTCATTTCGGATTTCTATCGGCAGTATAGTGACACAAAGTCTTTTGAAGCCGCTATCCTTGAACTGGTGCTTGACAGGCAAAAAGAACAATACACCTTGATACTCAGCAGCCTGAGAACCGAAATAGAAAAGAGCATACAGTCTTATGAAACGCACCCCATAAGTGACAGTGTGATAGAACGTGTTTGCTATCAGCACATGGAAAGGTATTCCCCTGAAATTAAAGCCCAACTGGATGTTACAAGAAGTCTGAGCAAGCCGCTGAATGAAGCCAACAACAAGTATGATTCCATTGGCTATAGGGAACATACCGCCGAAGAGGAAAAGCAGGCGGAGAAAGAATATGAACGCTGCAAGGCTGAATATGACAAGGAAAGAGCCATACTGAACGAACTCTATGACCAGCAAAAGGCTGCAAGGAAAGAGGCGTTCCAATATATGAAGAACCGTTGTACGGACATATACCGCCAAAGCCGCCTTTTTCTGGACATATTGAAAAAATACATTCCTGACGGGAAACGACAGGACGAGCCGGGCAACCCCATCAGCCAGCAGGAAACGACGGACGGACAACAAGAATATTTCAGCATGAAATTGCTTTCGCTCATTCATGAGGTATGTGTTGGAGAACAGTTCGAGGAAATTTCCGCACTGGATTTCTATGCCAATATGAACCTGCAACCCTGCAACTGCAAGTTGAGAATCAAACCGAGAGAGAAAATCCGTGTATGCTATCTGATATTCCTGATGGGCGAGAAACTCTCCAAGCAGGACAAGGACAAATGGAAGGCCGGAATACTGGAATTGCTGGATATTGACGACAGCTACTACAAATCCAAATACAAGGAGCCGGTTTCTGATTTTCCAAGTGACAGCAACCAGAAATTCGCCAAGGAAATGGAACATATATTCAGATAATCCGTGATATATCCTGATACTTTACGAAAGTTCCACTTTTACCACTCAAAATAATTTTTGAGTGGTATTTTTATTTTCTGACATTCAATAAGATACAATGATATTCGGTTTATATCATCCCCATCCTTACCACTCATAACCCTACCTAATTTTGCATCGTTCGAGAACAGAAATAGCAGCCAGTGCGCAGGGCTGATTGTTTAACGACTAAATAGATTGGACGATGACAAATATCCAAGAATTATTATCAAAACCCGTCTGGCAGATGACAGGAGAAGAATTCATATTCCTGAGTAAGCACGCTTCAGGTCAGGCCGAAGCATTGCCGCAACCCGTTACAGACACGGAAAAGAAGTATGTGTACGGAATACTCGGTATAGCCAAACTGTTCGGGTGCAGTCTGCCCACTGCCAACCGCATAAAGAAAAGCGGTAAGATAGACAAGGCTATTACCCAGATAGGGCGCAAGATTATCGTAGATGCAGAATTGGCTCTTGAACTTGCCGGGAAGAAAACAGGAGGACGGAAATAATGGGAGGTATGCTTATGGACTATATGAAAGAAATAAAGGAGATTTCGGCAGAACAGGCAATAATCCTTTGGCAAGCTTCACGCCTGAGCCTGTCGAAAATCTACGAGAAAGCACCTGAGATTCTAAAAGTGCAAGGTTCGGTCATTGGTACACTGGGCAATTTCAGTGCATCCATCGGCAAAGCCAAGAGTAAAAAGACTTTCAATGTATCGGCTATCGTAGCCGCCGCATTGAAAAACGGTACGGTACTGCGGTATGTTGCGGAACTACCGGAAGAAAAAAGAAAGATTCTTTATGTGGACACGGAACAAAGCCCTTATCACTGTCTGAAAGTTATGAAACGTATTTTACGACTGGCTGGTCTTTCTGATGACAGGGACTATGAACATTTGGAGTTTCTCGCTTTGAGGAAATACACACCCGAACAGCGTATCAGGATTGTCGAACAGGCTATCTATAATACACCGGACATAGGGCTTGTAGTCATAGACGGCATCCGTGATATGGTATATGACATCAACAGTCCGGGAGAATCGACACGCATCATATCCAAGCTGATGCAGTGGACGGATGACAGGCAGATACATATCCATACGATACTCCACCAGAACAAAGGCGATGAAAACGCAAGAGGTCATATCGGTACGGAGCTGAACAACAAGGCGGAAACCGTGCTTCTTGTGGAAAAGGATAAGGGCAACGGAGACATAAGCAATGTTTCAGCCATGCACATCCGTGCAATGGATTTTGAGCCTTTCGCATTCCGTATCAACGACAATGCATTGCCTGAACTCATAGAGGGGTACAGACCAGAAGCGAAGAAACCCGGAAGACCGGAAGAGGAAAAGTTCGACCCTTACAGGCATATTACCGAACAGCAGCACCGTATAGCATTGGAAGCGGCTTTCGGGCTGAAAGAGGAATACGGCTACAAGGATCTGGAAACCGCCTTAGTCAAGGCATATATGTCGGTAGGTGTAAAACTGAACCATCAAAAGGCGGTATCACTTATTACCATGCTCCGGAACAAACGGATGATAGTACAGGAGAACGGCAGGAAATACACGTTCAAGCCGGACTTTCACTATTAGACCGTCTAACCTGTAACCACTTCACTTTATTCGGCTGGTCTATATATTAAGGATAAAGCGAAGCGATTGCAGAAAATGTAAAACCGCTTCACTTTATTACCGTATCCTATATATACGAAAATAAAGTGAAGTGATTATACAGACCGTACTTCATAAAAAGGTACGGGCGAAAAGAGAAATAAATATTCCAACCATTATTCAAATACTCATCTTATTATGGATATACAGACAGCAAAACAAATCAGGATAGCGGATTTTCTGTACAGCTTGGGACATTCTCCCGTCAAACAGCAAGGTATCAACTTGTGGTATAAATCCCCGTTACGGGAAGAGACAAAACCCTCGTTCAAAGTAAATACCGAACGCAACCAATGGTATGATTTTGCAATCGGTAAAGGTGGAAATATCATCGCACTGGCAGAGGAACTCTACTGTTCCGATTATGTGCCTTATCTTCTACAGAAAATTGAGGAGCAGACACCACACATACGTCCCATATCTTTCTCTTTTGGCAAGCAATCATTTTCCGAACCGAGTTTTCAGCAATTGGACATTGTACAGCTGGCTTCTCCTGCCCTGCTTGCCTACCTACAGGAAAGAGGGATAAACACGGCACTGGCGAAAAGAGAATGTAAGGAAGCCCGTTTCACCCACAACGGCAAACGGTATTTCGCCATTGCCTTTCCGAACATATCGGGCGGATATGAAATTCGCAACCGATATTTCAAGGGATGTATCGCACCGAAAGAAATATCCCATATCAGACAGTCAGGAAAGCCAAGGAGTAGATGTTACGTTTTTGAGGGATTTATGGATTACCTTTCCTTTCTTTCCTTAAAGCTGGAAAGCTGTCCGCAATCACCCGACTTCGACAGACAGGATTACATGGTTCTTAATTCCGTAGCCAATGTTCCCAAGGCACTCTATACGTTGGGAAGCTATGAGCGCATCCACTGTTTCTTTGACAATGACCGTGCAGGAATGGAAGCAGTACAGCAAATCCGAAAGGAGTATGATGCTACTCGGTATATACGTGACGCCTCGCAAATCTACAGTGGATGTAAAGATCTGAACGAATATTTACAGAAACGAATAGCCGATAGGAAAGAGCAATCGCAATCTGTCAAAAAGAGGAATGATACGCTATCCAAGAAACCGAAAGGCTTCCGGTTATAGCCCACTATAACTACACGCTTCGCTTACGTAGTTGTGGGCTCTCCCGAGGGGATTAGGGCTTTGCCCTAATGACCCACTCAGGGCGTTTCTCCCCTGAGAACCCCGAGCAAAGAGTGACCCTCTCTTTGCAATCTCCGCTTATGGGTTACACCCCTAAGAACCCTGTGCGGCAATGAGCAGACAACAGAATATTTTATCAACAATCCGAATCAAAATTTAAGAATATGGCAACAAAGTCAAGCATACATATCAAGCCCTGCAGAGTTACATCAAGCGGGGCTCATAACCGGAGAACTGCCGAGTATATGCGCAATATCGGCAAATCTCAAATCTACATCGTGCCCGAACTTACTGCCGATAACGAGCAGTGGATAAACCCGAACTTTGGCAGTCCTGATCTGCAGGTGCACTATGAAAACATCAAACGGATGGTCAAAGAAAAGACCGGACGAGCGATGCAAGAAAAGGAGCGTGAACGCAAGGGAAAGAATGGGAAGATTATAAAAGTAGCTGGATGCTCACCAATCCGTGAGGGAGTATTGCTCATCAGAGCGGATACGACATTGGCAGACGTGTGTAAATTCGGTAAAGAGTGTCAAAGACGTTGGGGTATCACACCGCTGCAAATCTTCCTGCACAAGGACGAAGGGCATTGGCTGAACGGACAGCCTGACCCGGAGGACAGGGAGAGTTTCCAAGTAGGCGAAAGGTGGTTCAAACCGAATTACCATGCCCATATCGTATTCGACTGGATGAACCACGATACAGGCAAGAGCCGTAAACTCAATGATGAGGATATGACTGAGATGCAGAGTTTGGCATCCAACATTCTGCTGATGGAGCGTGGACAGTCAAAGGCTGTAACAGGCAAGGAACATCTGGAACGGAACGATTTTATCATTGAGAAGCAGAAAGCCGAACTGCAACGCATGGATGCTGCAAAGCGGCACAAAGAAGAACAGATAAATCTTGCCGAACAGGAACTCCGTCAAGTGAAATCGGAGATACGCACGGACAAGCTCAAAGGTGCAGCCACCGATGCCGCTACGGTCATAGTAAGCGGAGTGGGTTCTCTTTTCGGCAGCGGGAAAATGAAGAAACTGGAACAGTCCAATGAAGAACTGCATCGGGAAATTGCCAAGAGGGACAAAGGAATTGATGACTTGAAAGTTCAAATGCAACTCATGCAAGAGCAGCATGGCAAGCAGATACGCAATCTTCAAGGAATACATAATCGGGAGCTTGAAGCCAGAGACAAGGAAATATCACGGCTGAATATCCTGCTTGAAAAGGCTTTCAAGTGGTTTCCGATGCTTAAAGAGATGCTGAGAATGGAAAAATTGTGCGCTGCCATCGGATTTACTAAAGATATGATTGACAGACTTTTGACAAAGAAAGAAGCCATACAATGTAGTGGCAAAATTTATTCTGATGAACACAGGCGGAGGTTTGACATCAAAAACAATATTTTCAGAGTTGAGAAAAGTTCAATTGATGATAATAAATTGGTGCTGACAATAAACAGGCAGCCAATAAGCGAATGGTTCAAGGAACAATGGGAAAAGTTAAGACGAGGTTTGCGACAATCCGATGAAGAGGCAAGAAAAAGCAGAGGATTGAAGTTTTAATAGTTGCTTATATTGTATCATATGAAAAAGTAGTATTTTTGTTGCCGTATTTGTTTGAGGTTATGAATAACAATATTTTGTAATATATAATGTAACAAATTACTATATTCACTAAACTTATAGTTACTTATTTTTAATGAACATATATAAATAATACAATGAAGAAAAAGACAAAACGTAATTTGATTATCGCAGCGATAGTGATAGTCTTGATTGCTGCCGGAGCCGCTTGGTTTATTTATCCTTTCATCCGTTATAGTTCGCATACGCTTGCATACCGTTCAGCCCTGCCGGGAAACGCGTGCTATCAATATCCGATTCAGTACAGCAAAGAGGGTTGGTTTCTGATTGATTGTACCCTCAACGGCACGCACAAAGTTCCGCTCCGTATCGACACGCAAGCGACAAGCCTTATGCGCGAAGATTCCATCCAAGCCTACGGTGGCGAATACTGGGGGAATCTGCCGATTAAAAGCACCAATGCGTATCAAGAGAAAAATTCTCCGGAATTGTACACATTCACTTCTATTGCTTTTGGTGAGGCAAGCATCCAAGAACCGATGTTCAACGGCATTCGCAAAGATAACGTGATATATGATGTGATAGATGAAGGCGTGTTCGGAACGGAAATGTTGGCTATTGGCACGTGGAAATTCGACACGGAAGCGGGCACGATGACGCTTTTCCATTCCAATAACAAAGATCTGCTGGCGAAGGAGACCGCAGGAATGACCTATCTCCCTCAAGGATTGCGCGAGGATTCCATTCCGGTTTATATGAATGGATTGAATGAAGAAGTACGCTTTACGCTCGATTTGGGTTATACAGGAGTATTGGAGATAAACAACGCACTTGCAGACCGGCTGAAAACGCACTTTCCTTACGAAGAAAAAATCAAACAGCACGGAGGGAAATTGACCGATACGCTCACCGTTTTCAAGATTCCCGTTACGGTTGCCGGAACACGGGTTGATTCTTGTGAGGTAGTTAATAGCCGCGTGGTGAATGCCAACTATATTGGAGCTAAATTTATGCACCAATGCAATTTTGTATTACATTATTCTCTTGATGAGCATGGCAAGCCAAACAAAGACCTCTACCTGAAAGTAAGAAAATAAGCAAGATTAATATTAGTAGATAAGGTAATCGCTGTAGATAGAGGGGTTATCGATTCATGCATCATGTCCGTATTAAGCGGCAAATTAGAAACATATATCTGACAAGCAGAGAGCCTTACTTTGGAGATAGAGCGTAATAGAAAGGAAAATTTTAGCATCATCAGAGAAACATTTTTCAAAACAACAATACCTTAAGGTAGAATTGCATTGCAAAAGCACTCTGCTTCAATTTTTGGGTGTAAAAAAGGGTGTAAATCTTGTAATTACTTGATTTACACCCTTTGTTGCGGAGAGGGAGGCTCTGAGGTCGTAGTTCACGGGTTGCAGGAATGTCTGCTCGTAGTCGGGAAGGGGCATGGTGCGCCGACGGCGATTCTCAGCTGCGAAACTCTGCGGCAATTCATCCGCGGCTGGAGCATCTGCCGTCGCTGTCTCCGGTTCGGGAACCGGCTCCGCAGGGTCGGGAAGCTCCGGGGGCTCTTTTGTAGAGGCATCTTCCTGGGTACTCTTTTCGCGGGGAGAGGCCTCGCCTGCAATCATCTTTCGGATCAGACCCTCGTCGATCTCCATTTTCTGTCGCTTGGCCATATCTACAGGGATTGAAGCAGGGTGAGTATTTCATGGGCCAGATCTCCAATCCGGGAATCGGCGGTAAATGCCTTTTCCGGGGCCAGCAGGGTCGAGCGTCCTACGCCCGTGCTGTCGGGCAACAGTTCTTTGTTGAATTTTGATCGGTATGGAAGACGGGTCTCCATCAGTGGCAGTCCAAGTTGGCGGATAATGTCATCATACAAGTCGTAGAGCGACGTCTTTTCACGACGGTCGACCATCGTCCAGAAAAGGAAGATGCGCTTGAGCCGGATTGCCGGATCTTCGACAAGTTGCCGCGAGAGGATACGGGCAAAGGAGAGTGCGCTCTCCATGACAATCTTGTCGGCCTTCATCGGAAGGAACAGGCAGTCCATCTTCGAGAATGTCTCAATGACACCTTCGGTGTTGACCGTCCCGGGCAGATCGTAGAGTGCGATCTGCGGCGCATATTCCTTCTCCGATTTGAAACGCTCAGCCTCATCGACTGCTTTGTCCGGGGTGGTACGGACAACAGGCCAGAGCTTTTGTCCCGAGACTTTGAACTGCCGCGTCATCAGCAGCTTGTAATAATCATTCGAATCGAGGATCTCCAACTCGCGGGTGCGTTGCGTGTAGATCGACCATTGGGGATAGTCGCAGTCGACGACCAGCACCTTGCGTTTGCAGATGTAGTGCAGATAGCTGGCAAGAAGCGTCGTAAGAGCCGACTTGCCGACACCTCCCTTCTGATTGCAGATGGAGATGTTCCAGGAACCGGATGTTTGTTGATTGGAAGTTTTCATCGTTTGAAGATTTGAGTGGTTGATGATTTGTCGTGTTGGATTTTCATCTCTATATCCATGAATGTGCATGAATCTCCTTTTGAATGGATATTTCCAGAATTCCGGAAATCTGT